>NZ_CP009251.1:1872511-2184596 GCF_001941345.1 Corynebacterium stationis
CAGGCCCCACCAGGCGCGCAAATTCGTGTCCGCGTCGGCGACGGTTCCCTCTCGGCTGCTGTCTTGGACGCAGGCCCCTCCGATTAAAATTTTTCACTCCTCCACAACGTAGAAAGTAAACCTTATGGCAACTGATTCTTTTGGCACCGGCACCCCAGGCGAGGATGCATTTCCAGCCATCGACACGTTGAGCTATGAGCAAGCTCGCGATGAGCTTATTGAGACCGTGAAGATTCTCGAGCTGGGACAAATGAGCCTGGATGAATCTCTTAAGTACTGGGAACGCGGCGAAGCACTTGCGAAAGCGTGCGAGAACCACCTCGATGGCGCCTCCAAGCGCGTGGAAGACGCATTAAACGCCCGTGCCGCAGGCAGCGAATCTGCCGATAGTGCCGTCGACAATGCCGTCGAAGATTCCACCAACACCGACTTCTAGCTATAAGAAAGAACACAACTTCCCCATGCAGATTTTTGCTTACCCCGGTGACCGCGTTGATTTCATCTCCAAATCCGCTTCAGCAGGCGCGGTCGAATTTGGCGACCCCATTGGCTTGATTGAAGAATTCTTTGGGCCCGCGCACACCAAAACTGACCTTCAAAATAAAGAAGGGCACCAGGAGCTGACTTATTACAACGGTTCTTTAAGCTTTGAGTTTAGCGTCGGCAAGCTTTATGCGATCACCGTAGAACCAGCGTTGTCGAAAGAAAAGATTGAAATCTTTGTCGACCGCGAGCGCGTTTCCGGCCCTGTCGGCGAAGCTGCACAAGAGCGCACGGAGCAAGTCGGAGTCACGGCTAACTACGGGGACGTGCTAGAAAAGATTCGCTTCACAGCGCGGAATATTTAACTATTCCGCGCCGAAAGCAACTAATGAGATGCGTCGATGCCTGCATCAGCAGCGCCGATGTCGACCGGGTCAACTGCCAAGAATGCGCGGACTAATTCCTCGAAGTCCGCGTCAGGCGCAGTACCGGTAAGCAGTACGCGTTCATCTTCCAAGTCGAACGCCCACACTTCACGCACATTATTTTCCGCGCTAGAGGCCACGGTTACGTCTTGGCCGTCGATATTTACCGTTTCGGTTTCTTCGCGGAAGTGCTCGTCGAAGCTGGAGATGGCATCGTCAAGCGAAACTTGCGTCTGCCAAGACGACAAATATGCCTCCCCTGGCGTTACCCACCCGACAACGGAAGCTGGCTGCTGTGCAATGCCAGCACGACGTGCGGAATTAGCTACCCAATCCTCTGGCACATCGGGAACGCGAATGGCACCTTGCGCACCGCGAGCTTCCATATCTAAGAATGCTTCGCCGTCGACTTCCCGAACAGCAGACAAATCAGAAGTTTCTGGGTTGATGGTGCACAGACCGGTTGTTCCGACAACCGCGACCATTCCCACAACAATCACTCCGAGCGACAACATCATGTCCCGGCCGTTTTCGAAAATCTTTGGTTTATCCTCGCCCGCCATGCGCATTAGTATCGCACGCCCTGATACAAAATAGGTAACCCACTCGGGGTGTCTTTAAGCACCTTGTCTGCACGTGCTTGCTGTGACGGTAGCCCTGGTGCCCCACTTTCGGGGGACTATTCGGGGATGCTGAGGTTGGGAAACATGGAATAATAGTGGGGTCAATGGGCATACTTGAAATGCACGTGCCAAATTGACACACAAGTTGACACACGCTGACACAGATTAACCAATGAGGAAGGCCTTCTAACCGATGACAAATACTGCTGGAGATCGTGAACTTCCAGACCGCAACCTCGCTATGGAGCTGGTGCGCGTCACCGAAGCTGCAGCACTAGCCTCTGGTCGGTGGGTTGGCCGCGGCATGAAGAATGAAGGCGACGGCGCAGCAGTCGATGCCATGCGTACGCTCATCAACTCCGTATCCATGGACGGCGTAGTTGTTATCGGCGAGGGTGAAAAAGATGAAGCCCCAATGCTCTTCAACGGCGAACATGTAGGCACCGGTGAAGGCGCAGGGATGGATATCGCAGTCGATCCTGTCGATGGCACCCGTTTGATGGCTGAAGGCCGCCCCAACGCGATTTCTGTCATCGCCGCTGCTGAGCGCGGCACGATGTACGACCCTTCCGCTGTGTTTTACATGAATAAGTTGGTTGTCGGCCCAGAAGCTGCCGGCAAGGTAGACATCAACAAGCCTGTTGCCTTCAATATCAACGCTGTCGCAGAAGCCAAGGGCCTTCGCCCGCAGGAAGTTACCGTTGTTGTGTTGGACCGTCCACGCCACGATGAACTCATCAAGGAAATCCGCGAGGCCGGTGCCAAGGTTCGCCTCATCATGGACGGCGATGTTGCAGGTGCAATCGCCGCTGCGCAGGACTCCAACTCCATCGACTTGCTCATGGGCATCGGTGGCACTCCAGAAGCCATCATCACCGCTTGTGCACTCAAGTGCATGGGCGGCGAAATTCAGGGCAAGCTGTGGCCAACCGACGAGGAAGAAGCTGAGCGTGCTCGCGCCGCCGGCCACGACCTTGACCGCGTGCTGTTTACCAACGACCTGGTCACCTCCGAGAACTGCTACTTTGCAGCTACCGGTGTTACCAACGGTGACATGCTCGACGGTGTTTCCTACCGGGCAAACTCCGCAACGACCCGCTCCATGGTCATGCGTTCCAAGTCCGGCACCGTGCGCTACCTTGAGTCCATTCACCAGCTGTCCAAGCTGCAGGAGTACTCCGTAATTGACTACTCCGACCCTGCGTCGAATCCCGCACAATAGGATTTGGCTAGGCTAGTAGGCAAGCCCCGCGCCCAATGTCAGGGCGCGCGAGCCGAAAATTAGCCATTTGAAGGCGCAAAGCCTTAAAACCCCAGTAGCGCGATACATGCCTGCTGGGTGCATTCCAGTTAAATAGATTTATTCTCTCTACAAAGAAGGTGGATTTCATGACTGAATACCGCATCGAACATGACACGATGGGCGAAGTACAGGTTCCTAAAGACGCACTGTGGCGTGCACAGACCCAGCGTGCAGTTGAGAACTTTCCAATCTCGGGCCGTGGCTTGGAGTCTGCGCAGATCCGCGCAATGGGCCTTCTGAAGGCTGCATGTGCACAGGTCAACAAGGATTCCGGTGCATTGGACGGCGAAATCGCCGACGCCATCATCGCTGCTGGCAAGGAAATCGCCACCGGCAAGTACGATGCTGAGTTCCCAATCGATGTTTTCCAGACCGGTTCGGGTACCTCTTCCAACATGAACACCAACGAGGTCATCGCTTCCCTAGCCAAGCAAAATGGCGTTGAGCTGCACCCTAACGACCACGTGAACATGGGCCAGTCCTCCAACGACACCTTCCCAACCGCAACCCACGTGGCTGCAACCGAAGCTGCCGTCAACGACCTCATCCCAGGTTTGAAGGTCCTGCATGAGTCCCTTCTGAAGAAGGCTCATGAGTGGAAGGACGTTGTTAAGTCCGGCCGCACCCACTTGATGGATGCTGTTCCAGTAACCCTCGGCCAGGAATTCTCCGGCTACGCTCGCCAGTTCGAGCTGGGCATCGAGCGCATCGAAGCAACGCTTCCTCGCCTGGGCGAGCTCGCTATCGGCGGCACCGCTGCTGGTACCGGCCTCAACACCTCCGCTGATTTCGGCGCAAAGGTCACCGAGGAGCTTAAGAAGCTCACCGGCATCGACGAGCTCTCTGAAGCTAAGAACCACTTTGAGGCTCAGGCTAACCGCGACGCTCTCGTTGAGTTCTCCGGCGCAATGCGCGTTGTTGCTGTCTCCCTGTACAAGATGGCTAACGACATCCGCCTCATGGGCTCCGGCCCACTGACCGGTTTCGCTGAGATTCACCTGCCTGACCTGCAGCCAGGTTCTTCCATCATGCCGGGCAAGGTCAACCCTGTTCTGTGCGAGACCGCAACCCAGGTTTCCGCACAGGTTATCGGCAACGACGCAGCTGTTGCTTTCGGCGGCACCCAGGGCCAATTCGAGCTCAACGTCTTCATCCCAATGATGGCACGCAACGTTCTCGAATCCTCTCGCCTGCTGGCTAACACCGCTCGTGTATTCGCTGATCGCCTTGTCGATGGCATCGAGCCAAACGCTGAGCGCATGAAGACCTTCGCTGAGTCTTCCCCATCTATCGTTACACCGTTGAACTCTGCAATCGGCTACGAGAATGCAGCCAAGGTTGCTAAGCACGCGTTGGCTGAAGGCATCACCATCCGCGAAGCTGTCATCAACCTCGGCTTCGTTGACGGCGACAAACTCACCGAAGAAGAACTGGACAAGCGCCTCGATGTTCTGGCCATGGCCAACACCGACCGCGACAACTTCTAAGCTTCACTTTCCCGCTTAGTTACCAAAGAGCACCAGCCACATTGTTGGCTGGTGCTCTTTTCACTCTCCAGCCTCCCCTTTGTCACCGAACCCAGCCCATTGTCCCCTTCGCGCTCACCAGAATCAGTCGCCTCGCCAGGACGCTTTCGCCGGTGAGCGCGAAGGGTACACATCGCTGAAATCTATGGGCAGATGTCCCGCCAAGCACCGCCGAGCTCCAACGCAATTTGAACGCTAGGTGCCCAAAACACTCGCAACGCGCCCCATGTACGCTTCGCGCTCACGGAAAGCCCGCCATTCACGAGAAAGCTAAAGCCGGTGAGCGCGAAGAGACCATCGCCTCAATGCTGACGCGACGTCGTCGCAAACCGTCCAAAACCATCTCAAACTGTCAATAGCCGTCACTAGCCGTCACTAACTATCGACGGCTCGCAGCACTACCCCGCTCGGACGGCGCCGATGATAGGCAGGCGCATGCATCGCAAAGCTAAGTGTGCGCTTCGCGCTCACCAGAACCAGTCGCCTCGCCAGGACACTTTCGCCGGTGAGCGCGAAGGGGACGCGGTCAGTTTGAACGAGACGGCTAAGATTACTGCCATGCCTGAAAACATGCCGGATGCACACAACTCGAACCTTCCCAATCAGCAACGGGTGGAGAAAGCCGAGAGCAGTAACCAAAACTCTTTTGAACAATACAAGGGTTCAAAAACTGTGGACCGGTGGATGTGGATCGTTGGAGTGCTGGTCGTGGTGCTCGCGGTTGTGGCGGCATTGTTCGCGTGGATTCGTTCAAACGCGGAACCGGAACCAACGCCGATGGTGGAGCGGGGCGTGGTGGAGGTGGATTCTGCATCGCCAGTTGAGAAGCTTGATGGCGGATTCGTCGGGACTTTCGCAGGTAAATTCAATGCGGGGCCGGAAAACGCGTGGAACGGAGTCATCTCCTTTGCTGGCACGACCGCTGTGTTGGTGTATCCAACCACCGGATGCCAGGCGCTTTTAACGCTGATGGAACCTGAGGCAGGCGAAGAAAGCGTGGTCACTTATGACACACAGGCACTAAATAAGAAGTGCGTAACCGATGGGTTCTGGGAGTTTGAAGAAGATGCCGGACAACTATCGGCGCAGTACTTCGAAGAATCTGCAGCTGGCGAAAAAGAGCTTAAGGCAGCTGCTTCCCTGACGCGTAGCTTGGATGACCTGGTGGAAAATTCCCAACAGTGATCAAAACCATTCAGTTTGATCGAGATACATAATTTCACACAACTTGCACTTGGTGCAAACTTGCACGGGGTGTAACATTGCATGCTGTGCAAGAAGTTAATGACAATGAAGAAGACTCCCTCCCTGGCAGTGACCTCGGGTTAAGGGAGCAGAAGCGATTGGCAACCAAGCATCGCATCGAAGACGCCGCGACACGGTTGGTTGATGAATCGAGCTTTGACAAAGTAACAATTGAAGAAATTTGCGAAGCCTCCGGGATTTCCCGACGCACCTTTTTTAATTATTTCAGCACGAAAGAAAGCGCCGTTATTGGCGCGTCCTCGGAACCGTTGACGGAAAAGCAACGCAATGACTTCTTGAATGCTGACGCCAGCAATCTCCTGCAGCTGATGGTTGAGCAGATCAAACAACACTTGGAGTCTTCTCACCAGAGTCAAGCGATTCACGACCGTCGTCAGCGAATCTTTGCGGATCCGGATGTCGCGGTCCGCGCAATGGCGTTTCGCAAGGAACGCTCACGGGAAACCATGGAGCTAATTGCCCAACGTCTTCGGGAACATCCTGAAGAACAACGCGCCCCGGAATTGGATCCGGAAACAGAGGCGATGCTGCTGAGCGGATTCATTCGCGAAGCCACCTGGATGGCTATCTCACGACCCGATCGTGATTGTGCACTGCCAGTGGGTGACCGCATCTATCGCGCGATGGAATTGATAAAGAATTACACGAAAGGACTGGAATGGTAGCTAAAAACTCCACCCCAAGCACGGCCGGCCACGCCAGTGCTCACACTGCGGAAGAATTCCCAGTGGCCAATGCTGAAATGGCAACGCCTTCAGCAATCGACCCAAACCACGGTAAAAAGACCGCGGATAACGTCGGCATTATCTTCGCTGCCTTGATGCTCACCATGCTGATGAGCTCTTTGGGGCAGATGATTTTCGGTTCCGCTCTGCCAACCATCGTCGGCGAGCTCGGCGGCGTGGACCAGATGAGCTGGGTAATTTCAGCATTTATGGTCACCATGACCATTGCTATGCCACTAGCCGGTCAGCTCGGTGACCGCATGGGCCGCAAGTGGGTCTACATCTCAGGTATCTCCATTTTCGTTATTGGCTCGACGCTCGGTGGCTTTGCCAATGGCATGGGCATGCTGATCACCGGACGTGCAATCCAGGGCTTCGGTGCCGGCATCATGATGATTTCCTCGCAGTCGATTGTGGCTGAGGTTGTCTCCGCACGTGAGCGCGGCAAGTTCATGGGTATTATGGGCGGCGTCTTTGGCGTCTCCTCCGTACTGGGTCCAGTTCTCGGTGGCTGGTTCACCGATGGTCCCGGTTGGCGTTGGGGCCTGTGGATCAACATTCCACTGGGTCTGCTGGCAATTATTGTCTGCGCTTTCGTACTGAAGCTGCGCGTGGGCGAGCAAGGCTTTAAGGGCTTTGACTGGATGGGTTTTGCGGCCATCGCAATCACGACCAGCACCCTGATTCTGCTCACCACTTGGGGCGGAAGCGAATACGAGTGGACTTCCCCAACTATTTTGTCCATGGCTGCCGTAGTCATCGTCGGCGCGCTGCTCACCGTGTTCATTGAGTCGCGTGCATCCCAGCCGCTGATCCCGGTTCAGCTATTTAAGAACCGCAACATGGTTTTGACCACCCTCGCCGGTACTGTTTTGGGTCTGGCCATGATGGGCGTGCTCGGCTACATGCCAACCTACCTGCAGATGGTGCACACCCTGACGCCAACTGAAGCAGGCTTGATGATGATCCCGATGATGGTCGGCATGATCGGTGTCTCCACTGGTGTTGGCTTCATCATCGCTAAGACCGGCAACTACAAGTACTACCCCATCGCGGGCCTGGCCATCACGGCGTTTGCTTTGTGGTGGATGTCCCAGATGACCGTTGAGACTTCATTGACCGGTATCGGAGTTCGCTTCCTTGTATTCGGTGTCGGCTTGGGCTTTGTCATGCAGGTACTGGTGCTGATTGTTCAAAACTCCTTCCCTGTATCGCAGGTCGGTACTGCCACGGCGGCTAATAACTTCTTCCGCCAGATTGGTTCGGCATTGGGTGCTTCCATCGTGGGTTCGATGTTCATTCACAATATGCAGAATGAGATGGCTACCCGTTTGCCTAATGCCCTTGCATCGTTAGGCAAGGAAGGCGCCGCTATTTCGCAGCAGTTCCAAGGTGCAGATGCCGCCAACTCCTTGACTCCGCACGCAGTCGCAGAGCTTCCCGATGTCCTCCGTGACGCTATCTTAAATTCCTACAATGACGGTCTGACCCCCGTGATTGGCATGATGGTGCCACTGGCCATTGTTGCAATGCTGATTTTGTTCCCACTGCGCCAAGAGCGCTTGAAGGAAACCATCGAATAAGAAATTTTCTCCAAGGGAAATTTCTTACGTGAGTGGTTCCGGTAGGACAGCCGCAAAGAAATAAACGCTCTGCAAGATTCTGATTGACTCAGTTTCTTGCAGAGCATTTGGCGTTTTTGCGTCGGTCTAGATGCTCATTCTTATGCTTGAAGTGGGCGTTGGGCTTTGATGCGCTCTGAGGCGGTGGCTTCAAACTCTTCTTCAGCGGTGACCTTCTCAGGCTTTGGAAGCAGCTTTTGATAGACGACGGTATCGCGCCATTCACCCGCACGCGGTCCGTAGGTCATCTTGGCCAAGTGCTTGTAGGTGCCTACTTCCTCGAAACCGCGAGAAACGTGCAGCTTCACAGAACCTTCGTTTTCAGGGAAGATCCAGGAATGAATGGCCCACATGCCTAGCTCTTGGCAGACCTCGATGAACTTATCCAACAATCCGCTGGCGATTCTCCGGCCGTGGGCCTCGGGGTCAACGTAGATGGAATCTTCCAATACACCGGCAAGAACTGGGCGCTGGGAAATAGGAGCGCCAGAAACCCAGCCGATAACCTTGGATTCGTCGTGCAGTTCCACCGCAACAAATACGGTGTCCATATTTTTGCCGTCGATAAACTCTTCCAGAGTCAAAGGTCGGTGCTCATAAGACGCATTACCTGTTACAAGCCCCTGCTCATAGATGTCCTGGATCTGCGGGTAGTCTTCTGCCCGGAAAGCGCGAATTGCGAAGTTCGACTTTGTCATGCTCCCATTATCCGGATAGGTACCGATTAACGCCACGTGGGCCACTGGAATTCGCTTAAACTCACAAGCAGCACTGCGCCGCTAGTTGTCACTTTCCAGTAGATCTGTGACTAATTCGGCGATTGCTGAACGTTCGGAGCGTTGCAAAGTAATGTGTGCAAAGAGGCTGCGGTCTTTCAGCTTTTCGATGACCGCCTGCACCCCATCATGACGCCCCACCCGCAGATTATCGCGCTGCGCGACATCGTGCGTCAACACAATCCGCGACCCGCGACCGAGGCGCGAGAGTACGGTAAGCAGCACGTTGCGTTCCAAAGACTGGGCTTCATCGACGATGACGAAGCTGTCATGCAACGAACGCCCTCGAATATGGGTTAGGGGTAGTACTTCCAACAGTCCGCGGTCGTGGATTTCTTCAATGACATTGTCGGAAACCAGGCCTTCGAGAGTGTCATAGACGGCCTGTGCCCAGGGGTTCATCTTCTCTGATTCGGAGCCTGGCAGATAGCCTAAGGATTGGCCGCCGACCGCATACATTGGGCGAAAGACCACAATCTTACGGTGTTCTTGACGCTCCAGCACGGCTTCCAGCCCGGCGCACAAAGCCAAAGCAGATTTGCCGGTGCCGGCGCGGCCACCAATAGAAACAATGCCCACCGATGGGTCCGAGAGAAGGTCGAGCGCAATGCGCTGCTCAGCAGAGCGGCCCTGGAGCCCGAAAGCGTTCATATCACCGCGCACGAGCTTCACCGTGCCGTCAGCCATGACCCGCCCCAGCGCGGACTGTTGATTCGCTTGCAGGCTCAAACCGCAGTGCACCGGGAGTTCATCGACAAGCAAGCCCTCATCAGTGACGAGATCATCGATAACGACTTCCCCATCGCTAAAGAGGTCATCAATGACATCAGGAGAGACGTGCACATTGGCCATGCCGGTGTAGCCGGTAAGCACGACGTCTTGCGCGTGGTACTCATCGGCCTCAAGACCGACGGCGCCGGCTTTGACGCGCAGCGGCACGTCTTTTGTCACCAGCACGGTATCGCGACCTTCGTGAGCGAGGTTTAAGGCACACGCCAAGATGCGGTGGTCGCCCTCGGTACCGCGAAAAGCCAACGGCAGCAGGGACTGGTCCTGGTGGTTGAGTTCCACGTGCAGCATGCCCCCGTCCTCATTCGCAGGCACAGGCTGGTCCAGAAAGCCGTGCTTGGAGCGCAGGCTTTCTAAAAGACGAAGAGCTTGGCGGGCGAACCAGCCAAGCTCCGGGTGATGACGTTTTCCTTCCAACTCCGAGATAACAACAACGGGCAGAACCACGTCGTGTTCTGCGAATTTCTTCAGTGCCCACGGATCCGACAGCAACACAGAGGTATCAAGAACATAGGTTTTGGTCTTCTTAGCTGAATCTAGGTGCGCTACCGAATCATAGGAATTCGTTTCTCGAGCTGGATTGTGCGGTGAACAGGTTGTGACGTTTGAATCAAACATGCCTGCAGGGGTCTCCCTTTTCGCTTGGCGGTGTCAGTGTTTAGAGCAAGTGCTCTTCTACCTCCGCCCGCAAACAAGTTCTTGCGAGCTTCTCCGGTTAGAGCCCACCATAAGCATGAGAGATTAAAATTACACGGTTGCAAGATGAACTTTGCGTAAACCATATTCTCAGTGGCTAACCGTGCTTAGCCGCGGCGTCCTTTCCGCGGTTGTGAACTGCGGTTGGGAGACTTCTTGGCGCCCGTTTTGGCTCTTGCACTCCGTCGCACTTGCTTGGCTTTAGCTTTTTCGCGCGCCGTTTTCTTCGGCGCTCCATGCCGTGAGGAATTCAGCGTGCGGCCTTTGGCAATTCCGACGAAGTCCTGAATGGCCTCAGAATCATTTTCTTTCAGCCACACCAGAGCAATTTCGGTTTGCGGTACCTGCGGGTCTTTCAGTTCCAAAGGCACAACTTGTTTCTTCGATAGCACCTTCAGCAGTGGCCGCGGCGCGATGACGATGCCCACATTGGCAGCAACTACCTGCAGGCCAGCGCGGATTTCATCGATGTCGAGGGATGCATCGGGGCCAATGCGATAGTTCAGGTATTCATCAGCAATATCGCGCGGGTCAACCGCCTCCCCTAGCTCAGCAAACACGGAATCTTTCGGTACCGCTACTCCGCGGGCCTCGGTATAAAGCCGCACGATATGGGTGGTGTCTTCGCTAATTCGCTTGTCGATGCCCCCTTGCGGCAACCTCGCCAATGCCACATCGACATCACCTGATAGCAGCGGGCCCAAGGCATCGTCAGCATCGATGGTTTCCAGGCCCCCGTGATCGGTGGCGCGGCGGAAACGCTCGAACCATTTCCCTGGTTCGGTGCCGGTGGCAAAGCTCAATCGCAACATGACAGCTAGCTTAATCGGGGATGTTTCCCATGGTCGAACTTGGTGCTACCGTAGAAATCGTGAACGACAACAATTTGCAACCATCTGGTACCGCTATGCGCCCGCAGACTGCGGCGAAAAAGCTCGGCATCTATCTTCCTGCTGCTCCTTCGGAGTTCCAGGAACGGGCAATTACGCACGCGGAGCTGCGCGATTTGCACACCAATCCCCCGGAGTGGCTCACTGAGCTACGCCGCACCGGCCCGTACCCTCGTCCGGTTGTTGCGCAGAAACTGGGAATTTCAGTTACTGCTCTGAAGAAAAACGACATGGACAAGCCACTTGATGCCGCAGAAATCAAGGAGCTTTTAGAAAACCAGCCGGATTGGCTGCGCGCGGCACGCACCGCTCATGCAGAAGCGCGCACCGAAGGGCAGTCTGCCGATGGTAACGCCACCAAGAGTCAGGATGCCGAAGCAACCGCTCCTGCCGAGGAAGAAGACTTCGTCGAATCCGTGGAGAAGTCCCTAGCGGAAAGCGAAGCTGCTATCGAAGAAGCTTCCGATGACGCTGAAGATTCAGAGGATGCGGATAAGCAGTAACTGCGCTGCGCTAGAACGCTTTCCTTGGTGAGGCACTTTGTGCCACGCACAATTAAGAAAAGGTCAGACCCTGGAATTTCCGGGGTCTGACCTTTTACTGTTTAGAGCTGTCGACGGTCTGGTTTAGACGATCTTCCAGTCTTCCAAGCCCTCGTAGAGTGGGAACTGCTCAGCAAGCTTGTCCACGCGTGCGCGCAGCTTCTGGGTATCGGCGTTCTTGCCATCGGTAAGCGCGGTGCCGATGATGTCTGCCACCTCGGTGAATGCTTCTGCATCCAGGCCGCGGGTAGCCAGAGCGGAAGTACCGATACGCAGACCAGAGGTCACCATTGGTGGACGTGGATCGTTTGGAACCGCGTTGCGGTTAACGGTGATGCCGACCTCGTGCAGGAGGTCTTCTGCCTGCTGGCCATCCATCTCAGAATTGCGCAGGTCCGCAAGAACCAAGTGCACGTCGGTGCCGCCAGTGAGAACGTCAACGCCTGCTGCCTTTGCCTCAGGAGTGGTCAAGCGCTCAGCAAGAATCTTCGCGCCTTCCAGAGTACGGACCTGACGGTCACGGAATTCTTCGGAAGCAGCAACCTTCATGGCAATTGCCTTCGCTGCAACCACATGCATCAAAGGGCCACCCTGCTGGCCTGGGAAGACTGCAGAGTTGAGCTTCTTAGCGTAGTCCTGCTTAGCCAGGATCATGCCGGAGCGAGGACCGCCCAGGGTCTTGTGCACGGTGGTGGAAACAATATCAGAGTGTGGAACTGGATTTGGGTACAGATCAGCGGCAACGAGACCAGCAAAGTGTGCCATATCGGTCCACAGGTAAGCCCCCACTTCATCCGCGATGGAACGGTATGCTTCAAAATCCAGAGTGCGTGGGTATGCAGACCAGCCAGCGATGATGACCTGTGGCTTTTCTGCAATAGCCTGCTCACGCAGCTTGTCCATGTCGATACGGTTGGTTTCTGCATCGACTTCGTAGGCAGCTACTTCGTAGAGCTTGCCGGAGAAGTTCAGCTTCATGCCGTGGGTCAGGTGACCACCGTGAGCCAAAGAAAGGCCCAAGATCTTATCGCCTGGGTTGATAAGAGAAGCAAGGACGGCAGCGTTTGCCTGTGCACCGGAGTGTGGCTGTACGTTGGCAAACTCAGCGCCGAACAGAGCCTTAGCGCGGTCACGCGCCAGATCTTCGACGATATCGACGTGCTCACATCCACCGTAGTAGCGGCGACCTGGGTAGCCCTCTGCGTACTTGTTGGTAAGGACGGAACCCTGTGCCTGCAAGACTGCACGAGGAACAAAGTTCTCCGACGCAATCATCTCCAGGGTATCGCGCTGACGAGCAATTTCACCGTTAATTGCTGCATAGACCTCTGGGTCTAAGTCACGCATTTCCTGGTACTGAGCATCGGAAGAATTCTGGGTAGTCATGTGACTATATATTCCCTTCGTCGAAGTGGGGATGAAGCAATACATCACACATGATAGCTAAGGTTGGGCTAGTTTAAAGAACTTAGCGCGATTAAAATAACTTCCGCCCTGCCCTACGACCGGTTAATTCCGGGTTAATTTCTTCGTAACCTGCTGTAGTGACACAATAGAGCCCATGGCGCGGAACTCCGATTTAAGCCCCTACCTTGATTTCGACCGCGATACCTGGCGTGGACTGCGTAAGTCCATGCCGCAGGTATTGACTGAATCCGAAGTGAAGAAGCTCGCGGGCATTGGTGAAAACATCAACCTCGAAGAGGTGGCTGATGTCTATCTTCCGCTTTCCCGTCTCATCCACATGCAGGTCGCAGCGCGGCAAGCACTAACTCAGGCAACAGAACAATTCCTGGGAAACCCGCCCAGCCACGTGCCTTTTGTCATCGGTGTCGCAGGTTCTGTCGCGGTAGGAAAATCCACGACAGCACGTTTGCTGCAAGTTCTACTAGAGCGCTGGGACACTCACCCGAAGGTCGACTTGGTCACGACCGACGGATTCTTATACCCCACCCGGATCTTGCAAGAGCGCGGTTTGATGTCGCGCAAAGGCTTCCCAGAATCTTATGACCGCCGCGCGTTAATGCGCTTTGTCACCGACGTTAAATCAGGAAAAGAAGTCGTCCGCGCTCCCCTGTACTCACACGTGTCTTATGACATTGTGCCCAATGAGTACCAGATGGTTCACCAGCCCGATATTTTAATCCTCGAAGGCCTCAACGTTTTACAAACCGGGCCAACGCTGATGATTTCAGATCTCTTTGATTTCTCGGTGTATGTGGATGCGCGGGTGGAAACCATCGAAAAGTGGTACATCAACCGCTTCCTCGGCTTGCGCCATACTGCCTTCCGTGAGCCCGGCGCACACTTTGCCGCTTATGCCGATATGAATGATGAACAGGCTTTTAATCAGGCCCGCGAAATTTGGCAATCAATCAACTTGCCGAATCTGGTAGAGAATATTCTTCCTACCCGCGTGCGCGCATCATTGGTGCTACGCAAAGGCGAGGATCACACGGTGGAAAAAGTCCGCATGCGCAAGCTTTAGCTTTCACCTTTCGCCCAAGCGACGACCGGTTCAAGCTCATTCAAATCCACGCGGTCGATGTCCTTTTTGAATGAATCAATCATGGACTGGTCATTGTCACTGCGCAGAGCACGGGGTTTGAGCTTTAAGGCTTGAATAATGCCCCTCATCACCCTCATGTGCGCGGAGGATAGCTCAGAATAGTTCAACCGCCCAGGCAGATAAAAGCGCACGATGTCATCACCGACTTGAGCGGCCAAGCTATCATCCTTGCGGGCTTTTTGAATAAGAGTCATTCCCACGCAACAGATTGCTGTAGGGCGTCCAGCTTTGTGCGCGGCAAGCGCTGCTTCCGCCCCGGGCACACGCGGGCCATGGATGTAGGAAAAGACCACCACTGGCCCCTCACCTGCTTCCAATTCAGTCTGCAAAGCAAGTGAGTCATCCCAGGTGGCAGGGGCGACATCGAGAAGCGCAGCGAAAGCCTCAGCATATAGCTTGCTGGAACCATACTGGGGTTGATACAACACCTGAACCATCGGTGGCTCCCCTCACTATTTACCAAACCGGCGGGAGCGCTGCGAATAATCCCGCAAGGCGCGCAAGAAGTCGATCCGGCGAAACGCGGGCCAGTAGGTATCAGTAAACCAAATCTCCGAATAGGCAGCCTGCCACAGCAAAAATCCCGAAAGCCGCTGCTCACCAGAGGTGCGGATAACCAAGTCTGGGTCAGGCAGTCCTTTGGTGTACAGGTGCTTGGAAATTGAGTCCACGGTGATGCACTCAACCAGTTCTCCTGGCGTCGCGCCTGCGTCGACTTCTTTTTTCAGCATCGCTTGCACCGCGTCAACGATTTCTTGGCGTCCGCCGTAACCAACGGCGATGTTGACGATAATCCCATCATTGCCCTCTGTGTCTGCCGCAGCAGAGGACATCTTCTGCGAGACTTCGTCAGGTAACAAATCCAGGTGGCCCACGAGCCGAACTTGGCAATTCAGATCGCCGTGGCTTAGGTGGTCGACAACTTCAGTGATGATGTCGAATAACAGGTTGACTTCATCTGCAGAGCGCTTCAGGTTTTCAGTCGAGAGCAGGTAGATGGTCACTACTTCGACTTCAGTATCAGCGCACCAGGACACCATTTCGCTAATCTTCTTCGCGCCTTGACGGTGCCCGTGGCTGATATCTTCAAAGCCCGCTTCGCGTGCCCAGCGGCGGTTGCCATCAGCCATCACAGCGACGTGTTTAGGCTGGGGCTTACCTTTAAGCTCAGAAATCAGACGGGCTTCATAAGCTGGGTACAGCAATGCGGGAAGAAGTTTCACACCTGCATTCTATCGTGTTGCACGGCGGGCACGAACCGCAGCCGCCAACTCGGCCAAAAGCTCCACGGTGTCATCGATATCCATGCAGGCATCGGTGATGGATTGGCCGTATTTCAGGCCGTCAATGCCCAATTTATCGAGCGATTGCGCGCCACCTTCCAGGAAGGATTCCATCATGATGCCGGCGATGTTTTCATTGCCAGAAGCAATTTGCTTAGCGATGCCCCGTGCCACCTCCACCTGGCGCACATGATCCTTGCCCGAATTCGCATGGGAGGCATCAATCATCAAGCGTGCATCTTTGCCCAACTTCTCAGTTACTTCGGCAACCGATTGCTCATCCCAGTTCGGCCCGTGCGATCCGCCGCGTAAAATGATGTGGCAGTGCGGGTTACCGGCAGTTTCTACCACCGACGGTTGACCGTCGTCAGAGGTGCCAAAGAAGAAGTGCGGTGCTGCTGCCGACGATGCCGCGTGGATTGCAACATCGACGTTGCCATCCGTGCCATTTTTGAAGCCAATCGGCATGGACATTCCAGACGCTAGCTGTCGATGCACCTGGGATTCAGTGGTGCGAGCACCAATCGCGCCCCAGGCCACGGCATCTGCGTAGTACTGCGGGGAGTTTGGTTCCAAGAATTCGCAGGCTGCGGGCAAGTCTAAGTTGACGATATCTGTCAGCACCTTGCGCGCGGTGCGCAGGCCAGAAGGAATGTCGAAGGACTGGTCAAGATGTGGGTCATTGATTAGCCCCTTCCAGCCCACGGTGGTGCGTGGCTTTTCAAAGTACACGCGCATAACAATCTTCAGATCCTCATCCAGCGCGCGAGCCAACGGCGACAAGCGGTTGGCGTAATCAAGAGCTGCGACTGGGTCGTGAATGGAGCACGGGCCGACTACGACAACGAGGCGATCATCTTCACCGTCGAAAATCTCGGCAATCTCTTGGCGGTCTTGTTCTACCTTCGCCGCTTGCTTTTCACTCAGCGGCGACTCTGCTTGAAGTTCAGCCGGACTTGGCAAGTGGTGAAAAGCCTTAACGCGACGGTTGGAGGTTGAGGCCGGGGTTTGTAAAGAGACTGGCTGCGACATGGGATGAAACTTCCTTATGGCTAAATAATTGGATGTGGTGCCATTTGCCTGCGAGGGAAGTTATCAATTGCTTTGTCCTCACCCCGAGGCAAAATAAAAAGCAGCTCTTCATCTAAAAGGCTGCTTGGCTCCGGGGTGGAAAGTGCGTTGGCGTTCGTTAGTGTGTGGCGCTACTTTGCGTTAGCACGACAACAACAAGACGCCGGATAGCCCCGGAGCCTTGTCATAATAAAATCGGTTAACGAACATGAGCGAAACTCTAGCACACTTTCTTGACGAACGTGCGAGTTTTGCACAACTCGCACGTCACGCTCTAAATCTACGCCCAAAATCTACGACCGAAATTCTTTCAAGGATTTCGCTAGAACTTGGATTTCTTGCGGTAGTCGTACAGACCCGCTTCTTTCATCGCCTGATCCAAAGCTTCTTGGTCGAAAGGATCGATGCCATGGGCTTCGGCGAACAGGGTGCGGCGGCGGAAGCGTGAGTGACGGCGGTGGAAGAACCAGCCTGCCATCAACACAGCGATGAGTAACAGAACCAGCACCAACAAGCCGATGGGCGAGGACTTACCGAACTCCGGGCCGACTGGACCGTCTTGGCTCCCCTGCGCGAAGTACAACACGTCAGCGGTAATATTGTGCATTAAATAAGTCATTAGTTATTCGCCTCTCCCAGCGATTTGTCAATCCCCGGTACACCAGCCAGCATGTCGTTTTCTGGCAAGGAAGTTGATACCCGAGTCTGCGCCAATTCAAATTCTTCCGTCGGCCACAAACGTGCCTGCGTAGCTACCGAGGTGGCTAAGAACGCACCTGCCGGATCAATCTGCGTAGCATGTGCGCGCAGGGCATCTTCACGGTTCTGGAAATAATCAGCGCACTCGATCTGAGTGGTAACGCGCGACATGATATCGCCAAAGGATGCGTCCCAACGCGCCATCATTGGCGTATACGGGCTGGTGCGCCCCTGCTCTAACAGTTCGTTGTGGAATAGCTCCATGCGCTGATAAACAAAGCCATGCGAGTAATACAGCTTCAGTGGAGTCCACGCTTCGCCGAGCTCGGGCTTGTAGCCAGCGTCTCCGGCCTTTTCCCAGGCAATCATGCTGGCGCGGTGCACCATTAAGTGATCTGGGTGCGGGTAGCCACCATTTTCGTCATAAGTAATGATTACGTGCGGCTGAAATTCGCGAATAACCTGAATGAACTTGTCCGCGACTTCGTCATCAGGAGCTTGCGCAAAGCAATCTTCCGGCACGAATTGGCGCACTACATCAGGATCTTTAGCCTTATTTTGTTTAGCTAATTCCTGCGGCAAACCGGAGTCAATATAGCCCAGCCACTCGTGCTGTACGCCCAGCGCGCGAGCAGCTTTGGCCATTTCTTCATGACGGATATTGGTCATGTTTTCTTTCACGCCAGGCTTATCCATCGCCGGGTTGATGATGTCGCCGCGCTCGCCACCGGTGCAGGTTAATACCAGCACCTCGTGGCCTTCGGCCGCATACTTTGCCGTTGTCGCCGCACCCTTGGAAGATTCATCATCCGGATGTGCGTGAATGGCTAAAATGCGCCCAGTATTCAAAGCGTTCATCATTTCCTTATATTCACTCGACGATTAAACTATCTGCCTATCTTAGGGCATGATTCGGCATTTGCTGAAAGCACGCTAGACTAGCTGTTTATGAGCACTGCTGGACGTCAGCCCAATCAAAATTCCCAAGTAACACAACGCAATCGGGGCGCAAGATATTCCGAACGTACAGATCATGGACGTGTCCGGTCCGGAGACCTCACCAGCAAGGCAGTAGTTGCCATTTTTGTGGCGATTATCGTCGTCGGCATCTTCTTTGGCTTTAAGTATTTTGAAAGCCGCGATCAGATTAACGCGCAGATCCACTACATCTCCCATGAAGAGATTGATGAGGATACCTTTGGTGTTTGGGTTGATGTCACCCGCAACCGTCCGGACGAACCGGCATATTGCATCGTCCAGGCATATGACTTCTCTAAGGCTGAGGTTGGCCGTCGCGAATTCGCTTTAGCTGCTGATGGCCGCGAAAATGTGCGGGCATTCGTTGAAATTCCGATCACTGCGCAGGCAGTCGCTGGCGATGCGTACGGATGCTCAAGCACGATGCCACCCTACTTGGACACCGAGCACACGATTTACGAGTAGCCGAGGCCAAGAAAGGTCTGCGGTTGTGCTAAAATTCGTGCCCAGTAATATCCTTGAGTTGGCAGTTCGGTCCTAATAATTATTATTGGAGTATTTTGGGGCCGACTATTTCTATGCCAAGGTGATGCGGCAAGCTTTCTCAGGCATTCCACATGCCAAGGCAACGGGCCACGGCCTATATACTCTAGGTATAAAACAAGCTATGACAAGGAAGGTCGAAAGTATGGCAGACCAAAAGCAATACATCACTCCAGAGACGAAGGCGAAGCTCGAGGCTGAGCTGCAGATGCTCATTGACCGTCGCCCTGAGGTTGCAGCGGAGATTAACGAGCGCCGTGAAGAAGGCGACCTCAAGGAGAACGCTGGCTACGACGCTGCGCGTGAGATGCAGGACCAAGAAGAGGCCCGCATCAAGCAAATCTCCGAGGTTTTGGCTAATGCCACCACTGAGCGCGAAGGTATTCAGGACGGCGTTGCGGCTATCGGCTCCGTTGTTCACGTTTACTACAACGGCGACGAAGACGATAAGGAAACCTTCCTCATCGGTACGCGTGCTGCAGCTTCCGACAACAAAGACTTGGAGACTTACTCCGAGCAGTCTCCTCTCGGCGCAGCTATCTTGGGCGCGCAAGAAGGAGAGACTCGCGAGTACACCGCACCAAACGGCAAGGTCCTTTCAGTCACCATCATCTCTGCCAACCCATACGATTCCGCAAAGGCTGCGACTCCACGCAGCTCTTAATCGCTGTTTCCTGCTAGCTTCACCCTGACTTGAGAAAGATTCCCATGAAGAAGTTTTCCCGTATCTCCGCCCTGGGCCTAACTGCCGCCGCTGCTTTCGCTATCGTTGCATGCTCCCCTCCAGGAGAGGTCGACTCTGATGTCAAGATCGACAATGCTTCGACCTTTGAGAACCAGAGCTCCCCTTCCTCGAGCGCTGAGTCCACTTCGGCAGAGCCTTCCGCTACTGATGCGGCTGCTGCAGGCGAACAGGCGCAGTTCATTGATTGTGTTGCGGCACCAGTCACCGAACCAACTTCGATCAGCTTGGACTGCACCACCAACAGCGACATGATCACTGAGATCACCTGGGAGTCTTGGGAAGCTGAGACCGCTGAAGGTACCGGCACCCGTGGTGAGGACGAAGTAGCAGTCGTCCTGTCCCAGCCAACGCAGACCGAAAGTGGCCTTGCTTTCACCCAAATTGAGGTTGATGGAGAAGTCGTCACTCCATAGCTTTCATAGCTTTTCGACGAACATAGCGCCTTCCATTACCGCCCCATCTCTTTGGAGATTCGGCGGATAGTTGGAAGGCGCTTTTGTTATATGATGCGCTTAGCTAGACGGATAAGCCAATACGGTGGGACGGAAGATACCGACGCTGTAGCTAAAAGCTTCTTCCCTTTGGTCTGCCTGACAAAGGTGTGGCCAGCTTTTGTTCTCACACAGAATCCCATTACGTTGTTAGCAGTTCCGTTTGAGGGAACCGTAGATTCATAGCCTAGTCCCTGTTTCAGGGGTAGGTAGTGTTTGTTCCGTTCCTTCTTTCCTTTCGGGGAGATGGAACTAGTCGCTGGCTTTGGTATGGCTTGTTGTTGTCCCTGTCTGAAAATGATCCGGGGGGTGATGCCGCCAAAGGCAGTGACATACTCCCAACTGCTAATAGGAACCTGACCCGCACAATCTGGTGTGAGGTCTCAAAGTAATGTGGATGCCAGCGTGAAGTATGTCCGACCACCAGCGATGAAATGACCCAAATTCGTTTTCTATCGCTAGGAGGTTCAAAGATGACATACGACTATGTCATCGGCATGGACGTCGGCAAGTACTTCCACCACGCTTGCGTCCTCGATTCCAGCGGCCACCAGGCCCTATCCAAACGCATCAACCAACACGAGCAATCTCTTCGCAAACTCTTTGGCGCCTATGCAACAAAAGCAACGAAGACTCTGGTCGTCGTGGATCAGCCGAATAATATCGGTCGTCTGACCGTGGCAGTAGCTCAGGACATCGGAATTGATGTCCGCTATCTCCCCGGACTAGCCATGCGCCAGCTATCACGCATTCATGCCGGTAATGCAAAGACAGACGTCCGTGATGCCTACATCATTGCCTATGCCGGAAAGAATCTTCCAGAATCACTAAGAAACGTCGACCGAGTCGAAGAAGCATTTATCCAGCTCAAGGTACTCAACGGCATCGACGAAGACCTTGCCAGATCCTATACACGGCTTATCAACCAGATCCGTTCAGCACTAGTCGGCACATATCCAGCATTTGAGCACGTACTGCGTGGACAAATGATTCACCGCAAATGGATACTCCACTTATTAGCCAAATACGGCGGTCCCACCAAAATCAAGCGGCTAGGCAAGGCACGAGTCAACACGTTCGCGCGCAAGCACCGAGCACGCAATCCGGAGCCTATTACTGACGCAATGTTTACAGCCATCGCCGGGCAGTCAGTCCAGATAGCAGGAGCTGAATACGCAGAGCTAGGCGTGGCAATGTCTGCCAAAGATGCCTTACTCAAACTCGAGCATCGTAAAGAAATCGAAGCCCAAGTCATCGAACTCATCGAAGAAATCCCCCAAACACAACTCCTGTTGTCAATGCCAGGAATAGGCCCCAGGTCAGCTGCGCAAATACTGATGACGGTCGGAGATATGTCCGATTTTCCTACCGCGGGTCATCTGGCGTCCTACGCGGGACTTTCACCTAAGACGAACCAGTCCGGAACATCAATTATGTCCAACTCGTTAAATCGGGCTGGAAACAAGAAATTAAAGAACGCCCTATGGCAATCGTCTTTTGCATCGATCAGATTCCACGAGCGTTCACGACAATTCTACGAACGAAAACGCAGCGAAGGCAAAAGGCATAACGCAGCTGTCGTCGCCCTAGCGCGTCGACGACTCAACGTCTTATTCGCCATGATGAGAAACAACGAATTTTACCGCGAGCCCCAGACGGAGGTCACTGCCGCCTAAAGACACCTTCACCCGCAAAGCCGATGGGGATTTCCCAATCGGCTACTTCCTATGCCCGAAAACAACACCAAGAAAGCAAAATAAGGCTCCCTAGTTGCCCCTGTAATCCCCACCCGCGAGGTTGACAAGACTATAGGAACACCCCCCCGATCTGCGTGCTCCAAGCATTAGCAACGCTTGAAGCAATTTCACTGTTAGCGGACAAAGGGAACGGCCGGTACCCGTGCATCCAGGTGAAATATCGAACTGTCACGTGCTCAACCGTATTGACTTATACCGGGGAAACAGATTGCCTTTACCAGGCTGTAGCTTTGCAGCCACAGCCCAATAACTCCCAGCAGAATTGAATCCACTGGGAGGAAAGAACATTAATCAGTCGCCCTGGACCAAGAAGGCCGGAAAAGTCTTAATTTGTCTCGCCATGTATGGATATTTATCCTGCCGATAATTGCAGCTCTAACGGGTTAGGGTTGCACTACTAGTACATCCGTTCCCTCCCGGAGCATTTAATCTGCGGATATAAGAACTATCCACTTTAGTTTTCCAACTCCGGCGTCTACAGACCACATCACTTACTTCTCCCCCGTTGCTACCCACGAAACCCAAAGACGCTTCTTGGGCCACAATACACAAAGCCCGCAGGATCCAAATTGAAGCCTGCGGGCGTGATGTTGATGTCCTCAACATCGAAGCGAGAGAAGAAGGTCTAGCGTTGCTGGAAGTAGCTAAGCAAGCGCAAAATTTCGGTGTAGAGCCAAACCAAGGTGACAGCCAGGCCAAGAGCTACGCCCCAAGCATAATTCGAAGGAACGCCCTGGCGAATCATCTTGTCAGCAGCATCAAAATCCGTCATGAATGACAACGCCGCGAGACCAATGCACAAGATGGAGAAGACAATTGCCAGCATGCCACCATCACGCAGTGGGCTGTTACCGGTAAAGATGGCCAGGAGGAAGTTACCCAAGGCCAAAAAGGCAACGCCAAAGATAGCACCAGTAACAATCTTGTTAAAGCGTGGAGTAACCTTTACTGCCCCAGTCTTGTAGACAAAGAGCATGCCCAAGAACACGCCGATGGTCCCCAAGATTGCTTGGCCGATAAGCGCGCCAGCATTCGCATTGCCAACGAGGAAGCCGGAGAGCAGCAAAGAAAAGCCGCCGACAAACAGTCCTTCTAAGGCTGCATAAATTAAGGTGACAGACGCCGAGCCCCACTTCTTAGCAAAGGTTGCTACCAGCACGGTGATAAAGCCACCGATACCGCCAACAACGGTCAGCCCGATAGCGATGGTTGGATTAACATAAACCGCAATCCCAAAGTTCACGACTGCGAATGCAATAATGACGGCCAAAGTGATGCCAGTCTTGGTGACTACGTCATCAACGGTCATTGGTCGGGTCGCTTTTGCCGCCTTACCCGAATACTCGGAGTTATAAGGTTGACCGTAGCCATAGTCAGCCTGTCCACGTGTGCTGTTATTAGACAGCGAATTCATTACCGGGTTGCTAGAGCGCAAGGGAATCCCGATCCTTTCTAGAGAAATTATCTTCTTCCTTATTCATTGAGTTCAACGAACACAGCGCTCAAGAAGTTCCCATGTCACCAAAATTTACGCGCACTTTATTTACGCGCACGGATAGATAAGGGGCCGTTGGCTTTGCCTGGTAGGACGTATGCCCTGGGCGGTGGGCGTATACCCACCGCCTGCATCGACGAGCGAATGCGAAAAAGCCAGGCTAGAAAGTCTCTAACCTGGCCAATTGTGCCCCCAGTCGGACTCGAACCGACACTGGATTGATTTTAAGTCAACTGCCTCTGCCATTGGGCTATGGGGGCGTGCATAAAGCAGCACGTAGGCTACGCGCCGAAAGCACTGCTTTAGTTTATAAAACACTTTGAAGAAAAGGAAACTCGGGGTCCCTTAATGCTGTTTTAAGAGTACATCTCCGCGACAATTGTGGCGGTCAGACCATCCAGAATGTCCTTTTCGCTGATATAGAACGAACGCACAGAGCTGTTGCGCTCAATCATCTGCATGATACCTTCCACGGCTACTGAACCGCCACCGATAACATCAGCGCGGCCTGGGTGAATAACAGGATTTAGCGCACGGGTCTCTGCTGACTCGGCGATGAGCTGCTTGGTCAGGACGCGGAGGGCATCGAAACGCAGCTCCGAACCGTGGATGAGCTCAGCGTCGTAGCTTTCCAAGCCCTGTGCCAAAGCAGACAGCGTGGTAAAGGTGCCTGCGCAACCGACAAAAGTTACAGCCTCACTGATAGGAACAATCTTTTCTACCTCAGACATGCGCTCTGCGACGTAGTCCGAAGCAATCTCCACCTCAGTCTCCGTCGGCGGATCCGAAGGCATCATGCGCTCAGTGATGCGCACGCAGCCCATGCGAGCTGAGTGCGAACCGATAATCTCACCGTCAGCGCTACCCACAATAAATTCTGTCGAACCGCCCCCGAGGTCAATGACGCAATATGGGCTGCGGTCCTTGGAAAGATCCCGCACCGCACCTTGGAAAGACAGCAATGCTTCTTCTTCCCCGGAAATAACTTCTGCGCGCGCGCCGGGCTGGATTTCCCCCAGCAACTCTTCAGTCATTTTGAAGAATTCCTCGGCGTTGCCCACATCGCGAGTCGCCGAAGTAGCAACCATGCGGACACGTGTAACGCCCTCAAATTTCATCTGCTGCACGTACTTTGCAAGAGCGACGCGAGTGCGCTCAATTGCCTCCGGCTGGAATTCGCCATGAGCATCTACGCCTTGCCCAAGGCGAACAATCTCCATTGAACGGTGGACGTCCCGAACGCTGCCACCGGGGCGCACATCGGAGATAAGTAGGCGGATAGAATTTGTGCCACAATCAATGGCTGCTACACGAGTCATTTTAAAAGCTCCCCACCTTAGGCGTTAGAAAAATCAAACTGGTCCAGGTCGATCCCTAGCTCCTTAGTCGTTGGCCAATCCTGTGGGATGGCAGACCCGCGAAGCTTACCATGATCAGCAGCCATGGCCACTGCCTCTGTGCCAAAGCGGAAGTGCTCTGGCCCCTCTGCCAAGGCATAGGCAATCAAGACGTGCAGGCACTTCACACGGTCTGGCATGCCGCCGCCGGAGAAATCAGTGCCAAGATTTTCCATCGCGTTGCGCTCTTTCAAAAAGTGCTCATGCGCATTGCGGTAGTCTGCCTGCAACTGCTCGTCTTCTTCCAGACGAGCTTCCATCCACTTCATAACGTGAGCCACTTCAAGGCGCGAGGCCTCAGCGGTCAGGCGCGGGTCGGTCAAGTAATACAGCGTTGGAAAAGGTGTTCCATCCGGCAATTTTGGAACAGTTTTAATCACTGCCGGCTGGCCATCAGGCGTGCGGTAAGAAATATCAACAACACCGCGGGGTTCACGGCCGAGCTGTTCGGTAACAATGGAGAGATCTGCGTCAGATACGGTCATGCCGTCATTATTCCATGTACTTCAATTGGGAACTAACTAAAAGGTTTTCAATGGACACTTTAGCGTGCATATTCAAAACTTCGACGTTCGAATAACAGTTCGATAACAAGGGTTGCGAAGGCGTGTGGGCGAGCTAAGATAGGTAGCAGAAGTTTAGAACACTTTAAAATGGAGAGGGGGCTAGCCATGAAGAATGCAACAATCGCATCGAACATAAAGGATGCCGTAAATCTTGTGATTGAAGGCGTCGATAAGCTGTGTGCAGCATTTGAACACATCGAAGATGTTGATTTCTACAGGATTCACACGGATTTCGAACGCTTTGAAGAATCACTCCACCGCAAGACTTTGCTCGATGCAGCATTCGCTTTCATGGCTGAGCGAGACGACGCTGGTCGTCTCGTGGGCTCTTCCCGCTCTACTGACTATCTCACTAAGTGTCTCGGACTTACCCACGCGGAAGCTGCCATGCGTCTTACTGCGGGTAATAGTCTTTACGGCAAGATCACCCCGGATCCAGTTCCAGATCCGGAGCCCGTTGAACAAGAGCCAATTGCCGAACCTGATGAAGGCTTAAGCGAAGAGGAAAAAGAGCGGCAACGCCAAGAAGCGGAAGAGGAAGCGCAACGCAAAAAGAAAGAGGCTGAGGACGCAGCTCGACGTGAGCACGAAAAGGCCAAAGAGGAAGCTGAACGCCGCGCTGAGCGTGAACGCAAAGCCCAAGAAGAACGACGCCGAAAGATGGCTGAAGAGGCAGCGAGCGCAGAGATTGCCAAAATTATTGAGCAAGAGCTTCGCAATTTAAACAAGTACGCCCAGCCAGGACCTCAGGAGCTCCGCGCAAAGGCTATGGAAGAGTCAAAGAAGCGGTCCCCTGAAGACTTACGCAAGTGGCTTCGCAAGCGGGTCACCAATGCGAACGCCGCGGGAAACATGCCTAATGGCAAGAAAGACCCTTTTGCTGCCACCCGTAAACGCAATCTCTGGATGAGTGAGCCGGATGCCGACGGAACGGTGCAGTTATCGATCCGCACCGATGCTCTCGGCGCAGCCTTGCTGGCTAAAGTACTCCTTCCTGCACAGCGCCCCGGCGGTCCAGAGCTTCCTCCGGAGGAGGACAACCGTACGTTTGGGCAGCGCCGACACGACCAACTGATGGAAGTATGCTCGCAGTACGTTGAAGGCAAGGACCCGAAGTCTGGACTTGGTTCCATCGTTGTGTCTGCGACACTAGATGACCTTGAAGCCCTCTCCCCCGAATCAGAGTTTATGACTGACACAGGACATAAACTCACCGTCTGGGATTTGGTGAGACTCTCACAAGGAGCCAGCGACTACCTGGCGATTCTCGACCCAGAGGATTTCCAACCGCTAGCACTAGGAAGAACAAAGAGAACTGCATCATTTGCGCAGAAACTCGCACTTTTGGCCGCGGAACTTTGTTGTTCAGCCCCGGGATGCAATAGACCGATGGCAGAAACCGATGTTCACCACCTAGTGGCATGGCAGCATGGAGGAGCAACCGATATCCGGAACCTCACGCTGCTGTGCAGAAGACACCACGTGGATAACAACGATAATCATGACTTCCGCAATGGCATGGGGCACTCGGAACGGGATCCCTATACCGGGCGGGTGGGTAAACGAATGCCCGGCGAAGATGGCCTAATATTCAACGAATCTGCAACAGCGGAAGAATCTGCAGCGGCTCAGTTTAGACGGCGAGCTGCCCAGCGAGGTACCCAAGAAGCAGACGAGGGTCCGCCGCCGACAGCGAGCGAGGCAGAGGGCGCATTGTTCGATATTGATACAAAGCGCGGGCCGGTAAGACGGGCTTCGTAGGTACCTGGTTAGTTAAACGCATTCAAGGCGAGGGAAAGCGGGCTTCCGCTTTCCTGTTTTGCCGATCTTCCTAGCTTGCTGACTCACAGAAGGTTTGTCCCCGGAGTTTTTGCCTTCCGGAGGGCGCCCTTTTTGGCGGCTACTGCTTGGCTGCTGCTGGTCGGGAGCTGCTGTTTGGCACGAATTTGTGGTGGGAAGGGACTATTGGCCGGAAGGGACTTCGCCCGGCGGCATTTCTCCGACTGGGTCCGGAGCGTCTGGTTCTTCTTCAACGACGTTGCCTACCGGTGCGTCACCTTCTTGGTTGCCGTCGCCGGCTGGGGAACCTTCTTCTGGGGAGCCACCGTTGGAGTCATCGCCTTCTGTAGCGCCATCAGTCGAGGTGCCGTCAGCGGGAGCGCCACCGGCAGGAGTTTCTTCTGCCGGGGTTTGTTCACCCGGAGAGTAATTTGTGGCCACTGGGTCTGGGGCTTCGGCAATAGAGTCCCACAGAACTTCGTGCCAGTTGCGGCTTTCGGCTTCGGCTTGTTCGTCGGTGGTCACGCTGTCGCCGGAGGTGATTTCGGGATCCAAGATGCGGAAAGCGACCTCGCCCTCCTCAACAACACCGAGGCGACGCCGTGCCTCTTGTTCAATGTAGGCATCGCTTTTGTACTTATCGATCTCGGTGAGCAGGCGCTCTTTCTCGTCCTGCTTGGCCATGATCGACTCATCCAGGCGGATGATCTCAGTTCGGCCCTGGTAGTAGTTGCGCAGGGGCACGGCGATGACAGCAAGAATAAGCAGCGCGACCAGAACCAAGACGCCGAAGCCGACCAGGTCGAGGCGGTTGCGGGTGCGTCCAGTCCCCGCAGGGCTGGTCTTGGACTTGGAAGTAGCTTTGCGGTCAGCAGCACGCGAAGCCACCGGTACGGTGGTCCGGGATTTCTTGGGTTTCTGCTGTTTCTCGCTAGCCATAGATTTCTCATCCTAGCGCCGCGAAGGCGCGAACTCACGTGGCACGCGTGACAGAAGTGAAATACTCATAAAATTGCCAGGTTAAAAGTCGCGGCGATCCGCCGCAACGATGGTTCGAGTTCGTCGACAAAGCTAATCCCATGAACAAACCCCAGTGCGAAAAATGGCACTGGGGTTTTAAAAACCTAGTGGGCTCGGTGCCCGTAAGGTTTACTTCGTTTACTTCTGGAAGCGAGGAAATGCAGAACGGCCGGCGTAGACGGCGGCATCGGCAAGCTCTTGCTCAATGCGAATGAGCTGGTTGTACTTTGCAACGCGCTCGGAGCGAGCTGGTGCACCGGTCTTGATCTGGCCACAGCCAAGTGCGACTGCCAGGTCAGCGATGGTGGTGTCCTCGGTTTCACCGGAGCGGTGGGACATCATGGTGCGGAAACCGTTGCGGTGCGCCAGGTCGACGGCGTCGAATGTTTCGGACAGGGTGCCGATCTGATTGACCTTGACCAGAAGTGCGTTGGCGGCCTTCTCGTCGATACCACGCTGCAGGCGGGTTGGGTTGGTAGCAAAGAGGTCGTCGCCGACGATCTGTACCTTGTCGCCTACCTCAGCGATAAGCGTGGTGTAGCCTGCCCAGTCATCCTCATCCAGTGGGTCCTCGATAGAGACGATTGGGTACTGCTCGATGAGCTCGGCGTAGACCTTGGTCATTTCCTCAGCGGTGTGCTCGCCGCCCTCGAAGTGGTACTTACCGTCCTTGTAGAACTCGGAGGAAGCAACGTCAAGAGCCAAAGCGATGTCTTCGCCGAGCTTGTAGCCAGACTTTTCAACGGCTTCAACGATGAGGTCAAGTGCTGCCTTGGTGGAGTCTACGGAAGGAGCGAAACCGCCCTCATCACCAAGACCGGTGGACAGGCCCTTGTCCTTGATGACGGACTTGAGGCTGTGGTAGACCTCAGCGCCGACCTGCAATGCTTCCGAGAAGGTTTCCGCGCCGATTGGGGCGATCATAAATTCCTGCACGTCCACGCCGGAGTCAGCGTGCGCGCCGCCGTTGAGGATGTTCATCATTGGAACTGGCAGAATGTGTGCGTTTGGGCCGCCAATGTAGCGGTACAGAGGCAGACCAGCAGACTGCGCAGCAGCCTTGGCCGCAGCGATGGAAACGCCGAGGATGGCATTCGCGCCTAGGCGGGACTTGTTTTCGGTGCCGTCCAGGGCAATCATTGCCTGGTCGATGAGACGCTGGTCATCAGCCTCGAAGCCAACGAGCTCATCAGCGATTTCTTCGTTGACGTTTTCAACTGCCTTGAGCACGCCCTTGCCCTGGTAGCGGTCACCACCGTCGCGCAGCTCGTGTGCCTCGTGGACACCGGTGGAAGCGCCCGAAGGAACACCTGCGGTGCCGTGCGCACCGTCTTCCAGAAAGACTTCTGCCTCTACGGTTGGGTTACCGCGGGAGTCCATGATCTCTCGCGCAAATACGTGCAAAATATCGGCCATATCCGATTTCACTCCTAGTTCCACTAGTTTTCAATATGCGGTGCGCAGCTTACCGTCACGCACGCTACAGCCTACCGGGTTAAGTGGCAGGCCTCATCGCACCTTGCAAGTAATTCTTCCAGAACGGTGCATATAATGACAGATTCGGGGAAAATTTACGGATATTTCGTGGCTAGTTCGCCGGCTGGCCTATGGCATAGGAATTAGCTGCGCGCGCCACACGTGAGACGTAATCGTTGGAATAGTTATAGGAATAAATCGCGTCCAACCAGTCCTGTTCAGCGGAAAGGTCGCGGCCGTGGGAGCACAGGAGGTTGGCGGCCGAGAGTGCAGCATCATCAATTTGCTGCGGGTTGGGGTAATTATCACCGTCGGCGTCGCGGCCGTGGCGCGCCCAGGATTCAGGAATAAATTGCATCGGACCTACGGCGCGGTCAAATTCGGTGTCGTTATCAAATTCGCCGCCGTCGGTGTCGAGGATCTTTGCTGTGTTATTGGTTCCGTCCAGTGGAATACCGATAATCGGCGGGTCGGCGTAGCCATTTTCATCCAGCTTCGAAGGCTTGAAGAAGTTGCCACTGTAGGTACCGTGACGAGTTTCCACCCAGCCAATTCCGGCGAGCGTATTCCATCGCAGATTGCACTCAGGCCAGGATTGCTTGGCGATGAGCTCCGCGTTTCCATAGGCACGCAGAGCCTGGGGGTCGATGCCGGTTTGTTCCGCTAAATCGGCAGCCCAATAGGTCAAACGGTCAGCGGTGCGGCCGGGCGCGTTGACGTCTATTTCCGCTACCTCGGCGGGCGCGGTGGGCGGAACATCTTCTGGCACTGGCTGCAAGGTCCGCGAAGGTGAGACTCCGCGGTTTGAAAAGCTGTCAAAAAGCGCGGTGCCAATCAAGATCACTAAGGCTCCAACGAGGATAACTGCGATCACTACGCCGCAGCCACACCCTCTCACCAGGGTTCGTTGAGTCTTGTCAGTCACCCCGGGAATTCTACCTAGTTGTCGAAGCGGGCCATAATGCCCCACCACACCCTATGACCTTCACAGCGCTCCCTCAGATAGAACCCAGCTGGAAGTTATGACATTTTCATTAACTTTTATCACTTTGATAGATTTCTTTCACAGTGTGGGTTAGGCTCAGTACCGTTATTTGTGGCGCTTCGCCACACCTTTCACTGGTGATTAAAGGGGTTAAAAATGAAAATTCGTCGCATTCTTGCATCGACGGCACTGGCGGGCGTCTTAGGACTTGGCGCGATGACTGGTGCATCTGCTTTGGATCTGGGCAATATCGGTGCCGCTGACAAGGTGGCAACCGGGCTGATCAACAACGCGAAGTGCTCCGATGTTCGCGGCGCGCTCGATACCCTGAACGCCACCAACGGCGGACGCATCTACAACAAGGAAACCACCCGCAATGAGCTGGTGCAGAACCTGCGTCAGGCCAGCGGCACCAAGGGCAACCCCACCGATCTGACCACCCTGGCGGTCACCAAGTACACAGGCCAGGTTGCAGATAAGGCGCTCGAGTGTGGCATCGTCAAGCCAAATCCTGCGACGCCTTTTGGCTCCAGCGAGCTCAACACCGTGCTCAATGATTTTGGCCCACAGCTGTTTGATCTCTCCAGCGAAGCCCTCAAGCCAAAGGCTTAAGACCTAGGCTCATTTACGGGTGTTCTTCTCAGCTTGCGTTAGCGCAGCGTGCGCAAGCTCGGCGCGCTTGCCTTCTTGCCACAGGCGGTCTTGGGTTTCTATGTCGACAACGAACACGGTGCCATCGAATAGATAGGGCGCGCGGCTGCGCAGCTTGTCGATGAAAGCTTGCGCCACGTCGTTGATGCCAAAGGCTCCGCGCCGGCTGGCGATTTCGGCGTGGAATAGGACTTGCAGGAAAACATCGGCAAGCTCTGCTTTCACCGTGGCATCATCTGCGCCGCTAGAAACCGCTTCGGCGAATTCGGCGGCCTCTTCTTTCAGGTATGGAAGCAAGGTCTCATGGGTGTGCGAGCGCTCCCACTCCCCCAGAGAATAGGCGCGGTGCATGACGCGCTGCGCTTGGTAGACGGCATCCTCGCGCGAAGGTACCGCGTAGACCTGCGCGCCGGCGTCGATGCGCTCGCGAACCTCGGGAAGGTCTTCATCAAAGGCGACGTAGAGCTCGTCCGACTCGCTATCCGATGCATCAAGGATTGCGCTGATATTCCACTGCACCTTGACGGGGACCTCGGGGTGGAAAGTGACCGGTCCTGATAATTTGCCCACCCACTCCATCGGAATCAAAGTAGGCCAGCGTTCATCGAGTAATAATACGGTCATGAACTCGCATTCTATCTAGTTGCTTACAGAGATAATATTCTTCCCGCCCTTGGCACCAGACTTGGTGGTCACCGAGGTTTGGCGTTTGCCGCCGGTGACATCCACCTCAGATAGATCGAACATCTGCGACAAGAAATCTGCCATCCACTGCAACAATTCCACATCGCGCAGCTTCGGCGCGGTCACATTCCGACCTGCCTTCGGGAACGATACCTGAATAGCCTTCGCTGCCGCGCGGTAGTTGGAACCTGGGAACAGGCGTTTGAGGCGAACCTGCTTGGAATCCGGCAGGTCGACTGGGTGGATCTTGATCCGGGTGCCCTGCACCGTGATGTCCGTAACGCCTGCGGCGCGGGCCTGGTGGCGCAGCCGCGCAACGGCGAGCAGCCGTGCGACTTCTTCGGGCACTGGACCGTAGCGGTCCTCCATCTCTTCCACTGCCAAGCGCAGGTCCTTTTCGTCCTGGCTGGCAGCGAGCTTGCGGTAGACCTCCAGGCGCAGGCGCTCTGAATTGATGTAGGACTCTGGGATGTGGGCATCGACAGGCAGGTCGATGCGGATTTCCTTCGGCCCATTATCTGTCGCCTTAGGCATCTCGCCGCGCGCGAGGGCCTTGAAGGCATCCACTGCCTCAGAAACCAGACGCACGTAGAGGTCAAAGCCAACGCCCGCGATGTGGCCGGATTGCTGCGCGCCCAGCACGTTGCCGGCACCGCGCATCTCTAAGTCCTTCATCGCCACGGCCATGCCCGCGCCCAAGTCGTTGTTTTGGGCAATCGTAGCCAGGCGGTCGTAGCTGGTCTCGGTCAAGGTCGCGCCCTTGGGGTACAAGAAATAGGCATAGCCGCGCTCGCGCGAGCGGCCGACACGTCCGCGCAGCTGGTGCAGCTGGCTAAGACCCATGTGGTGTGCGTTTTCCACGATGAGTGTGTTCGCATTGGAGATATCCAGGCCGGTTTCGACGATGGTGGTACACACCAGCACGTCATATTCGCGGTCCCAGAATCCCTGCACGGTCTTTTCCAGCAATTCCTCATTCATCTGCCCATGCGCGACCACCACGCGCGCTTCGGGGACGAGGTCGCGTAGTTCGCGAGCCTTCTTTTCAATGTCGGAGACCTTGTTGTGAATGAAGAAGGTTTGGCCGTCGCGCAAAAGTTCACGGCGGATGGCCGCAGCAACCTGCTTGTCTTCATAGGCGCCGACATAGGTCAGCACGGGGTGACGGTCTTCTGGCGGGGTGAGGATGGTGGACATCTCGCGAATTCCCGCCATGGACATCTCGAGGGTGCGCGGAATCGGGGTCGCTGACATAGTCAGCACGTCAACGGATGCTTTCAGCGCCTTGATGTGTTCTTTGTGCTCCACGCCGAAGCGCTGCTCCTCATCGACGACAATCAGCCCAAGGTTTTTCCAGTGCACGCCGGTTTGCAGCAGGCGGTGCGTGCCGATGACCACGTCGACTTCACCGGTTGCAAGCTGCTTGATGATTTCTTTGGAATCCTTGGTAGAGGTAAAGCGTGAAAGCACGCGGATCTCGACGGGGAATCCGCCCATCCGCTCGGCGAAAGTGTCATAGTGCTGCTGCGCCAACAGGGTCGTTGGGACCAAGACTGCGACCTGTTTGCCGTCTTGGACGGCCTTGAAAGCAGCGCGCACGGCGACTTCGGTCTTGCCGTAGCCCACATCGCCGACGATGACGCGGTCCATGGGAACCTGAGATTCCATGTCATGCTTGACCGCATCGATAGCCATCATCTGGTCTTCGGTCTCCACATAAGGGAAGTTATCTTCCATCTCCATTTGCCATGGAGTATCCGGCGGGAATTGGTGCCCTGGGGAGGCTTGGCGTTTGGCGTAGAGTTCCACCAGCTCGCCGGCGATTTCGCGCACCGCAGCGCGCGCCTTCTTCTTGGTGTTCTTCCAGTCCGAGCCACCCATCTTCGATAGGTGTGGGGACTCGCCGCCGGTGTATTTCGACAGCATGTCCAATGAGTCCATGGGCACCCACAGCTGGTCCGCGGGCTGGCCACGCTTAGAGGGCGCGTATTCGAGCACGATGTATTCGCGGCGCGAGGATTCATCACCCGATTGGATGGTGCGTTCCGCCATCTTTAAGAACTTGCCGATGCCGTGGGTTTCGTGCACAACGAAATCGCCCTGCTTCAGAGCCAAAGGATCAACGCGGTTGCGGCGCTTGGCTGGCCGGCGCTTAGCACCTGCGATATCGCCAACGCGGTTACCAGTCAGGTCGGTTTCGGTGACTACAACGAGTGGTAGCGCAGCAGCGTCGGTGTGCTTGCGCACCTTCGGAAAGACGAGGCCCGCATGGCTGAGTGCCTGATAGAGGGTGACTTCTCCCGGCGAAGGTTGCCAGCCCGGGGTTGCAACCTTGGTGGGGATTCCCTTTTCAGCAAAGCGTTCCACCATGCGCTTGATGGCGCCTTGCGCAGGCGCGATGAAAGCAGCGCGCCCACCGGCTTGGGTGTGCGCGAGCAGTTGCGCCATCATCGCATCGATTTCTTTGATGTCTCCGCGCGGGGCCGGACCAGGTTCAAAGTCCAGCGGCAGCGTATCAGCCTCATCGGCGATAAACATCCCCGTCGGCGCAAAAGTCCACTGTGGCAGGCCGGCCTTTTCGCAGGAGGCTTCCAAAGATTCATAAGAGCGGTAGCTCGAAGCTTCGGTGTCCAATCCCTTGGTCGCTAGCGGGCCATCCGCGCCCATCGCCGCGGCTTCCCAACCGGCCGCCATGAATTCGGCGTCGGTGGATTCTAGGTCAGCTATTCGGGTGCGGATTTTCTCCGGCGCAATCAGGACCACGTGGGTACCTGCGGGCATAAAATCAGTGAGAGGCACCATCTTGGCATCGGAAAGCACCGGCAACAGCGCTTCCATGCCCTCAGCCGGAATGCGCTGGCCAACCTTGCTCAACAATTCAACGAGAGCAGGATTGCCAGGATGCTTGGTGGCTAGGACGTCCGCACGCTTGGCGATGTCTTCGGTAATCGGCAGCTCACGCGCCGGGAAAACCTCCACGGAGCCGACTTCAATTTCGGGAATGGTGCGCTGGTCAGCGATGGAGAACTGACGAATATCGGTGACCTCATCGCCCCAAAATTCCACGCGGACCGGATAGTCCAAGGTCGTGGGAAAGATATCAATAATGCCGCCGCGCACCGCGAATTCGCCACGCTTGGCCACCATATCCACGCGTGAATAGGCGCGGAATTCCAAAGCACGCACGATATCTTCGAGCTCATATTCGCCCTCTTCGCGCAAAATAATCGGCTCACGGCCCATAACCTTCTCCAGCAACGGCTGGGAATAACCGCGCGCGGCTGTCACGACCACATCGAGTCGGCCTTGTTCTAGCTGGTGCAGGATTTGTGCACGCTTGCCGATGATATCCGCGCCCGGGCTCAAACGCTCATGCGGCAGGGTCTCCCACGCTGGAAAGTATCCGACCTTCTGCCCCAACATCGCTGCTAGTTCTGCCGTGAGGTCTTCTGCCTCACGCCCGGTAGCGGTGACCACCAGCACCGGTGCGTGATGCGCGAGCGTACCAATCGCCCACGGTCGCGCCTGGTCAATACCGGTGATATGCAGCTTGTCCTGGCCAACGTTATTAGCAAGGCCTTTCAGCTTCGGATCAGAGGCTGCTACCTTGAGCAGTCCGGCGAGCATAGCTGGAGAGTTAGACATGATGATTTCTTCTAAGCTTCCGTTTGATCAGGGGTCGCGGGGGCATCGATAAGCTTTTGCGACCCCAGCTTGGGACTGGTTTCTAGTTTCGAAAGGCCATTCCAGCACAAGTTCACTACGTGGGCCGCCACTACTTCCTTGGCCGGTTGGCGCTCATCCAACCACCACTGCGCGGTCATCGAGACCATGCCGACGAGCGCTTGGGCATAAAGCACCGCGAGGTTTTCATCAAAGCCGCGATGGGTAAAAGCGGTACCCAGGATGTGAGATACCTGGCTCACAGCGGTATTGAGCAAGGTGGAAAAAGCCCGGTCCTGCTTGGAACTGGGATCGCGCACGAGGATCATAAAGCCATCGGTTTCTTCTTCCACGTATGTTAGCAGCGCCAATGCTGCTTGCTCGATGCGCTCGCGCCAACTGCCGGTGGAAATCGATTCGGTGATGCGGCGTTCCAAATCTTGCATTTCGCGGTCGACGACGACTGCATACAAGCCTTCTTTTCCGCCGAAGTGTTCATACACCACGGGTTTGGACACCTTGGCGCGGGCGGCGATATCTTCCACGCTGGTGCCATCGAATCCTTGTTCCGCGAATGCCGAACGCCCAATGGAAATCAGCTGCTCGCGACGCTGCTTACCAGTCATCCTTTGTCGTGCCATGCCTACAGCTTAGCGAAGAAGCCTACTTCCCCCGCAAGGCGGCCTACACCTGCACCAACCCTGCCATCGGGGGATCTTGGCCGGGGCAATTTAGTTCCGCGCGAGCGGTAAGGTACGATATTTTCGTACACGAGCGCACTGCCAATATGCATCGCCCGTGATTCCCCATGGTGTAATCGGCAACACTACGGTTTTTGGTACCGTCATTCTAGGTTCGAGTCCTGGTGGGGAAGCAAAAAGAATGCAGCCACCGTTTATCTTCGGTGGCTGCATTGTTATTTTTCGTCCTCGCCCGCGTCGCTGTCATCTTCGGCCCCGGACTTGTCAGACCTGTCCGCTTTCGCTGCCCTGCCGCGCTTAAAGCCGAGCCTTTCTGCCTTTTTGACCGCGGCCGCCATTTGCGCCGCGGTGTAGTTAAACGGCGCGTAGTCAATTCCGCGCGGCAGCACCCAATGGAACCAATACGCCATCACGGCTAAGGCAGTGCCAAAGAGCGGGGCGATAATCATGCCAAGTCCCACATGCCCGGTTTCGGCGAAGACGACCATCGCTGCGGATGCCACGATCGCCGGCGTAGCGTACAGCGGATTGCCGCCGAAGACCGAAGGGATCTGCCCCGAAGCAACATCGCGGACCATGCCGCCGCCCACTGCGGTGAGCACTCCCATGAAAATGCACGCTATCCACGGCATGCCATAGGCCAGCGCCTTGGCACAGCCAGTGACTGACCAAGCGCCCAGAATGATGGCGTCGCCATGCACTTTGAAAATCTCCCACGCGCGGCCTTTGAGATCTATCAATGCGGCAATCAGCGCGCCGGTGCATGCGAGGATCAGATAAAGCGGGTCGGAAATGGCATAAGCAGGACCATCACTGATGAGCATGTCGCGGATCATGCCGCCGGCGGTGGCGGAAAAGAGCGCGAGAAAAATAAACCCGATGATGTCGAAATTGCGCTGGCGCGCGATGGTGCCGCCGATGATGCCGTTGAGAACGACACCTATCAAATCCAGGCTGCGGTAGAGCGTATCGATGGTCTGGTCCACTGATTCCATGCCCACACACTTTACTCACCCCCGCCCGGCTTGGGTTTTTATTTCAAATAGGGGTAATTCTCCACAACTCTATTGGAAACACTTTTCATTAGACGGGACTTCGGGCTAGCTTCTTATTGCAAACGTTTTTCAAGTACCTGGAAAGGGTTCCCGTGTCCACACGTATGTCCACACGTAGATTTGTTCTTGCTCCCCTTGCGCTCAGCGCCTGCATTGCCTTGGTGGCATGTTCGCAGCCAGCAGAGACTGGCGTTAGTTCTAGCGAAACTAACACCAGCGAAGCTCGCAGCGTTGCTGCCGAAGTCACCAGCCCGCAAGCCCGCCTCGTGGCAACCTACGACGGTGGCATCACGGTCTTAGATGCTGAAACGCTCGAGGAAATCACCGATATCCCTCTTGAAGGCTTCAACCGGCTCAATCCCCTAGGTGACCAGCGCACCCTCGCGGTGAGCACCCCGGAGGGCTTTCGCGTGTTAGATGCGGGAGCATGGACGCAGCCGCACGGAGATCACTCGCACTCCTACACCACCGATCCACAGCTGACCGAGCAGGTCTTTGCCGGGGACAAGCCTGGCCATGTGGTCAACAACGCGGGCCGCACGCTGCTCTTTAGCGATGGCGACGGCATCATTCAGGAACTTGACAACGAGGCACTGACCGCCGGCTCACAGGATGCGGAACTAGAGCTGCCCGACGCTGCGGATGAGACTTTTGAGCTCACCCCGCACCACGGCGTCGCGGTTGCCCTAGATGATGGCGGCATGGTGCACACCGAAGGCACCGAGGATGAGCGCTCCACCATCGTCGCCGTCGATGCCGATGGCGAAGAAACTGCGCGGATTGATACCTGCCCTGGGGTGCATGGAGAAGCCGTCGCGGGCAACGGTGCGATCACTTTCGGATGTGAAGATGGTGTCGTCATCTACCAGGACGGTGAATTCACCAAGGCGACCGCGCCCGATGACTATGGCCGCATGGGCAACCAGGCTGGTTCGGAGCACTCCCCTGTTGTACTGGCCGATTACAAAGTTGATAAGGATGCGGAATTAGAAAGGCCTACCCGCATCGCGCTGATAAATACTGAAAAGAGCACCGACGACGCCATTTCGCTTGTCGATGTCGACGCTTCCTACTCCTTCCGCTCCCTTGGCCGCGGTCCGAATGGTGAAGCACTGGTGCTGGGCACCGATGGCAACTTGCGGATTATCGATCCGGAAACCGCAGAAATCACCAAGTCCATTCCCGTAACCGATGCCTGGGAAGAGCCCACGCAGTGGCAGCAGCCGCGCCCGACCTTATTTATTCAAGGCGAGAAAGCCTTTATCACCGAGCCCGGCGCGCACAGTATCCACGTGGTTGACCTCAGCAGTGGCGAGGTTGAACAATCTATAAACGTTGGTAAAGAGTTCAACGAAATCACTGGTGTCGAAGGCTAAATCTAAGCCTCACGCACCGGCTAAGATACAGTCTCATGACTGATTCTGATTCCCGCAGTACCCCGGGAGATCTCCCGCACGAGTCCCACAATGCCCGCCGCTTTGTTATCGCCAATGGCGTGCAGAATCTCGGGGATCAGTTGGTCGCCGCCAAGACGGTACTGCCGTGGCTGTTCCAAGCCGCCGGCGTACCCGCGGCCCTGACAGCGCTGTTGGTTCCCATCCGTGAGTCCGGCTCCATGCTGCCGCAGGCGGCACTCACGCCGTGGGTTTTAAATTCTCCTTCACGCAAGAAGCTGTGGATCATCGGCGGTATCGTGCAGGCGCTCGCTGCCCTTGGTATCGCCGTGGCGGCAGTAGTCATGGAATCCCTTGCCCTTGGGATCGTCGTTTTGGTCTTGCTGGGTATGTTATCCATCGGCCGGGCGTTGTGCTCCATTACTGGCAAGGATGTTCAGGGACAAACCATTTCCAAAGGAAAGCGCGGTGTTGTCACCGGCCGCGCAACTACACTCGGGGGCGCAGCAACCCTTATTGTCGGCGGGTTGCTGCTTTTTGTCGGCGATGTCGATCTCACCGCCATCGTCATCTTATTATCCATCGGCGCAGCATCGTGGGCTGTGGCGTCCGTGGTCTTTACCGGCATCGTCGAGCCAAGTGAGCGTCAGTCGGTTGAGCGTCAGCAAGCTGAGCGCCAGTCGAGCAAAGAGCACTCCGCAAAGTCTGATTCGCGTGAGCGCGTGCAGTGGTGGAGCGATACCTGGGCGCTATTTTTCAAAGACACCCAATTCCGTGACTTCGTCATCGTTCGCTCGCTGATGCTGGTATCCGCACTATCGACTTCCTTCATCGTCGCTTTATCGCACTCGGTAGGCAATGATTCTTTAAGCGGCCTGGCTGGCTTCGTCCTGGCCTCGGGTTTGGCATCGCTGCTCGGCGGGGTCGTCTCTGGCCGGCTTTCTGATATTTCCTCACGCCGGGTGATGTCAATTGGCGCCGCTATCGCCTCTGCCCTGCTGGTTCTCATCGTCGCATCCGCGCAATTTTTACCGCAGCAAATCAGCTTCTACTTGTTACCGATAGGCTTTTTCGCCATCAACCTCCTACACACCGGCATCCGTGTCGCACGAAAGACCTATGTCGTGGACATGGCCGAAGGCGATCAGCGCACCTTGTATGTCGCCTCAGCTAATACGCTAATGGGCGTTGTCTTATTGCTGGTCGGAGGCGTATCCGCGGTCATTGCGGTCTTTGGAAACCAAGCCGCCCTGCTCTTTTTAGCCGCCGTTGGCTTCATCGGCACCTGGCGCGCCGGGAAGCTACCGGAGGTATCGCGGAACACATAGCGTTATGATTGGCGATGGATATACACAGATATAAACAAGCCTGACGTACAGGAGTATGAACCTAGTGCAAACTCACCCCTCCAGCGCAGTTGTTGTTCTTGCAGCTGGCGCCGGCACCCGCATGAAATCGGCGACACAAAAGACCCTGCATGCAATCGGCGGCAGGTCTATGCTGCACCACTCGCTGCAGGCGGCAGCGGATCTCAACCCAGAGCACATCGTTGCCGTTGTTGGTCACCAGCGCGACCAGGTCGGCCCCGCGGTTGAGGCCATCGCCAGCGACTTGCAGCGCGAGGTCGTCCAGGCGATCCAAGCTGAACAAAATGGCACCGGCCATGCTGTTGGCTGCGGACTAGCAGCGATCGAAGATTTTGAAGGCACAGTCATTGTCACCAACGCGGATGTGCCTTTGTTGCGCGCGGAGACCATCGACAAGCTGCGAACTGCACACGTGGATAACGGCAACGATGTCACGGTCTTGAGCATTAAGCTGTCTGACCCGACTGGCTACGGCCGCATTGTGCGCAATGACGCGGATGAAGTTACCGCGATTGTTGAGCACAAAGATGCAAGCGATGCCCAGCGTGACATTGATGAGGTCAACTCTGGCGTCTTTGCATTCGACAGCCAAGTGCTGCGCGACGGTCTGGGCAAATTAGATTCCAATAACTCTCAAGGCGAGCTCTACATCACCGATGTCGTAGAAATTGCGCGCGCTGCTGGCCACCGCGTTGGTGCTTTCGTGGCCGAGGATGCCAACGAGCTCCAAGGTGTTAATGACCGCGTGCAGCTAGCTGCTGCTGGTGCGGAGCTTAACGCCCGCATGATTGAGCAGGCAATGCGCAACGGTGCGACCATCATCGACCCAGCCAGCACTTGGATTGGTGTGGATGTGACCATTGGTCGCGATGTTTTGATCCACCCGGGTACTCAGCTGTGGGGCGCCACCCACATCGACGATGACGCTGTCATCGGCCCAGATACCACCTTGACCGATATGAAGGTAGGGCGCGGCGCGAAGGTTATCCGCACCCACGGGGAAAAGTCCGTCATTGGCCCTGATGCTAACGTCGGCCCGTTTACCTTCATCCGTCCGGGCACGGACTTGGGCGAAGGCGGCAAGCTTGGCGGTTTCGTCGAAGCTAAGAATGCGCAGATTGGCCGCGGTTCTAAGGTTCCGCACCTGACCTATATCGGTGATGCCACCGTGGGTGAGGAATCTAATATTGGTGCGTCCTCGGTATTTGTAAACTATGACGGTGTCAATAAGCACCACACCAACATCGGCAGCCACGTGCGCACCGGTTCGGACACCATGTTTATCGCTCCGGTCAACGTTGGCGATGGCGCATATTCCGGCGCGGGCACCATCATTAAAGATGATGTTCCCCCAGGAGCGCTCGCGGTCTCTGGCGGCAAGCAGCGCAATATTGAAGGGTGGGTGCAGAAGAAGCGCCCAGGTACCCCGGCAGCCGACGCGGCGGACGCCGCTCAAGCCTCATCAGCCAGTGCGCCAGCAGACGGTGCGGATGGCGCAAAACCCGATGATGATTCTGTAAATAGCGACGTTTAGTCTAGATTCAATGGAGTTATCATCATCTTAAATGTTGGATTCCCAAGCTTGCTTCCGGGTAAAGGATTCAACGGTGATGGTCTTCCTTGATTAAAGAAGCGTCACGCATTCCCCACTCAATGAAAGGTCAAAGACCGCTATGACCGGCAAGATTTCTGATAGCCGCAAGAATATGATGCTGTTTTCCGGGCGCGCCCACCCAGAGTTGGGTGAGGCTGTTGCCAAGGAATTAGGCACTGACTTGGTTCCTACCACCGCCCGTGACTTTGCGAATGGCGAAATCTTCATTCGCTTCGAAGAGTCCGTTCGTGGTGCAGATTGCTTTGTTTTGCAGTCCCACACCCAGCCGTTGAACAAGTGGCTCATGGAGCAGCTCATCATGATTGATGCGCTCAAGCGTGGTTCCGCTAAGCGCATCACGGCTATCTTGCCGTTCTACCCATATGCTCGCCAGGACAAGAAGCACCTCGGTCGCGAGCCTATTTCCGCTCGCCTGGTGGCTGACCTGCTGGCTACCGCAGGTGCTGACCGCATTGTGTCGGTGGACTTGCACACCGACCAGATTCAGGGTTTCTTCGACGGCCCTGTCGATCACATGCACGCCATGCCGATTTTGACCGAGTACATCCAGTCCAAGTACTCCATCGACAACATTGTTGTGGTCTCCCCAGATGCAGGCCGCGTCAAGGTTGCAGAAAAGTGGGCACATGAGCTTGGCGATGCCCCACTGGCATTCGTCCACAAGTCTCGCTCCAACACTGAAGCGAATAAGACCGTGTCCAACCGCGTGGTCGGTGATATTGAGGGCAAGGACTGCATCTTGCTCGATGACATGATTGATACCGGCGGCACCATCGCTGGCGCGGTCCGCGTACTGCGCGAAGCTGGCGCACGTTCCGTCGTTATCGCGTGTACCCACGGCGTCTTCTCTGACCCCGCACGCGAGCGCCTGTCTGAGTGCGGTGCTGAGGAAGTTATCACCACCGACACCTTGCCTCAGTCCACCGAGGGCTGGGACAACCTCACCGTGCTGTCGATCGCGCCGCTGTTGGCACGTACGATTCATGAGATCTTCGAAAATGGTTCGGTAACCACCCTCTTCGAGTCCGCGTAGAAAAATCTGAGAGATTTTTCTACAGGACAAGACCAAATAGGACCGGATAGGAAAGCTACTCTGGAGCACATGAAAGATATGGCTCCGAGTAGCTTTTTCGATCCCACAACCTCCCCTAGGACATCACCAGCAGCCGCGGAGGTGGTAGCTGCCCTTGAAGCTAGCGCCGATGCTGAGCGCGCGGTGGGGATGGCTGCGTATATGCGCGATCAGTTTGAGTTCTTTGGGATTGCGGCGACACCGCGCAAGGAGGCGGTCAAAGAAATCATCGCCAAGCGAAGCCTCGACTGGGACTTTGTTTTTGCGCTGTGGGCGCATCCGAAACGGGAGTGCCAGTACGCCGCGGTTGACCACCTGCGCCGGCAGAAGCTGACCATCGCTGACCTTGGTCAGCTACAGGAGTTGGTGGAGACAAAGTCTTGGTGGGATACCGTCGACCATCTAGCAAAATGCGCGGGTACAGCCTTGGTGCCTGGTTCCAGGGGACGCGGCAAGGAGCCTAATTCGCTCAACGATGCCTCATCCGCCCGCGCGCTCATGCTCGAATGGGCAGAAGCTGCGAATATGTGGACACGGCGCATTGCGATTTTATGCCAACTAAGCTTTGGCGAAAAAACTGATACCCAACTGCTGCGCGAGGTCATTGAATCGAATCTTGGTGCGGATACGGCGTACTCTGCAGAATTTTTTATTACCAAAGCGATTGGGTGGGCACTGCGCGATTTTGCGCGGCATGACCCCCAGTGGGTGCTTGATTTTGTCGATGAGCACCACCCAGATAGCGCGCTGCCGCTTAAAAAAACTCTCCAAAAAGGAAGCTTTAAAGTACTTGTAACCGATTCATAATACTTCACGCGATCCCACTAGTTATTCCAAGTAATGACTGAGGAGATGAAGCGCCGCAATAACATCCGTAACCTTGCGTATGATTGACCCGAAGCAGAAATTCACCACGACGCACCGGCGCCAGCTCTCGGAAGAAATCATGGGCTCCAACCTAGCTGGCAGGCACTTAGAAAAGGTCGCTATTTCTGAAGCCGTTGAAGAGCTATCTGCTGATGAAGATCCCGGCTTCGACGCAGAATACTTCATTCCTCCGAAGTCAGTAATTACTGAGCACTCCACACCGAAAGAAAAGTAGCGGCGTATCGCACTTTTTCTCTCACATTAATTTGTGGTAGCGCTAATGCAGCTGGTAAGTTTAAGCCCGTCTCGGCGAGGGCTTTAATCTACCAGCTGCTTGATTTGTATCTGGTGAGCTTAAATCCGTTATCGACGCGATGAGTATGCACTTACCTGCGATGACTCGACCTTGACGCGATTCATTGGCAGGTTTTTTCTTTTCGCAAGAGCTCGCCTTCCCACTGAATTGACTTGAAAAAGATACTTTCGACAATTTTCTTGAAGGAGAAAAACATGGCACAGCGTCCTGTAATTAAAGCTCAAGCACGTAACGAATTCGGCAAGGGTGCCGCACGTCGTCTGCGTCGCGCAAACCTGGTTCCAGGTGTTATCTACGGTTCCAACACCGAGCCAATCCACTTCGCAGCTGACATCTTGGAGCTGCACTCCTTGATCCGTAACTACGGCGCCAACGCTGTTTTGGAGCTCGAGATCGACGGCGATCAGCACCTGACCATGGTTAAGGGCATCGAGCAGAACGTTCTGACCCTGAACATGGATCACCTTGACCTGCTGTCCATTAAGCGCGGCGAGAAGGTTGAAGTTGAAGTTCCATTGACCTTCGTTGGTGAGCCAGCACCTGGTCTGATGTTCATCGCTGATACCGACGTTCTGCTGGTTGAAGCTGACGTTCTGAACATCCCAGAAGAGATCCAAGTTTCCCTCGAAGGCCTGGAAGACGGCACCGTTGTTACCGCTGCAGACGTTGTTCTGCCAGAGGACACCACCTTGGTTGCAGACCCAGAGTCCCCAATCGTTTCCATCTCCGAGCCACAGGTTGACGAAGAGGTTGAGGCAGCTGCTGAGGCTGCTGAAGAAGGCGGCGCTGAGGCTGGCGCTGAGTCCTCCGAGGACGCAGCAACCGAAGAGTAATTCTTCTTAAGCGCTAATCCTACTTGGCCTGTTTAAAGGCCACTGCCCGCTGTGATGAACCAACCGGTTCCCACAGCGGGCTTTGTGTTTTGGTTATGCTTTAATGGTTAATCATGAGCAACGATGCATTATTGGTCGTGGGTTTAGGAAACCCCGGGCCGAAGTATGAACGGACCCGGCACAATATTGGCTTTGAAGCAGCCCAAGAACTAGCGCTTCGCCACGGCGGGAAATTTGCCCCGCATAAGCGCACCAACGCTGATGTCGCCGAGATTAACATCGCCGGGCGTAAGGTGATTGTGGCAAAGCCGCGTACTTACATGAACCTTTCGGGCGGAGTAGTTAAAGCTCTAGCGAATTATTTCAAAATCTCCCCTGCCAACATCGTGGTCATTCATGATGAATTGGACATGGAGCTCGGCGAGGTTCGCCTGCGGCTCGGCGGTGGTGACCACGGGCACAACGGCCTGCGCGATACCACCAAGGCTTTGGGCACAAAAAACTATCACCGACTATCTTGCGGCATCGGTCGCCCACCCGGGCGCATGGCGCCAGCCGCTTATGTGTTGAAACCATTCGCGCGCAAAGAATTAGACGAACTACCAATCATCTGCGCTGACGCTGCCGATTTAATCGAAGAAATCTAGCGGCTAAAGCACAAGGTGCTGCGTTTTCTTTGACTAGAGTGGTTCGGTATGAGACTTGCGACTGTAAAGACTGCTTTTGGAACCACCGCCGTACGCATCGAAGGCGAAGCGACTTCGCTGATGAACTCCACTATGCTCACAGGCATCGAATTAGACTTCGACGATGTTGGAGCGTTGCTGCGCAGCGGCGATTGGGCTAAAGCTGCAGAGCTTTCAGGTGAGCCCATGGTCTTTGCCACCGAAGACTTAGCGCCGGTTGTTCCGCATCCCGAAAAAATCATCTGCGTGGGCTTAAACTACGCCAAGCACATCCGCGAAATGAATCGCGAGTTTCCTGAACATCCCACCTTGTTCATCAAATTCGCCGACGCCCTGACAGGTCCTTACGACGATATTTATATCCCTGAATTTGGCACGCAGAAGCTAGATTATGAAGGGGAGCTAGCGGTAGTCATCGGAAAGCGAGCGCACCGCGTAGCCCAAGCTGAAGCCCTTGACCATGTCGCTGGCTACGCGATTATGAATGACTACACCCTGCGCGATATCCAGCGCCAGACCACGCAATTTCATGCCGGCAAGTCCTTCTACCGCACCGCCGGGTTTGGGCCCTGGCTGACTACTTCCGATGAGTGGTCCCCCGGTAACCATGCGCGCGTACGCACCAGCTTGGACGGTGTTCTCAAACAAGACGATGACACCGATGACCTGATTTTCTCGGTGGCTAAGCTCATTGAATTTTGTTCCTCGCTGTATCCACTCAACCCAGGCGATGTGATTGTCACCGGTACCCCTGAAGGCGTCGGCTTTGCGCGCGGGGAGTTTATTCAAGACGGCCAGACGGTGCGCATTGAAATCGATGGGCTCGGCCATATCGAAAACACCACGCACTACGGCGAGCTAGCTGAAGGTGGTTGCGGACCTAACTGCAGCTGCCACCACTAATTACTGCTCATCAGGCTCAGTGTTCGTTGCCGTTGCCTTCGCGCGCTGCTTCTTCTCCCATGCGCGCTTGGTTTCCTCAGATTTCTTGTAGTTACGCAGCGCCAACAGGCCCACCACGATACCGATAAGAATGGGCACCCACACCTTGCTGTAGTCGAGTAGAAACTCCACCCAGGCAGGAAGCGCCGGCAGGTTGATTTCGATGTCAATATTCGGCGTGGGTAGGTGAATCTGCGGCAAGCTAGGCGTAGGCAGCGCAATTTGTGGAAGAGCCGGCAGCGAGGGCCAATTGATGTCGAAATCCGGCAGCAAAGACAGCAGCCATTTCACAATCCGCGAAAATACCGAGGCCAGAATAATAGCGGCAATCGCCCAGCCGCCTTTGCCTAGACCTGCAAGGATAGGAAATCCCACGCGTTTAATCGTGCTGGATTCCATGGCTTGACGTCGCTTTTCCCCGCGGCTGCCCGCAGGCGGATCAAATATGACTATCTCGCTGCCTTGCCGGAACTGCACTTCGAGTACTTCATCGAAGAAATTCGCTGTGACCTTCACATGAGGTTTTGCGCGGTCGAGGCCGGGATTGTGGCCAGTGAGCTCGCCTTCTTTAACTGAATCTTCCAGAAGGTAGCGTCCGCTGGCAGCAGTATTGACGCGATGTAGGACCTGGCCGTTGAGCAAAATTCGCGCCCGGACTGAAGGGTTGTTAAACAGTGCGCCGAAGCGCTCCTTCAACCCCGATTCAGCCGTGATCGGTCGAATTTCCTCGTCTTCTTTCGGCTCCTCAGGCCAGGTCGGGTCGAGCTCTAAAAATTCTGAGTCATAGCCAACTTCGAGCTCAATGAGACCCAACTTGGGGTGATTAAGCGCCCACTTCTCCATGCTCGACCTCCTTGAACTTATCAACGGCGGAGGCGTCGTCATCGTCAAGCTCTAGCTTGCCTGCACCGCTATGCAGCGTGCCAACACCGGCCAGGGCTGCAAAGCCAAGAGCGTAGAGAAAAAGCCCATCTTGGAAATACAGTGCACGGGTGAGCATGAACGCAACACCGACTGCCACGGGAAACCACCAGGTGGGCTTGGTGATAGCACCAAACCACACGCCAGTGCCCAAAGCCAGCACGAAGAAGATGCCCAGCACGGTCCAACCCGCGGCTGCCTCCGGTACGAAGGTGGCGACAAAGAATGGCGAAATCAGCATGCCTGCAATACACAGGATAAGCGGGATGGGAGCGAACTTGGAATTGCGCCCCGATGCTTCTGAGTCTGACGGCGGTTTGGGGGTTTCTACTTCTTCTGGTGCATCAGGCTCAGGATTACTCATAGCGCTATATTTTACGGCTGAAAGCACTTTTCAACAACGCATCTCAGCGTGGGAATGGGCACAACAATGCCCCAGTCAGAATAAACCGACTGGGGCTTCGAAGATGAGACTTCGAGGGGGCTGGCCCCTAAAGGCTAAAGCTTAGAGCGCGGAAGGCTCCAAACGCTGTGGAAGAACCTGCGGGCGGGCGCCGGCGAGCTCTTCGACAATGCGAATGACCTGGTTGGAGTAGCCGAACTCGTTGTCGTACCAGACATAAAGCACAAGGTGCTTGCCAGAGGCGATGGTGGCAAGTCCATCGACTACACCAGCGTGGGTGGAACCAACGAAGTCGCTGGAGACTACCTCAGGGGAGGCGATGTAGGAGATCTGCTGGCGCAGGTTGGAGTGCAGCGAAACATCGCGCAGGAAGTTGTTGACTTCTTCTACGTCCACGTCCTGGGAAAGCTCCAGGTTCAGCACGGCCATGGAAACATTCGGGGTGGGAACGCGGATGGCGTTGCCGGTCAGCTTGCCTTCGAATTCTGGCAATGCCTTAGACACTGCCTTCGCAGCACCGGTCTCGGTCAGAACCATGTTCAAACCAGCAGCGCGACCACGGCGGTCACCCTTGTGGTAGTTGTCAATCAGGTTCTGGTCATTGGTAAAGGAGTGCGCGGTTTCCACGTGACCGTGGACAACACCGTAGCGGTCATTGATGACCTTGAGAACAGGGGTAATGCCGTTGGTGGTACACGATGCAGCGGAGAGAATCTTGTCTTCTGCAGACATATCCTGGTTGTTGATGCCGTAGACAATGTTCTTCACATCGCCCTTACCCGGTGCGGTAAGCAGCACGTTGGAAATGCCCTTGGACTTGAGGTGCTGGCCCAGGCCCTCACGGTCGCGCCAGACACCGGTGTTGTCCACCAAAACAGCATTGTCAATGCCGTAGGAAGTGTAGTCAATATCTGCTGGATCGTTGGCGTAGATCATCTGGATCTTGGTGCCATTTGCCCAGATTACTTCGTTTTCTTCATCCACTTCGATGGTGCCGTTGAATGCACCATGAACGGAGTCACGGCGCAGCAAGGAGGCACGCTTGTGAATGTCCTCATCGCCCTTCTTACGTACCACGATGGCACGCAGGCGCACGCCGCCGTAGGCAGCTTCGCGCGAAATCAGAATGCGGGCAAGCAGACGGCCGATGCGGCCAAAGCCGTAAAGGACAACATCGCGGGACTCGTTTTGGGTCGCGGTGCCGACGACTTCCTTGAGCTCCTCTTCGAGGTATGCGCGCAGGTCATCAGTCTCAGCCGCGCGGAAACCTTCAGCCAAACGGCCCATGTCGATCGAAGCGGTGCCCAGGTTCATGTCCACGAGCTCGCGCAGGATTGGCAGGGTTTCAGCGGTGCCCAGGTCACGGTTGATCAAGCGGCGTGCGTAGCGGTGGGACTTAATGATGTCGATATCGGTAACACCGACGAGCAGTCGACCAAAAATAGAGGTCACCACATTATTTTTGCGGTGCAACTGGTAAATGAGTGGAATCATTTCCTGAGCGTGCCGTACGCGCTCATTCCAGTTCTCGAATTCAGGTGCGGACTCAGTCACGAAATCATTCCTTTGCGGATTGGGCGCACAGTTGTGCGGCTTTAAAATCGTCGTGGGGGTATCAACCACAAATATTATCAACTATTATTTTTGCTTTTCCCAAAGGCGACGCAAAACACCCGCCACGGTACCCCCGAATATGCGCTGCACCTCAACTCCGACGAGGCAGTAGGCAACATCTTCATCCCCTTCCGCGCGGCGCGCAGCAAAGATTTGATTCAAATATGGGTAGATGGCGGGGCCATTGGGGTGGTTTTGGGTAAAGGTGGTTTTAAGCCCGCGGGCATAGCGACCAGAAAACGCACGGGTGCTTGTCGATGCCTCCCCTGTCCCCGTTTCATTATTCTTCACCTGGTTAATCCGGGCACGGTTAACCGGGCTGGTCCCGGCTTCATCGCTAAGCAAAAACGCGGAACCGCACGATACTGCCACTACATGTGGCCACGTTAAGGCTTCGTGGACCTGGTCTGCGCTGCGCACTCCGCCCGCGGCGATAAGAGGCAATGTGCTTAGCTTCGCGATGGCATCGACAAGCTCTGCCAACGGCCTTTTATCTGGTTCCGCGGTGGGATTCCACACCCCGCGGTGCCCGCCGGCTTCAGGGCCTTGCACGCACAAAGCATCCACGCCTGCGGCGATAGCAGCGCGCGCTTCGTGCTCATTGGTCACCGTGGTCCATGCTTCAATCCCTGCAGCATGAAGCATTTTTACTTCTGCGGCAGTAAATGTGCCAAACATCGACCACACCACTTTGGGTCGCGGCGACATCGTTAAAGCAAGCTGGAGTTTTTCATCCCACCCGTTGCTGTAGTCGGCGGATTTCAGCTCGACTCCCTCAGCTGCAGCTAGTTCGCGTGCAACTGCAACCCCGTGGGAATCTAGCTCTGGCTGCTTGGCAAATAAATTGATGCCAAAGAAATCCGTATTGAGCCCTTCCGCCTGCTCCCGAGCCGCCTGCGCCGAGATTGTGCCCCACGCTAAAGTGCCAAAACTACCCACACTCGCTGCAGCATTGACCACCTCCGGAGTGGTCGGACCGCCGGCCATGGGAGCAGGCAAAATCGGAATGGCTAAAGAATCTATGATGCGGCTCATGCATATCCAGCCTACTCCGCGGGTGTAGGTTCCAGCCGGTATTTGATGTGACAGACTAGTAGGCGTGAATTTTCTTGACCTCTTGAAAAACCTCTTCCGCTCTAGCGCGACGGCACAGCCTGCGCGCGAGAGCGCAATCGACCTGCCATCTGCTGCCGACTGGATTGTTGTCGGTCTTGGCAACCCCGGGCCGAAGTATGCTGCGACCCGACACAACGTGGGCTACATGGCCATCGACGATTTATTGGCCGAAACCGGCGATATCCTGCAACCGGTCAAAGGGCAGAAGTTGCTTGCTGCCAGCGTTGAGATTGCCGGACAAAAAGTCATCCTTGCGCGCTCGACAACTTTTATGAACCTTTCCGGCGAAGGCATCGCCCCCCTAGCGCAGCACTTAGGCGTTTCGTCTGAGCGCATTATTGCAGTGCATGATGAACTGGATTTGCCGGTGAATAAAATCCGGCTCAAACTTGGCGGCAATGAAAATGGGCACAATGGTTTGAAATCCCTCACGGAGCATTTAGGCACCCGGGACTATCTACGCGTACGCATCGGTATTGCACGCCCGCCCAAAGGCGCGTCCATTCCCGATTATGTTTTAGCTCCTGTTGACGCCGGCCCAGGTTTTGATGATGCGATTGCTTTGGCTGCAGATGCGGTGAAAGAAATCATCACCTCGGGGCTGAATAAAGCACAGAATACGATTCACAGCAAAGGTTAAGCAGACTTCCATTTCCCAACCGGCCGAAGTCTTTATTCTCTGACTCATGTCTGAAACTTATGTCATTACTGGCGCCTCCGATGGCGTAGGCGCAGCAGCAGCTCGCCTCTTGCACGCCACCCGCCCTGACGACCGCGTGGTTGTCGTCGGACGTAATCCGGAAAAGACTCGCGCCGTCGGCCGCGAACTCGGCACCGATTACTTCACCGCAGACTTCTCCGAATTAGACCAGGTCCGCGCGCTCGCCGAGGAGCTTTCGCAACTCGGACCGATTCGCGGCCTGGCCAATAATGCCGGCGGGCTTTTTGATACTGCCGTGCGCACCGTCGATGGCTATGAGCGCACCTGGCAGGTCAACGTCGTAGCCCCATTTTTGCTCACGGCTTTGCTCAAAGACCAACTTCGCGGTCCAGAATCCGTGGTGGTTAACACTTCTTCTATCGCAGCGAATCTCTTTGCCCGCTTCGATGCAGATGACCCAAATACTTTTGAAAAGTTCTCCCCTCTGCGCTCTTATGGCAATGCCAAATATGGCGACGTCCTACTCACGCGCTTCTTGCATGCCCACGACTTCAACTCGGTGGCCTTTCACCCTGGTGTGCTGTCCACGAACTTTTCCAAATCTTCGAGCTCGCTGATGGGAAAGTTCTATAATTTCCGTCCGGCTGCCTCCCAGATGGGCACCCCATCCCAGGGCGCTGAACGGCTGGTGCATTTTCTTACCGGCGTGCGTGGTGTGCACTACCAATCGGGCGAGTTTTATCTCAAGCCCTATCAGCCTTCACGCACCCGTTCTCGTGACCAAGAGCGTGAGCTGGCACACGAGGTCTTTAACCAGTTAGGGCTGCAGCTGGATGTATCACTAGACTAAGCAAACATGAGTATTGCTGCTGAGGCTGCGCGCCGCCGTACGTTTGCCGTCATTGCCCACCCGGACGCTGGTAAGTCCACGTTGACTGAGGCATTGGCGCTGCATGCGCACGTTATTAATGAAGCTGGCGCGGTTCACGGCAAGGCAGGGCGTAAGTCTACGGTCTCTGACTGGATGGAGATGGAAAAGGACCGCGGTATTTCAGTGGCCTCTTCTGCTCTGCAGTTTGAGTACGCTCCGGAGGGTCATGAGGGCGAGCCTTATATGATCAACCTGGTTGATACCCCAGGTCACGCGGACTTTTCTGAAGATACCTACCGCGTGCTTACGGCTGTTGATGCCGCAGTCATGCTTATCGATGCCGCCAAGGGCCTCGAGCCTCAGACCCTGAAGTTGTTCCGCGTGTGCAAGGCACGTGGTTTGCCGATTGTCACGGTGATTAACAAGTGGGACCGCGTGGGCCGAGAGCCTTTAGAGCTTGTCGATGAAATCGTTAACGAAATCGAGCTGCAGCCCACCCCGTTGTACTGGCCAGTTGGCATCGCGGGCGATTTCCGCGGTCTGGCGCACATCAACCATGACGGCGAAGCTGATAATTACATCCACTTCATCCGCACCGCCGGTGGTTCCACCATCGCACCAGAAGAGCACTTTAGCCCTGGGGATGCCGCGGCGAAGGAAGAAGAACTCTGGGATACTGCCGTGGAAGAGGCAGAGCTGCTGGCCCTCGATGGTGCCGTGCATGACCAAGAGCTTTTTGAGCAGTGCGTGACTTCCCCATTGATTTTCGCCTCCGCCATGCTGAACTTCGGTGTGCACCAGATTCTAGACACCTTGTGCGAGATTGCACCCGCACCGCGTTCGCGTGATTCCGATGCCAAGGCGATTGAAACCTCCACCACCGCTATTGATGAGGTTCGAGAGGTCACTGATGATTTCGCCGGCGTGGTTTTCAAGGTCCAGGCGGGAATGGACCGTAAGCACCGCGATAACTTGGCATTTATGCGCGTGGTCTCTGGTGAATTTGAGCGTGGCATGCAGGTCAACCACGCCCAGTCTGGCCGCTCATTCTCCACCAAGTACGCGCTGACCGTCTTCGGCCGCAACCGCGATACCGTTGACGTGGCTTACCCCGGTGACATCGTCGGTCTGGTCAACGCTGGCGCTTTGGCACCTGGTGACACCATTTACGCGGGCAAGAAGGTGCAGTTTGCACCCATGCCGCAGTTCGCACCAGAGGTCTTCCGCATCCTGCGTGCAAAGTCTTTGGGCAAGTACAAGGCATTCCGCAAGGGCTTGGAACAGCTGTCTGCCGAAGGTGTTGTGCAGATTCTGCGCAACGACTTGCGTGGCGATGCCGCACCAGTCATGGCCGCTGTTGGTCCGATGCAGTTCGAGGTCATGCAGGCACGCATGGAGCTGGAATACAACGTCGAAACCGTCACCGAGCCGATTCCTTACTCGGTTGCGCGCCGCACCGACTCCGAATCCGCACCTGAGCTGGGACGTCAGCGCGGCGTGGAAATCTTCACGCGCGACGACGGCGAAATCATCGCCCTCTTCGGCGATAAGTGGAAGCTCGCCTTTATTGAAAAAGAGCACCCAGAGCTGACCATCGAAACCCTCGTCGCCGACTAATCAGTCGAAGCTGCTGTCGCTGCTGCCCTTTTCATCTCTACGAAGATCAGCCCCAGCGACAGCACTATGCACGCCACCGCGGTATATCCGTATAGTTCTGCGCGCTCAACTTTGGAAGCGACCAGACTCGCTGCAACAACATCGGTGTAGCTAGCTGATTGCCCCAAAGTATAAACGCCATTAAGCACACCGGCCGCACACGCTAAAGCGATACCAAGCAGCACGATAATCAGCAATTGTCTAGATGATAATTTCTTTCGCGCTTTCATTTCCCCGGCTTCTCCCTGTCTTCTCCCCTGCTCAGGGATAGTTGGCAATGAAGACAACCCTACTTTAAAAATTTTTGGTGATACCGGTGGAAATCCGGACCTCAAACCGCAACATTAAGGAACTTTAATACGGTGTTGACCTGCGACAATAACGAAAATGGCGCTTGAAGCTCTGCCTTTTGTATTCCGGAAATCATATAGTTCCTTTTGTAGCCAAAAGCCCCTAGCTACACTACCGGATTCACTACCCCAACGTTCCTCAAAAAATGGCGAACGTTTCCTACTCAGACAGGAGAGCTTCCATGAATATTCAAGCAATCATCGCGTCGATTCTCGCCGCGAGCACCGGCTTCGCAGGCGGGGTTGCCCCTGCCTCATCCATCCCGAACATCCCGAACATCCCGATCATCTCTGACCTCATCGATGATTGGGACGATCTGTGGGATGGCGATGATGACTGGGACGACTAAACCCGCAACTTCCCGCAACTAAGACCTCTCGGTAAAGCCACGCCTGCTTGTGCACGCGTGGCTTTATTAATTGTGGATGTACTAGTTGCTTTCTAGAAACTTTTTCCAGGCTGGCCACTCGGAATACATTTGTTGCTTGCCGGCTTGGTAATTGGCGCGCAGCTTCATCACGTTGCGCTCGGTAGAAGTAATCTGCATGCCTTCGGGAAAGAAGAGCTGGGCGCGGCCTTCCTGCTCGAGCTCCAGCAGACGTTGCTTGGAGGCATTGTATTTGGCCGGACGCGAAATCATGGCTTCAGCAACGCTAGGGTACTTGCGGAAGAATCCACGCACACCGGCCTTACGTTTAACCTCCGGGCGCACGAATCCTCGCGGTTTAGTACCGACGAAGAGGAATTTCTCAAAGCTGGCCTTTTCGGCTTCTTCGATAACAATGCCGCCGGAATCCCCCATCGCGCCATCCACGAAGGGCACGCCATCGATATGGCGCATCGGCATAATCAACGGCAGCGTGGAGGATGCCCGCACGCGCACCAAAAGGTCTTCTACCTGGTTAATATCATCGCGCGTCCACACGACGGTCTCCCCTGTCAGAGCATTAACGGCAGAGAGATTAAGTGGCGTGGGGTTGCTGGAGAAGGTTTCAAAATCAAAAGGCAGATCTTGATCCGCGGCCTTTTCATAGATGAACTCAGCATTGAAATAACCAGTGCCACGCAACATGGAGCTCAACCCGCCGAAGCTAGGGTTCTTCGCAAAATCCACGAAGCTTTCTACCGCGCGAAAGCTGTCAAGCGATAAGAAATTCACCGCATGCGATGCGCCAGCGGATACCCCGCCAACCCAACCAAACTCCACGCCGTTATCGATCAGCTTCTTCACACACGCCGCGGTATAAGAATTGCGCATCCCGCCGCCTTCAAAAATCAGCGCGGTGTCATGAGCGTTGATTCCTTCACTGGCTAGGTCGTTTAAGGAGGCATCGAAAGGCTGCGGCTGGGACGTCATACCCGCCGAGTCTACCGCTTTTATGCCTCCCTCTAGCCAACAAGTGTGAGCTGTGTTACAAATAAGTATATGGCGCATCATATAATTTCATCTGCTTTCCCCACCCCGCAAGACCCGATAAACCCCACTGACCTTGCCCCAGTCATCGCTGAGAAGATGTCCCGTGATAATTTCTCCATCTTTGATGTGATGACTGGGAAGATGGTTCGCTCCGGCTTTGCTTTTGCCCTGGACGCGGACCCGGTCTACAAAGCTAAGAATTTTGGCGTGGCGGAAGTGTCCATCGCTCTTGGGCTAGGCCGCCGCGATGGCGCGGTACACATGGCGATGTATCCGCGCTTTGATAGCTTTTTCGATTTTCTAAGTGTCGCGGTGACCAAAAGGCGCGAAGAAGCAATCGAAGCAACTTTTGCGTCTGGATTCTCTGTCTACTTCGATGCTACGACGCGGCGCACCACAACCGTGCGGCATAATTTCGCAGATGGATAACTATCCTTATCCAGTATGGGAATAAAAGATCTGTGGGATAAAATCACCGGCAATACGGGCCCGAAGCTCACCAAGGTCTCTGGTGATATTTCTACCCATTCGGTTAAGCATCTAGAGGTCTTTACCGCGGAAGCGATGGTCATCGTCGAGCTGCATGCTACTGACGTTGAAAAGGTCCTAGAGATTGCCAGGTCTTCTACGCCCGGCGCGCTGACAAAAGACACTACAACGGTGATTTTTGTTCCCACCGATCGCAACGTACTGCCGGTCAAAGATCCAAAGAAGGGCTGGATTTTGCCGTTAAGTTGCACCACGGCAGATAAACTCACCAGCACCCCGGGCGATTATGCGATTAATCCGCAAATCGCATTCGCGGTTATTCAATAACCACTCACCAAATAACAAGGAGTCGCGCCATGTCACCATTGATTTTGCCCTTCGAAGGTAAAGTGCCAAGGATTCATGCCAGTGCGTGGATTGCTCCAAATGCCACGATTATTGGGAATGTCGAAATCGGCCCTGATGCCTCAGTGTTCTACAACGTGGTCCTGCGCGGAGATACCAACAAGATCACCATTGGCGCGCGCAGCAATATTCAAGATAATTCGGTCTTTCATTGCGATGCCGATGCGCCGGCAACCCTAGAAGAAGATGTCACCATCGGACACATAGCTTTGGTACATGGGGCTTATGTCGAGGCCGGATCGCTTATCGGCATGCACGCAGCGTTACTGTCGCACTCACGGGTAGGCGCGGGCTCTTTGATTGCTGGCGGCGCTTTGGTTCTCGAAGGCCAAGAGATTCCAGCGGGCAGTTTAGCTGCCGGCGTTCCGGCGAAGGTACGTCGGGAGCTAAGCAAGGAAGAATCTGCTGCTTTCATTCCACACGCCGCGAAATACGTGGACTACTCCAAAAAGCAAGCCGATATTTCCCAAGCGCTGAACTTAGATGACGTGCGCTTTAGCTAAATACTCTGGCTAATTAGAGATTAAGCACGCCCATGACAACCAACACGATGCCGACCAAGTAACCACCAATTTTGGATACTTGGTCTTTATTGTCCTGCGCGCGGGCAAAAAGCTGCCCCGCGGGCGATTGCGGATTGGTGCGCACAAAACCGATGAAGATAGCCACCAGAATAGGCAAAGATAACGCCAGGCTGGCGTAGATAACCAACCCGCCGTAGCGCACCCAGGCATTAAAGCCGCCTGCCACCAAGTGCAAAAGTCCCGCAAAGAAGGGCCCGGAAGTAACTGACTGGGCAAGACCCAGGATAAAGCCGGTGAGAAACGTCAACGGCGTGGGTGTTTGTAGTGGTTTTAGAATCTTGTCCACCAACGCGTTGGATTCGCCAGGGCGTGAGCGCCACGACATCACGATGCCAGCAAGGCCAAGGATTATCAGCAGGATTCCCAACAGCGGAGAATCAAGAAAAGCGTAAACGTACTGCCGCAGGCTATCGAAGATGAACATCGACAGCACGGCAAGCACAAAAACTCCGAACCAGTCACCGGCGATGAGCAGCGGAGTAACGGTCTTGTATTTACCGCGCGGCAGCATCACGCCGAGCGCAACAACAACGCCGATCAGTAAGGCATTAACGGAATCCATCAAAGCGAAGGTGACGGCGTGGAACATGCCGGTTAGTCTACCGACGCGCATGCTTGGCGATGCAATTGCACCACTTCGCTGCACCGAACCAGGTGGAGAATTCCGTCACAGAAAGTGGGGAAAGTGTGCTGCGCACAGCTAATTGCACTCGGCATGCAAACTTGCATACACTGTGCAATGTTTAAAATGTTTCGAAGCTAACTAAAGAAAGCTGGACTATGTCGAAGGTCTTATATCGACTAGGACGCTGGTCATACACCAAAGTATGGCCGTTTCTCGCGTTCTGGATCATCCTGCTAGTTGCCATGGGCGGGCTGGCCACGCAGTTCGCCAAACCGGCCAACCCATCGTTTGCCATGCCGCCGATGGACTCCACCACAACTCAAGAAGAGATGGCGGAGCGTTTTGGTGATGACTCTGACTACATGTCGGATCCATCAGGCACCATTGTCATCCAGGCCCCTGAAGGTAAAACGCTTACAGACCCACAGGTCATGGCAAAAGTTGATGCTTTCGTTGATGAGCTGAAGGACACCGGCGTTTTGGCTGACCAGGACGCCATTGTCAATCCTGTAATGGCGTCGATGGGCATGCAGCAGCAAATGGGTGAGCAGATGGCCGCCCAGGGCATGCCGCAAGAGCAAATCGATGCCAACATCCAGGCGCTGTCTCCTCTGTCAGAAGATGAGCGCACCGGCACCATCAAAGTCACCTTCGACGCCGAGGGTGTTACCGACATCCCTGCCGAAGACCGTGAGGCTATCACCGAGCTCGTCAACAGCTTTGACGAAGGTGACTTCACCGCGAAGTACTCCGGTAATGCTTTCTCCTCCATGAGTGAAGGCCTGGATATGTCCGCGGAGATCATCGGTCTCATCGTCGCTGGAGTCGTCCTGCTCATCACTTTTGGTTCCATGGTCGCAGCAGGAATGCCACTGATTTCTGCTGTTATCGGCGTGGGCGTTGGCCTGCTCGGCGTGCAGCTCGCCACTGTGTTCACGGACTCCGTGGCTGAAATGACCCCAATGCTGGCGTCCATGATTGGTCTGGCCGTGGGCATCGACTACGCGCTGTTTATCGTCGCGCGTTTCCGCAACCAGCTCATTACCAGCTCTGGCCTTAATGACTTAAGCCCGAAGGAATTCGCGGCAGAGCTCAAGAAGATGGATAAGCAAACCCGCGCGCATGCTATGGGCATGGCTACCGGTACTGCTGGTTCCTCCGTCGTCTTCGCTGGTATCACCGTGGTTATCGCGCTCGCAGCGCTGACGATTATCGGAATTCCATTCCTGTCCACCATGGCTATCGCAGCAGCTGCGACCGTGGCCATCGCCGTGCTCGTGGCGCTGACCTTCATCCCCGGCCTGCTGGGGCTTTTAGGCAACAATATCTTCGCAGGTCGCGTGCCAGGACCGAAGGTTCCGGACCCAGAAGATGAAAAGCCTACCGTTGGTTTGCAGTGGGTGCGCCAGATTCGCAAGCACCCCGTCGTTTCCCTGATTGCCGGGGTCCTCATCTTAGGTATCGCTGCTATTCCAGCTGCGCAGATGCGCTTGGCGATGCCTACCGACGGCATGGCTGCCGAAGGCACCAGCCAGCGCGAGTCCTACGACATGATTGACGAAGCCTTCGGCCCTGGCCGCAATGCCCCAATGGTGGCCTTCGTCGACGTCGCCGAGGTCGCAGAGCAAGACCGCATGCCAGCCATCCAAGAAATCCTCACTGATTTCCAGACCACCGACGGCGTGGTCAACGCACAAGTTGTTGCCATGACCGACAACATGGATGCAGCTCAGGTCATGATCACCCCAACCACGGGTGCAACTGATGAAGAAACCACGCAGACTCTTGAAGCGCTGCGTTCGCATCAGGCAGAATTCACCGACAACACCGGTGGTACTTACGGTATTACCGGTATTACGCCAATCTTCGATGACATCTCCGAGCGCCTTAATGACGTTCTGGTCCCATACATCGCGATTGTCTTGGTTCTCGCGTTCATTGTTTTGCTCTTGGTCTTCCGCTCCATCTGGGTACCGCTGATTGCCGCGGGTGGTTTCGCGTTGTCGATGGCTGCTGCTTTCGGCGTGACTGTCGGCATCTTCCAGGAAGGCATGTTCGGCATCATCACTGATACCCAGCCGCTGCTGTCCTTCCTCCCAATCATGTTGATCGGCCTGACTTTCGGTCTCGCGATGGACTACCAAGTCTTCCTAGTTACCCGCATGCGCGAAGGTTTCGTGCACGGCAAGACCGCCGGCAACGCAACCTCCAATGGTTTCAAGCACGGTGCCCGCGTAGTGACCGCGGCAGCCTTGATCATGATTTCGGTGTTCGCCGCCTTCATGCTTATCGATGAACCCTTCATCCGCACCATGGGCTTTGCCCTCGCGGTAGGCGTGGCCTTCGATGCCTTCATCGTCCGCATGCTGATCATCCCGGCAACCATGTTCCTACTCGGCGATAAAGCTTGGTGGCTGCCGAAGTGGCTGGATAAGATTCTGCCGAACATGGATATCGAAGGCACAGCCCTTACCGAGCATGAGGCAGAGCTGCAAAAAGCAGAATCCGAAACCGTCAAGGTTTAATATCAAGTAGAGAAACAACAAGTAGAGAAACAATAGGAAGAGGTGAAGAGCATGGCTAGTTTAAGGGAGTCGAAGAAGCTCGCTACGCGTCGTGCTCTTTCTGAAGCTGCCGCGCGAATCTTATTGCGCGAAGGCTTTGAAGGCCTGACCATCTCTTTGGTAGCCAAAGAATCAGGTGTCTCCGTCCGAACCTTCCATAACTACTTCCCCAGCATCGATGAGGCGCTGTTTCAGTTCTGCCTGGATTCCATCGATAAGTTCTTGCCCGTCGTTGAATCCTATCCGCAAGGAATGACCATTACCGAGATTTTCGAAGACATCGCGGTAAAGGGACTGACGGATAAAGACACTGAGTTCGGATCCATTGCGACGCTCTTTCAAATCCAAGAGCATATGAATGCTCGTAGTCGCTTTATCCCTAACCACGAGGATATTCACGCGGTGCTGCAGAAATTCTTGGGAGCATTCGCCAAGCTTTATCCCAAGCTAAGCCCGGCAGAACTCGGGTTGTATCTGCAAGTCGGCGCCGCCGCAATCGTGTGGACGGCAGAAGAGCTCAAAAGATTGAAAACTTCATCCCCCCATCAATTTGCACGCCGGGAAGACAAAGAAGAGTTCATACGCAAGACATTCACTACTTTGCGGGCTATTGCATAGCTCGCAGTAGCAATATACCCCCGATTTCGACAGGAAAACTGTTGAAATCGGGGGTATGGTCGTTTGAAGGGCACTTTGTAGAATGTGTTGAATCTTATTCGCGAATTTAAATGGAGTTTAAAGTGAAAGTTGCGATTCTCGGTGGCGACGGCTTTTGTGGCTGGCCTGCCTCGTTGTATCTGTCTGATAAAGGACACGATGTCATCATCATCGATAATCTTTCACGACGCGCGATTGATGAAGAACTTGGTGCAGACTCTTTGACCCCCATCGCTGATATCGACACCCGCATCGCGGCGTGGCAAGAAGTCTCTGGGGAGACCATTGGCTTTGCCAATATTGATGTCGCACAAGACTATGACGGCTTATTAGGATTCATCAATACCGAACGCCCAGATGCCATCGTGCATTTCGCAGAACAGCGCGCCGCGCCGTATTCGATGAAGAGCTCTCGCAATAAGCGCTACACGGTGGATAACAACATCAACGCCACCCACAATCTCTTGGCTGCAATCGTGGAATCTGGCCAGGATATCCACGTCGCGCACCTAGGCACCATGGGCGTTTATGGCTATGGCACCGCGGGCATGAAGATTCCTGAAGGTTACTTGGATGTCCAGGTCAACCTGCCAGAAGGTGGCCATGTGGAACAGGAAATCCTCTACCCTTCCAACCCTGGTTCTATCTATCACATGACCAAGGTGTTGGACCAGCATCTTTTTGCCTACTACGCCAAAAATGATGAACTGCGGATTACCGACCTGCACCAGGGAATCATCTGGGGCACGCACACTGAACAGACCATCAAAGATGAGCGCCTCATCAATCGCTTCGACTACGACGGTGACTATGGCACGGTGTTAAACCGCTTCCTCATCCAGGCGGGCATTGGCTATCCGTTGACCGTGCATGGCACGGGTGGTCAAACGCGCGCGTTTATCCACATCCGGGACATGGTGCGTTGCATTGAGCTCGCTTTGGACAACCCGCCTGCCAAGGGTGATCGCGTCAAGATCATCAACCAGATGACAGAGACCCACCGCGTGCGTGATTTGGCTGAGCTTATCGCCGAGATCTCTGACGCCGAGGTCGCTTATGTGCCAAACCCACGTAAGGAATCCGCAGAAAACGAACTGCACGTGCACAATGACACCTTCTTGAAGCTGGGACTCAAGCCCACCACGTTGTCTGAAGGTCTACTGCAAGAAGTCGAAGACGTTGCCCACAAGTACGCCGACCGCGTGGATCGCTCGAAGATCCCAGCACAGTCCTTGTGGACCAAGGCGCAGCAAGCCGGTGTTCCGGAGCAAGAATCGACGCCACAGCTGCAGGGCGCAGAAGCAGGCCTGTCCGAAAGCGCATAGAGTTCGTGCGAATTGCGATAGTTACGGAAGTTTTCCTGCCCAAAATCGATGGCGTGGTTACCCGCCTGATTCGGACGATTGAGCAGCTCGCGGAGATGGAACATGAAGTTGCCATCTTCGCTCCCGGCAACCCGCCGGAGAGTTTCGCCGGTTTTCCGGTGTATAAGCTGCCGTCCTTGTCTTTTTGGGTGTACCCGGAGATCAAATTCGCCGTGCCTCCGGTGATGTTCTGGAAGCAGATGCGGGACTTTGACCCCGATGTTATCCATGCGGTCAATCCAATCTGGTCTGCGGCTCTCGGCGTTTTTGCAGCCAAGCGCGATGCTTACCCGCTGGTGTGCAGCTATCACACCAATGTTCCGGATTATGTCGATGCGCTAGGTATCGGTTGGACCAGAGGCATGGCCACAGGCGCTATCCGCTGGTTGCACAACCAGGCGCAAGTGAACTTGTGCACCTCGGATCCAATGATTGAAAAAGCTTCTGCGATGGGCATCGAAAGGCTAACTTTATGGCCCAAGGCTGTGGACACGGTTGGATATCACCCATCCAAAGCAACCACGCAGGCGCGCAAACTCTTGACCAATGACCACCCGGATTCACCACTGGTGACTTATATTGGCCGCATCTCTAAGGAAAAAGACTTAGAACGGCTCAATAATGTCATGAAGTTGGTGCGTAAGCAGGTACCGGGAACGCGTTTAGGAATCGTTGGCGGCGGTCCCAACCTGCAGAAGTTGCAAGACTCCTTTGATCCGAGCTTTGCCACGTTTACGGGTTATTTATCCGGCGAGGAACTAGCCGCAGCTTTTGCCAGCGGTGACGTTTTTGTCTTCCCCTCTGTCACTGAGACCTTAGGGCTTGTGGCCTTGGAGTCTTTTGCTTCAGCCGTACCTGTGGTGGGTACCAATGCCGGCGGTATCCCCTTTGTCATCGATGATGGCAAAACGGGATATCTCATTGATGCTGATGGCACAGATGCAGATTGGGCCGAAGCCCTCATCAGCTTGTTGCAAAATCCCACCCGGCGCGCGCAGATGGGTGCCGCGGCCCGGCAGGAAGCGGAAAAGTTCTCGTGGCGTGAATCGACCGAAGCTTTGGTTCGCGCGTATGAAAAGGCTGTGGGCTAAAAGCAGTTAAACTCTAAGCCATGGATCTGACGCAGCCGAAGACTCTTGCCGATATTGCCGCCGACGGATTTTTCTCATCCACCGCATATGATGTGTGTTGGACGCAGTTGGAAGAATTAGTCGGCGGCTTTAGCGGTATGGAATCCAACTTCCAGGCTGAAGGTTCCGTAGAGATGAGGCTGTACGGCCAGCGCAATAGCGTGGATATCACCGGCAGGCGCGTTGCGATATTAAAGGATGGCCACTGGCACTGGATGCCCTCGCGTTCTGCTGAATTTCGCGCCAATGGACCGGAGCTTTTACAACTGCAAGGTTTTCCACCTGCCACAGAGATGTTGCTCGGCGCCGCTCGCACGTTAGAGGGCGGAAAACCCATAGTCTTAGCGGATCAAGAAGATGGGTTAAAAGCTGCAGTCGCTCTCGATCTCAACACCGCAACATTGGCGAAATCTACTGTTACGGTGCCGCTTCCGCAAACTCTTGCGCCAGAAGAAGCCCTTATTAAGGGCATCAATGATCCATTCATCGATAAGCTCGACGAAGTCCGCGCGGCGATCGCTTTCGCGCACACCCGCGAGCTCGACATCGAAGAAGTCGACCACGGTCTGCGGTTATCCGGTGCACCATCGGGTGCAATCACCGTGGATTTTTTGGACGAGAAGATTTCCTCCGTCTCTACTTCGGATAGCTCGGGCACGAACGGCCCCGATGACGTGGATTGGCGCTTAGAAGATATCAGTGCCGATGCCTACTTTGCTGCAGCAGAGCACGCGATGTTTTTCTCCGCGCACTTTCCACAGGCAGCCGGTAAAAATGTTCTCATCAATTTAGAATCCGCACACGTGCTTCTCGATGAAAAATCGCGCCTAGAAGCAGACGCCCTCGTAGTGGCAACTGTTCGCGACGGTACTTTCACGTGGGCTTGGGCAGATGAGCAACTAAAACGTTTGCCTGGGCAAGGGCCGGTAGAAGCGGTGCGACAGTTTGGCATCGACAAGCTAATTCCCGCATTAGTGCGCCACAGCATGCCGGCCGCAACTGCGCGTGAGCTAGGACTTGTACAAGCCGCCATGCCGATTCTAAATAAATGGAACCTTGTGACCGCCAAGCTCAATGACGACACCACCGGCGTTGTGCTTATCGATGCCCCCGAATTACACCTTCCGCCGCTTAGCCCCGAAGTAGAACAAGCAGTGCTTGATACTTCCCTACCTGCGCATCTTGACCGCGACCGCGCGCTAAAGGCGTATCGCAACATGCGAAAGACGACGCGCGAAACGCAACTTAACGTACAACGCGACGCCCAACCTGAACGCGTTGATTAACCAAAAATGATGGCGACCGCGACCACGATTATGGGAATGCCTAACAGCGCTCCCATCACAACCCACGATCCTGTTTGCGCCATGTTAAACGTGCTGTTGAGATCGCGGTGCACCATCATGTTCGGGTCTTTCGGGTTGTAGTAGAACATGCCCCACTTCATGTGCTCACTGGTTTTGGGGTCTGGATAGTGTTTGTCCAACCACTTTTGCACCCGCGCCATATCCCACAACAAGAGCGCGACAACAATGATGATGGCCGCAATGAGCAAGCCCACGGAAGAATAAATCTGCGTTATTGACAGATAAATATCGACCACGACTACTGCATTTAGGACAAACATCCACTTGCCCAGCGGGGTGAGCATGGAATTACACGTTGCGCGGCTACGTGCGACCTGCCAGTCTTCGCCGTTGGCATGCTTGGCGTGCTGGTATATCAGTCCGAAACATGCCGCGATAACAAGAGTGAGAATTCCTGTGATGAGCCCGAACATGCCAAACAGGTTGGCCCAAGTCTTGTCACTAAAAGCATCTGCTTCCCCGCGCGCATTCCAGTGCGTTGGGAAAGGATCTGGAATGCTCTCCCAATTCAGATACACCGCCAGCAACGCCAGTACACCGGTCGCAAGGGTTAGCCACACCCATTTCCACGGTGGTTTTTGAAGCGTAGGTGTATCGGGTTCGCGGGAAAATACCATGCTTTAACAGTACCTAGACCTTCAGCGCTGCATGGATTGCATCGAGGTCAACAGCCGCCGTTTCTTCTGGGTTAAAGGCGGCGTCTTTGGTCTTATCTACTAGTACTGCGCGCACGCCTTCGGCAAAATCACCGCGGGAGCGGATATAACGCCCCAAGGATTCTTCACATTGTAGTGCTTTAACGATGTCTTCTTCTTGCGCATGGGATTCAAAAAGCTCGTTGGAAGCGACCACAGAAGTAGGACATGCCGCCGCAAGGTATTTAGCGGTATCTTTCGAAAACTCCTTGTCAGCAGTTTTCAGGGCATCTTGGATTTCTGGCCAGGTGGCGTGGTTAAAGGTGGATTCGATCTCATCGATCACACCAGCTAGCGGCGCCTCACCGTCTGGAATGTAAGAATGCTGCTTCAGGGCAGCATCAACACCGTTCTCGACAATTGCGTCCAAGATGGTTTCTGCATCTTGGACTACGTGGGTTGCAAGACCCGACCACAACATATCTGCGGCATACATACGATAGCCGGTAATTGCCCAGTACTTTGCTAATGCCAGGGAGGCTTGCCCACGCGTGCCCACCATGCGCTGGGCGGCATGAGCGACACCTACATCAGTAAAGTAACCAATGGCCATCTCCGGCATGGAAGCAAAAGCATTCTCAGTTACCACGCGGTGTGAGCCGTGCAAGGAAATGCCGAGTCCCCCGCCCATCACTACGCCATCGATGATGGACACGAGAGGTTTCTTATACGTCGCAAGCTTGCCGTTGAGTGTGTATTCGGCAGCGAAGAAGTCATCGACAAGCTGTGCATCGCCACTTAAAATATTATCCCGCGCAAAACGGACATCGCCGCCTGCGCAGAAAGCCTTCGGGTTGGTGGTGTGCAACACGATCTGGTCGATCGAATCATCATCTTCCCAGTTCTTAACCGCCTTGGCGATGATGTCAATCATCTCCGGATTCAGCGAGTTTAAGGCCTTAGGGCGGTTTAATTCTATAACTCCGGTACGCTGGCGAACCGAGGTAAGTACAGGTGCTGTTGAGTCAACGGATTTAGTCATGCACCCCAGTTTTGCACAAGTTTCGAGGTTTTTCTTATGGTTTTCCCGCGGCTCATTGCTTTAGACATGGACGGGACGTTATTGGACGGCGAGAGTAAAATCCCCGAATCTTTCTGGCCTGTGCTCAAGCGCGCAGAAGAACTCGGTGTCACCATCGCCCCAGCGTCGGGTCGCCAGCTAGCTACTTTGCAGCACCAATTTGGCCCGGAGCTATCTTTCATCGCAGAAAATGGCACCGCTATCGCGCACAAGGGAGAAATCATTCATGTCTCCGTGCTTCCCAATGATGCAGTCTTGCGCATTCTAGATGCACTCCAAGCCGTCACTGTCGACCATGACGTAGTGCTATGTACGCCAACTGTCGGTTATGTATCTGAGGATGCTAACCCCGATACCTTTGTGCAGCTGGAAAAATACTACTACTCGCGTGAAACCGTAAAAGACCTGCGCGCGATGGTCAAAGATTCCGACATCATCAAAGTCGCTGTCTACTGCGCAGCGGGTTCTGAAGAGCACATTGCGCCCGTAGTATTTAAGGCTGTCCCCGACCACAACGTGGCTGTTTCCGGTAAGGAATGGCTTGATGTCATGCCGGCCGGCGCTAATAAGGGCGCGGCGCTGCATCACATGGCTGATACCTTAGGCATTCATATTGCAGAAACCGCTGCTTTTGGTGATTACCTCAATGACTACGAGCTTTTGCAAGAAGCTGGCATCGCGGTAGCCATGGACAATGCCCACCCGCAGCTTAAAGATGTCGCTGATGTCATCGCTCCTTCGAACCTGGACCACGGCGTGATTACCGTGTTGAATGAATGGTTCGACAAGATGGAAAGCACACAACGCGTACACGCAAACCAGCGCGAGTTTTAACCGCGCACTGCTAAAACACCGCGCATGGCCGCAAGATACGCATGAAAAAGCCCGCTTCTACGGAAGCGGGCTTTTTGTAGGACTAGACGAAATTAATCGACCTTAAACTCAGCCATCTTGTCCCACTCAGTCTTGCCATCAATCTTGAAATTGATGATATCTGGGGTTTCTACCAGGTACTGAGGGAACTCTTCGCAAGAGCGCTTGAAGTGATCGCTTTGTACGTGGGCTACGTCTTCGCCATCTTTGTAGGCTTCAACCAACAGGAAGCGCTGGGAATCTTCTGGGTCGCGGTACCACTTGAATTCCAAGCAGCCAGGCTCAGCGTTGCAGGCTTCGGTGTACCAGTTGATCTCATCGAGGAAAGTGTCAGCGTATTCGGGCTTGACATGGAATTTAACGTTAATGAAAATCATGGAGCCCATGATACCGAAAGAATTCTCATGAGAATTCCGAGGAGAGTTTCGAGCAAACTTTAGCGCTTTTCGGGCACAACGCTTTCGAAAATCTGGGTGTCATCATCAAGCTGTTTGTGCGGAGTCAAGGCTGGTGCCTCCGCAGCTTCCTGCTCGGATTCTTCCTTTTTGTTGCGCTTTTGTTTCTGCTCCTACGGCGCAAATCCGGGGCAGACCCAAATGAGTGCGGCGGCGATAACGGCGGCTGCAGCAGCACCGATGACCTTCTGGCCGTCAGGAACTAAGAACAATGCCAATGCGACGACCGTGATGATGACAATCCAGCACCCCAGCATCCAGGCAGTGTGGTTAACCGAATATTCCGCCCACTTTTGCTGCGGGAAACGGCTGCGAGCTTCGTTGCGCACACGCCGCGGAGTTTTCATGCTCGCACCGATGACTGAAAAGAGCACCAGAGCTAGGCCTGAGCCGGCGATAATGAGAGCCCCCCATGGCACCCCCGAAAGCAAGGACTGCTGTAGCGCACGCAAACCCAATGCGTTCAGCGATGCTGGATCCCAGCGGTTCTGCGGGGTAGATAGAAACGAATGCTTTATCTGCCTCTGTCAGATTTTCATTCGCAGCTTTTGCCACCGGTATGTTTACTACCTGGCTGGTCTACCAACTATCGCGCTTGGGCAGCAAAGTTCGGGTAGTTAACCTCATCCTGGTCGGCATTGCAGTTGATGCGATCGCTGGCGCAGTCATTTCCTTCTTCAACTTCTTCGCGCCGACTACCTCCCGCGAACAGATCATTTTCTGGCAGATGGGTACACTCTCTGGCGCTAAGTGGGAACACGTTGGTGTCGTTGGTGTCAACGTCGCTTTTGGCCTCTTATGCGCCTGGCTACTAGTAAAGCAGCTGGATCTCCTCGCTTTAGGTGATAAAGCCGCAACGCACGTGGGCGTTGATGTATCAACACTGCGCACTCTATCGATTGTGCTGGCAACCCTACTGACTGCCGGGGCAGTATCTTATGCCGGTCTCATCGGCTTTGTCGGTCTGGAAATTCCACACATCGTCAGAACGGTTGCTGGTCCATCAAACGCAGTGCTGATTCCTGCATCGGCACTCGGCGGCGCCTTGTTGATCGCCGGGGCCGATATTGGTTCCCGCACCATCATTCCTTTCGCTGATTTACCGATTGGTATTTTCACCGCGCTGGTCGGTGGACCAACATTTTTCATCCTCTTGCGTCGCATGATGAAAAAGGGAGCAGGTGTATAAATCAATGCTTAAAGTAACTGATGTATCCATTGACATCGCCGGAAAACGCATCGTTGACAACGTATCTTTTGCCGAGCGAACAGGTACGGTCACAGGCCTAATTGGCCCCAATGGCGCCGGTCACCCCACCTTTTGGTGTTAGGGTAACCGGCGCTTTTTATGCGGGGTCTTTTAGTTCAGGAAGAATTCCGCAATGTAGACGTACTTGCCATCGGTTGCGGTCGCGACGCCAAAGCCGGTTGGCTCGTTGTGTGGGTTGCCCTTGCGGTCCAACCAGTTGGTGCGGTCGCGTGCTTCCTTCTCAGTCAGCTTGAAGATAGCACCGGTGCCCTTGTCTTTGTTTGCGGTTCCGTGGCCGACGCCGTCTTCAAAGGAGACCTTTCCAGCAGCGGCCTCATTTGCCCACTGCTGTGCAGTGGACTGCGCAGAGTTGCTCTTGGTGTGGCCAGCTTCTTCCAAGTGCGCAACGGTTTCATAACGCAGGGTCTCAGCTGCACCAGCAAGCGATGGCAGCTTAATGCCAAGCTTGTGGGCAGTGTCTTTAACTTCTTGCGGCAAGCTGGAAATAAACTTCGCTGCAGCCGAATCAATCTGGCTCTGCGCCTGGGAAGATAGCTTTTCAGCTGGGTTTTCCTGGGCGTTAGCGGCGGTGGTACCGCCGAGGGTCAAAGCGCCAGCGAGCGCAATTGCAGTAAGACGTCGAGAAATGCTCATGGCCACCACCATGCCATATCTACCCCACCCCATGCCTAGTCTGAGAATGGAATTTCCGGCAACTTTATCGCATTGTGATTAAATTGCCAGCCGCATCCCAGCCTCACGGCTTTTGTCTGAGAACTCACGCAGCCGCGGCGAGTTGCGCAATTTCCCTGGGTTGCGCAGCGATAGCGAGCAACCCCCTAGGACTCGAGAGTTTCGCCGAGCTCCATCCATTCCATCTCTAAGCTTTCGCGTTCGGCTTCTAGCTCCTTGAGTTCGCTATCTAGACGCGTGAGAGCTTCGGTGTCCATCTGCTGCGCTGCCGCGGCCATATCGGCGTTAATCTTGGCAATTTGCGGGTCCAGCTTGCCCATCTTGCGCTCAAGCGCATTCATCTTCTTGGTGATCTCGCGCTGTTCTTGATTAGACAGTCGTGACTGCGGAGCTGCTGCCGGGGTAGAACTCGCAGCCGCCCCTGCAGCACCAGTGGAGGCAGAATCCACGCTGGAGGCCTCGCTAGGCGATGCCTCAGAGGTATTTGCAACGTCACCGAGGTTGAGCGCGCCTGTGGGATTGGCGGCTTCGTGCTCCGCGCGAATCTTGAGATACTCTTCAATGCCGCCGGGCAGGTTGGTTAATTTGCCGTCGCCGAAAAGCGCATAGGTGTCATCGGCGATGCGCTCGATTAAATAGCGGTCGTGGGAGATAACCACGAGTGTGCCAGGCCAGGAATCAAGCAGGGACTCTAGCTCCTGCAGGGTGTCGATATCGAGGTCGTTGGTGGGCTCGTCGAGCAGTAGCACGTTAGGTTCCGCCATCAGCACGCGGGTCAGCTGCAGGCGGCGGCGCTCACCACCGGAGAGATCACCAATCGGAGTGCGCTGGCGCTTAGGGCTAAAGCCCAGCCTTTCAGCTAGCTGTGAGGCCGACATTTCTTTCTTGCCCATGTGCACATAGGTCGCGACGTCTTCAATCGCATCCAGCAGGCGACGGTTGGGGTCTAGGTCGTCTAATTCCTGACGCAGCCATCCCAAGCGCACGGTTTGACCTTCGATGCGGCGGCCTTCAGCAAGCTTGTTCTCCCCCGCCAAGGTACGTAGCAAGGTGGTCTTGCCGGAGCCATTCACACCAACCAAACCGATGCGTTGGCCAGGTGCCAGGCGCCAGGTGAGGTTTTCTACTAACTCGCGGCCATCAGGCGTGGTGATGGTGGCATCTTCTAATTCAATGACCACACGGCCTTGGCGCTGTTTGGAAAAGGCCATCAGCTCCACGGTGTCGCGTGGGGCCGGAACATCAGCGATTAAGGCTTCGGCCGCTTCAATGCGATAGCGTGGCTTCGACGTACGCGCAGGTGCGCCACGGCGCAGCCAGGCTAGCTCTTTACGCGCAAGGTTTTGCCGGCGCTGCTCCATCGCATCAGCTTGGCGTGCGCGCTCAGCACGTGCGAAAGTCCAGTCGTTATAGCCACCGTCATAAGAATCCACTTGACCGTCGTGGACTTCCCACGTCAAGGTAGCAATGGTGTCTAAGAACCAGCGGTCATGGGTAACCACGATGACGGCCACTTTGCGGGCAAGCAGGTGGCTGGCCAGCCACTGCACGCCTTCTACATCCAGGTGGTTAGTCGGCTCATCCAAGACCACTAGGTCCACATCTTGGACCAAGGCCGCAGCGAGGTTAACGCGGCGACGCTCCCCACCAGAGAGTTGCCCCACGACCGTATCAAGGCCAAGTTCGACAATGCCTAGCCCGCCGAGCACGTCACGGACTTTGGCATTCGATGCCCATTCGTAAGTCTCAAGCCCCAGCGGCTTAATAACGGCATCGGCAATGGTGATGGATTCATCCAGGTCAAAGCGCTGGGTGACCACGGCCATGCGCAGGCCAGAGTTATGGGAGACGCGTCCGGAGTCAGGTTCTTCAATGCCGGTAAGTACTTCCAGCAAGGTGGTTTTACCACCGCCGTTGACACCGACGATGCCGATGCGGTCGCCGGTTTGTACGCCGCGGGAGACATTATCCAGAAGGGTCTTTAGACCGAAGGATTTAGTGACTGTTTCTAAATTGATGAGGTTTGCCATAGTTAGTCATCAATTCTAGCCCCATTGCCCCTAGTAGATCCGAACCCCGGGTGCTGGTGAGCTTGCGACGTAGCCGCGCGTCTTGGGAATTTCGAGGGTGACTTGGCTGCGTACATCTTCGGCTTGGGCTGCGTCTTCGCATAAAAAGGCAATCGTCGGACCCGATCCGGAGACAATGCCGGTTAATGCGCCGGCTTCCATTCCCACTTCCATGGTCTTGCGCAAGTCGGGGCGCAGGGATAAAGCAGCTGGCTGCAGGTCGTTTTTTAAAACCTTGGCCAGGCGGTGCACATCGCCGGAGACTAGGGCTTGGGCCGTGTCAGTAACATCCAGGGTCGGCGTTAAAGAGCCATCGCCAGCGCTTGCCGATGCCTCCCTCATCTCATCAAGTTTTTTAAAGACGGCTGGCGTTGACAGTCCCTGTGCAGAAGCAATGAAGCACCAGTGGTACTCCCCACGCGTGAGCATCGGTGATAAAACCTCGCCGCGGCCTTTGCCTAAAGCGGTACCGCCCATCATGGTAAAAGGGACATCGGAGCCCAAATCAGCGGCAATTTCTTGCAGGATATCGGCGCTAGCGATTTCCAACTCAAAGAAAGTTGCATACAGTTTCTGCGCAAGCATCAACGCCGCAGCAGCATCCGCAGAGCCGCCGGCCATTCCCCCGGCGGCAGGGATTTGCTTATGGACTTCTACATCCAGGGCTGGATAGCTCAGCGGGATGTGCAGCGCTAGCCTATCGAGGGCCTTCCACACCAAGTTGCTTTCGTCGGTGGGAACACCGGCGGCGGTGGGACCTGTAATTTTCAATGGTCCTGCGACAGGTGATTTTCCGCGGTCAAGAACATTATCGCGGATACGCAAGGTAATTTCATCGTAGATATTTACGGATTGGAAGACCGTGGACAGCTCGTGAAAGCCATCGTCGCGCACGGGCCCGACACCAAGGTGCAGATTTACTTTTGCATAGGCGCGCGCTTTCCACTCGCGCTGCAAGTTCGGCATGCGCTCTGGCACGCGGCAATAAGGATCATTCGGATCGTTGGAACCAGTCAGATCACTCATGTGTGGCTCCTTCGTTATCTTCCTCAGCCTCGTGGTCGCGCGAACTGTCCAAGCTCGCCTCGACAGTTGCGAGTCGCACAAAGTCATCAATGCTGAGCTTTTCGCCGCGCTGCGTCGGCTCAATATTTGCCGCACGAAGTGCTTGCTCTGCAGCCTGTCCCGAGCCATAAAAGCCAGAAAGTGCAGCGCGCAGGGTCTTGCGGCGTTGGGCGAAGGCGGCATCGATAAGCGGCCAAAGCTTCGCTGGGCGCTCGCGCGGTGGATATAAATCGATACGTACTAGGCCGGATTCGATATTGGGTGCTGGCCAAAAGACATGCTTGCCGATGTTCCCGGCCTTGCGCACGTTGCCATAAAAGGAGGCCTTTACGCTGGGCACGCCATAAACCTTGGAGCCTGGATCCGCGGCGAGGCGATCTGCAACTTCTAGCTGCACCATGACCAGCACGCGCTTCAGCGTTGGATAAAGCTCCAATAGGTGCAATAGCACCGGCACCGCAACGTTATAGGGCAGGTTCGCAACCAGTGCGGTGGGCTCGCCTAATTCTTCTGCATCGATACGCAGAGCGTCTTTGTGAAGCAAAGTGAGCTTATCCGCGTGCTCTGGCGCGCGCCATGCAACAGTGGAAGGCAGCTCGCCAGCGAGGCGCGGATCGATTTCGACCGCGGTGACATGCTGAACTTCGTCTAGAAGCCCTAGGGTTAAAGACCCGAGGCCAGGGCCGACCTCGACCACGTGGTCATCGGCAGATAAATCCGCCGCGGCAACAATGCGGCGGATGGTGTTGGGGTCATGCAAAAAATTCTGACCCCACTTTTTGGTGGGGCTGACATCTAGCTTTTCCGCTAGGTCGCGAATTTCAACGGGCCCTAATAACTTTGACATGCCCTCTAATTTATCGCAGATACGGTTTTAGTATTAGCGCAGACCCATCGAAGCGGTACATGCTGGCCATGCGCCCCAGCCCTGAGCTGCCTGGACCTTTTCTGCAATAGCGATCTGCTGCTCGCGGGATGCCTGATAAGCCTGTGGTGCATACTCTCCACCACCGTAGGCCTGCCAGGTCTGCGCGTTAAACTGCAGACCGCCGGAGTAGCCGTTGCCGGTGTTGATGTGCCAGTCGCCGGTGGCCTCACACTGCGCAAGTTCATCCCACACGGATCCGCCAGCAACTGCTGGTGCGCTGGCACCGGAAGACTCAGGTGCTGCTTCCTTCGTACCGCGGGCAATCGTCGCTGGACGTGGCTTGGTCAGGATGTTTTCGGAGATGACATCCTTGGACTCTTCCTTGCCGTTGACAAGAACCTTCTTAATGGTGCGCTCGCGCTCACCTGGCATGCCTTCTTCGACGACGCGCTCTTCGCCCTTTTCCAAGTTTTCATCATCAACGTAGTTTGGTTCAGCGTCAAAGTCTTCGGTCAGATCGAATTCTTGTACTTCTACGCGGTCCACGACGATCTTGGTGCCTGGGGTGAGCTTTTCCTCTACCCCGGGGGAAACGCGGTCATCAGAGTCAACCTTGATGCCGCGCTCTTTTAATACATCCCCGACGGTCTTGGCCGCGATGGAAGTGTAGGTAACTTTGCCACCGTCTTTAATGGAGACGATCTTTGGACTCACGACCTCCAATTCCATCCCATCTGTAATCTTGTCGCCTGCTGTGGCTTCCTCATCGCCAGCCAAAACGGCTGCGCCGGGTGCTACACCGTCCATGGTGCTCAGCAGGTCATCTACCGTCAACGCGGTAGACTTCATGGTCTTTTCTTCACCGTCTACCGTAACAGCCACAGGCTTTGCGGTACGCACCGTGATGGATTCACCACTATTTAAATCTTCGCTCGGCGCTGGATAGATGAGGTCATCATCAGCGTATTCAACGCCAGCTGCAGCAAGCGCGCCTTCGACATCAGAGGAGAAGGTTGCAAGTTCAATACGCTCACCGTTTAAGTCCACGGTGACATCTTTTTGCGCGTTGACAGCAACAACGCCGCCAACTGCAAGGGTGCCCAGCATGCCGCCTGTTGCCAGGCGCAGTGGTAGCGAACGCGTGTTATTGATTCGCTTGATGTGGTGCGTGGTAGACATGGAACCTTCTAGAGCTTCTTGGGGGTATTGAAATTTGCAACTTTCCCGACGGCTGTTTTGACTCAGTCAATTACAACCATCAGGACAACAATGAGTAACGATACGATAACACTGCGTGACTTTCTAAATATTCACGACAGGCCGCACAACTTATCGAACTTCATTCACACCCATCACAACCAACACGCATTACCTGCGCGGACTCCGGCCGTGAAGTTTCTCACATCTCCCCGCGAGACCTAGGGCGCGGACGCGCCTATGCCGCAGAACGCATAACAGGCTGTGCCGCTTTATGCGTTGTGCGGGCTTAAAACCCGGTCAAAGTTGGCCCGGACCTGTTCTACCAGCTCTTCTACCGATTGATTGCGCACTTCAGCTACAACGCGGTAGGTATGTCCAATCAGCGATGGCTCATTGCGTGAGCCTCGAAATGGCTCTGGAGTCATATAAGGAGCATCGGTTTCAATCAGAATCTGCTCAGCTGGCGCTAATGCTACAGCTTGACGTAGTTCTTCATTGCGCTTGAAAGTGACATTGCCCGCAAAGGATAAAATGTAGCCGCGATTGAGCGCTTCCTTGGCCACATTGAGCGGCGAAGAAAAACAATGCAGCATGATATTGGGCGCCTGCGCGCACTCCCCCAGCACCCGCATCAGGTCTGTATCAGCCTCGCGGTTGTGAATCATCAGCGTCTTATTTAGTTCGGCGGCTAAGTCAGCGTGCCATCGTAAAGCTAGTTCTTGAACCTCCATGCTTGCGGTGTCTTCTGGCGCATGTTGCGTCCAGTAGTCATCCAGCCCAGTCTCCCCCACAGCCACGCAGCGCGGATCGGCTGCCATCGCTTTCAGCCGCGACTTCGCCTCATCATCTAAGGTGTGCGCCTTGGTGGGATGGATAGCGCATGCGGCGAAAATGCGATCATGGCCTTGTGCTGCCTGTAGAGCAAGCTCAGCCTCATCAATACCATCGCCTACAGTGCACACGCGTTCAACCCCGGCTGCCACAAAACGATCGAGCAGCGATGAAATCTCATCCTTGCACGAGGTCAGGTGGGTATGTGCATCAATCATTCCGCTCAACCCCTCTGCCGGAACTGGAGTTGGACGTGGCTTCTTCTTCGACATGCCCCTAGTATAAAAGCCACCCCGCAGGGTGGCTTATCCGGGGAGAACTCCCGTGAGAAAAATTTGCGCTCTAGCTAGAGATTTTTACTGCTGACGCGCAAGCTCATCATCAATAAAGACATTGCGCGCTGCGCGAACGCCAAAGATGATGAGCGCCAAGCTCATGACAGTAACCAGAATCAGCGCCGCATCCCAGGTGCCAGTCGCCGAGTATAAAAAGCCCATGAGCAATGGGACAATACCGGCGATGATGTAGCCGCCTGGCTGGACAAAGCCAGAAAGGCGCGCGGTGACCAGTGGGGAGCGGGTCCGTGCGGTGAGCAGTGCCAGTGCAAGTGGGAAGCACATGCCGCCAACTCCCAGCATCGATGCCCACACCAGTGGCGCGGCAGTGGGCGCGAACATGACACCAAGCCAACCACCAGCAGTGACAACACCCAGAATGACCGGCAAGGAAACCACGCTGTTAAGACGTGAGAGCAGCCACGGCATAAGCACGCCACCGATAACGTTAAAGCCGCCGAGCACCGCTAGTGCGATACTCGAGATTGCTTCACTGACTCCGGATTCGACCAAAATAGCTGGCAACCAACCCATCTGGGCATAAGCACCGGAGGATTGAATACCGAAAAATAGCATCATCGCAATCGCCGTGGGCGACTTGATGAGTGAGCCTCCTGGGTCTGAAACAGGCTGTGCCGGCAGGGTTTTAGCCGGTTTCTTCTCTGCATTTTCGAGCTCTTCTACCAGCGCCTCCGGATCCGACATGACACCAGCGGACGGCACATCCTTTTTGGTCCTGCTCAGCACGATTGCCCAAACCACAACCTGCACTACGACAGGAACGACCCAGACTCCCAAGCTCCAGCGCCATGCTGAAGAACCACTAAAGAGCAACGCCGATAGTGGACCAACCGCACCAGATGCACCCAGAACTGCGGTGTAGATCATCATCAACCGCACTTGGTGGGTCCCCTGGCTGTGCTCTTTAACCCATGCGGGCAGCAGAATATTTGCTACCGCGATCCCGGCAATGAGCAAAACGGTGAGCAAGAGAAATGGCCAGTAGCTATTGACAAAGGGACGAATTGCCAAACCCACCAGCAAAGCAACGCTGCCGGCCACCAAAGTGGGCGAAAGCCCTAAACGGCGCGCAATCGGGACCGCCGACCAGCCCATAATGGCGAAACAAAATCCCGGAAGTGAGGTCAAAATACCCGCTGTGGAATTGCTAACCCCGAAGGAGTCAGCCACTTGCCCAATTACCGGCGCTAAGGATGAAATTCCTGCGCGCAGGTTTATCGCGGTAAACGCCACGGCAATAACCGCTAGCCCGAATCCCACCGTGAGCTTCTTAGCCACGCAGTCCACCACCTTCATTAAATATTTGTTGTTGCGCCATAAAGAAGCATTGCTCGACGCAGCCCGGCCCAGTTCGTCCTCAGACTTACTGTGCCTAAGCGGCATCTCACAATGCGAAGGAGAAAAATTAGAGCGCACACAGCGCAAGAGACATAAAAGATTAAAGGAACGCTGCTTTAAAAAAGCGTTCACGTATACGCTACGCCACCCACTCGAAAACTGACACAACGCCTAACCCACAGCAGAACCTAAGACCGTGTTAATTGCTCAAGGGACGCGTTTATCCCCCAATAAAGTGCGGCTTACATTGCAGCTTTGAATATCTGCGATTAGCAACATTCGAACTTCTGCGGGTCCGCGAAAATCGCGTCTAGCGCATTACAAACCAAACTCGATGGTCCCCAGATTCTTCCACCCCATCGGCAGTTTTCGCGTCCCCGGCTTTTGGTGGCCCCAGATCCATGGAGGGAAGCCGGAGGCCGCTTGTAGGTTGTTAAAAGATTGTAGGTTAGGGATTGCAAACGCCACTATCAGCAGTACAGTGTCGATCTCTGTGCCTTGGGACCGGCTGGCTGCGAAACCGATGCCAGCGCCAAGTCAGGCCTTATCGAGCCAACCGAAGCCTCAGCGTTGAAATCTGTAGTCGATTGAATCCATGTCAATGCGCTGGTATCCCTACGGGTATCCACAACATTGCTCATGTATTAAGCCGTTGCTGACGTGGCTCCCGAGGATACGCCGCGCCCATGCAAAAACTCTCGCCGCAACCATCGCTTTCTTTGCCAGTCACGACTCGTCAATTAGGATCCGGACGGCTCTTGTCATCGATGGCGGCTGCCAAATCGGCTAATCTTATTTCCTTCAAGATCAATAAGGCGCCAAGCAGAAACAGTCTGCTTGGCGCCTTAGCAGTCCAAAAAGGAACTTAAGCCTCGTCACGTGGGATAACCGGTGCCCACTCCGGGCCGGTAACACCGAGTTCCGGATCCAGCTTCGCAATCAGTGGCTTGGGCTTTTCGAGCTTTGTGCCAGGAACGACATCAACGCGCGCCCACGTTGCCTGCTGCGCGTCGTAGTCACCTGTGATGATGGGGTAAGAATGACCTTCCTCTGGCAGGTTGGTGCCCGTCAAATCCACAGGCATGTCGTCTTGGACCTCGTGGATTTGTGGCTTCGCTGCCCACACACCGGTGCGGCCGAGAGTCTCATGGACCTTCTGCGCAGTGTGCGGCAGGAATGGGGTGAGCATGACGTTGCAGTCAGACACTACCTGCAACGCAGTCCACAGCACGGTAGCTAGACGCTCACGCTGAGTTTCATCCTTCGCCAACTTCCATGGCTCTTGGTCTGCGATATAAGCGTTGGTCTCACCAACCACGTGCATTGCCGCGGTGATCGCAGCCTTGAACTTGGATGCTTCCAAGTATTCTGCAGCGGTAGCAAGGGTTTCCTCAGCCAAGGTAAGTATCTTGGTGTCAGCCTCAGTCAGAGTTGCTGGGACTGGGACTTCACCGAAGTTCTTATTCGCCATGGAGACTGTGCGGTTGACCAGGTTGCCCCAGCCATTGGCCAGCTCATTGTTGATGCGGCGAACGAATTCATCCCAGGTGAAGTCGGTGTCATTGTTTTCTGGGCCAGCAACAGCGATGAAGTAACGCAGTGCATCTGGGCCGAATTCCTTGAGGAAATCCTTGACGTAGATAACAACGCCCTTGGACGAGGAGAACTTTGAGCCGGACATCGTCAAAAATTCCGAAGAGACGATCTCGGTGGGAAGGTTCAGCTCACCGTACTTGTGTAGCTCGCCCCCCTTAGAGCCCCTGCCGGCATAGCCGAGCAGTTCTGCTGGCCAGATCTGTGAGTGGAAGGTGATGTTGTCTTTACCCATGAAGTAGTAATGACGGGTTTCTGGATTTTGCCAGTAATCCTTCCACGCATCTGGGTTGCCACTGCGGTATGCCCACTCGATGGAAGAAGACAGGTAGCCAATAACCGCGTCGAACCAGACGTAGAGCTTCTTCGCATCATTTTCTGCCCAGCCCTCGATTGGGATAGGAATACCCCAGTCAATATCACGGGTCATCGCGCGTGGGCGCATATCTTTAATGAGATTGAGCGAGAACTTTAAGGTGTTGGGACGCCAGTCTTCGCGGGTGTGTAGCCATTCGGTCAACACATCAGCCAACGCTGGCAGATCCAGTAGGAAATGCTCAGTTTCTACGAACTCTGGAGTTTCGCCGTTAATCTTGGAAACTGGGTTGATCAAGTCAATTGGGTCGAGCTGGTTACCGCAGTTATCGCACTGGTCGCCGCGGGCGCCGTCAGCGTGGCAAATCGGGCATTCGCCCTCGATGTAGCGGTCCGGCAGTGTGCGGCCTGTCGAGGGCGAGATAGCACCCTGCATGGTTTCTTTAATCATGTAGCCGTTGTCGTACAGGCCCTTAAAAAGCTCTTGGGTAACGGCGTAGTGATTGCGCGTTGTGGTGCGGGTAAACATGTCGTAGGACAAGCCCAAACCAGCTAGGTCTTCGACGATTTGGCGATTATAGCGGTCCGCCAGCTCGCGCACGCTCACGTTTTCCTTATCAGCCTGGACCAGCAGTGGGGTGCCGTGCTCGTCCGTGCCGGAGACCATGAGTACGTTGCGTCCGCGCATTCGCTGAAAGCGTGCGAACACGTCTGAAGGAACGCCGAACCCCGCCACGTGTCCGATGTGGCGGGGTCCATTGGCATACGGCCAGGCAACGTTAACTACGAGAGACTCAGTCATGGTCTCTACTTTATCCAACGAGCCAACGTCTGTGAATTTAGCCCTAGCCCTGAGTAGTTAGAGCATCTACTTTTTCTTTACTTTGGGGCCAACCTTGTTGTGTTTTTCTAGGCGGCGGCGCTTGTGTGCCTCTTTTTCCTGAATTTCACGGTGAATACGGCGCTCACGGGCTAATTTACGCTGGAACGCCTGAGCCTCTCGGTACTCCACGTAGATGACGTCATTGCGCAGGTCTTTTACGATTGCGAACATCAAGAAGATGAGCACGATTAGAAAAGGCGATGCTGCCACAATCGTTACGTTTTGCAGATTGCTTAGTGCATCTTCATTGGTCATCAGTAGGACCAAGCCTACGGCAGCAGTGAGGGCACCCCAGACGGCAGACAGCCACGGAGTTGCATCAGAGCGACCATTTTGGGACATGGAGCCCATGACGGTGGATGCCGAGTCCGCCGAGGTAATAAAGAAGGTAGCCAGCAAAATCATTGCGACAATCGCTGCGATGCTACCCAGCGGGAAGGACTCGAGCAGGTTGAACAACTCAGCTTCAGTAGATTCGCCAACGATAGAACGACCAGTCTGCTCCAAGTGGATAGCGGTACCGCCAAAGATGGCGAACCACAAAGTAGAAACGCCCGCAGGGACCATTAGGACACCCAAGCAAAATTCGCGAACGCTACGGCCACGGGAAATACGTGCCAAGAACATGCCTACGAACGGGGACCATGAAATCCACCATGCCCAGTAAAAGATAGTCCAGCCGGACAGCCACTCACCGGCAGTGCCGTCAGCAGATTCTGCAGTACGGCCGATCATCTCAGTGAAGTTAGCTAGATAGTTGCCAATTGAGCTTGGAACCATATTCAGGATGGTTACTGACGGACCAACAATGAATACAAAGATAGCCAGCAGTGCGGCGAGAACCATGTTCAGGTTGGACAGGTACTGAATACCCTTGCCCACGCCGGAAAGCGCAGACAAAATAAAGGCCAACGTTAGAACCAAAACAATGCCCAAAACAATGCTATTCGATGGATTATCGACCAAGCCAGAGGCTTGTAGACCGGCCTGAATCTGCAGTGCACCTAAACCCAAAGAACATGCAGTGCCGAATACGGTAGCGAAAATAGCCAGGATATCGATCAGCTTGCCGATTGGTCCATCAGCACCCTTTTGCCCTATCAGTGGGACAAAGGCCGAAGACAAAAGCTGCTTACGTCCAATACGGAAGGTGGAATAGGCGATAGCCAAGCCCACAATGGCGTAGACCGCCCATGGGTGCAAGGTCCAGTGGAACATAGCGGTTGCCATAGCAGTTCCGACTTCTTGTGGCTCGTGACCGGGAACGCCATCCCGGTAAAAAGCCAATGGCTCAGAGGCACCGTAGAACATCAGACCAATGCCCATTCCGGCAGCAAACATCATCGCAATCCACGACACCGTGGAAAACTCAGGTTCTTCATTGATAGCGCCCAGTTTGATCGAACCGAACTTCGACGCAGCGATTGCAATGACGAATACGACAAATATGGCAGTGAACAAGATAAACGCCCAACCGAAGTTGTCCACTACAAAGCTCAAAGCATTCGCTGAAAAATCCGCAAAGCTGTTTGGCAGGGCAAGACCCCATACCACAACAGCTGCGACGAGCACTGCTGCGATGCCAGTGACGGTCCAGTCAATCTTGGCGTTCTTCTTGTCGGCTTCGAGTTCGACCTCTTCTTCTTGGTGTTGAGAAGGATCGAAATCGGTGTCGAGCATGGACGCTAGCTGACCGGTTGCAGATTCATTCGATTCGTAAGTCTCCTCCCCGGTTACCTGTGGCGGGACTCCCCCATCCATATTTTCAGCCTGGCCGGAGCCAGGCTGACTTTCTTGTGAATTTTCAGGATCTCCAATAGTCATAGCTAAAAGGATGCTGGAAAAACAGATGCAATGGCAACATAAAAAGGATTGATTTACATATTAATTCTATTAATCTAAGAGCCACAAAAACCCGTGTTTGCTGCTAACTTCATGCACAATGCCATTATCCTCACGAAAGATGATCATTTCACCCGGAAAAATAACGGTTGTATAACATTTCGCCTTTTGTGTGGTGCCTAACAGCTATTTCTTAAGGTTTTTGCAGTGCGGCTTGATATAAATCGCGGTTAGATACGCCAGTCCCCTCAGTTACATGCTTGCAGGCATCTTTCAAACGCATGCCAGACGCTACTAATTTCTCAACCTCCGGCAGCAAAGATTCCACGGACACAACCTGCGCGCTGCCGCCATCTAAGACCACGGTGATTTCCCCGCGCGCATTGTCGACTGCCCACTCGGCTAACTCCCCGAGGGAACCGCGGCGAATTTCTTCAAATTTCTTTGTCAGCTCACGGCACACCACGGCGTTGCGCTCAGCACCGAGCACTTCCACGGCTTGGGCCAGGGTTTCAGCTAGTCGATGCGGCGATTCAAAAAAGACCACCGCGCGCGATTCCGAACGCAGGCTCTCTAGCCACTTTTGACGCTGCCCTGCTTTGCGCGGGACAAAGCCATCAAAGATAAACCGTCCTACTGAAAGACCAGATAGAGCCAAAGCGGTAGTTACCGCGGATGCCCCTGGAAAACACGTTACGGGCACGCCCGCTTCGGCAGCTGCCACCACAATCGAATGCCCCGGATCAGAGACCAACGGCATGCCAGCATCAGTGACAACTAAAACCGTGCCGGTGCGGGCGGCATCGATAAGCTGGTGTGAACGCTGATCTTCATTGTGGTCGAAGTTGGAAACTACCTGTCCCCGAATTTCAATCCCCAAAGCCTGCGCGAGGTTGCGCACGCGACGGGTATCTTCAGCAGCGATGACATCAGCTGTGGCTAAGCCCTGCTTTAGTCGATCTGTTGCGTCGGCCATATTGCCCAATGGGGTTGCTGCGAGTACTACACCGCGCGGAAGATCTGAAGTGGTCATATCTTCCATTATGATGACTTGAGTGCCTAGACTTCAATCCCACCCAGGAAAACCCGGTACACAGAACACCTCCGTGCCACCCCGGTTTGCTCCCTTGGCGCCACCGGTGCCACCCCCTGTCTATTTCTGGCATCGCACCGATCTGATTTCTACCTGGGTTATTGCTGCTCTAGCGTTTATCACCCGCTTTATCGGGCTGACCGCGCCAACGTCATCAGGTACCCCGATTTTTGATGAAAAGCACTACGTCCCCCAGGCCTGGGACATGACCAAGGCCGGTATAGAGCTCAACCCCGGCTACGGCCTGGTGGTCCACCCCCCGTTGGCGAAAGAAATCATTTCTTGGGGTGAGATGCTCTTTGGCTATAGCCCTTTGGGCTGGCGCGTCATGTCCGCGCTCTTTGGGGTGGGCACCGTGGTGATGATCATGTCACTTACGCGACGATTGACCGCATCGTGGCAAGTAGCCACCTTCGCCGGCATCATCGCTGTATTTGATGGCGTGCTACTGGTGACTTCCAAGTTCGGCATGCTGGATATCTTCCTTACTTTCTTCGTGGTCGTTGCCGCATGGGCACTGGTGCGCGACCATCAGCAAGTACACAATCGGCTGCATGCCGCCTGGCTCGACGGCGGCCTCGGGGATTCTGTATTCGGTCCACGCATCGGCTTTCGCTGGTGGCGCTTTGCTGCCGGCGTATCACTCGGGCTTGCACTCAGCGTGAAATGGTCCGGGCTGTACTACATTGCTTTCTTCGGGCTTACTTGCGTCTTTGCCGATTTATGGCTGCGCCGCCGCTACGGCATCAAGCGTTATATCACAGGCACTTTGCTTCGCGATGTCCCCGCCGCCCTTGCCTCTCTTGTCGCCCTTCCGGTTGCTTTGTACCTGTGGTCGTGGCGCAACTGGTTTGGCACTGAAACCGCCGTCTACCGCCACGCGGTCGCCGATGGCACGGTGCCTGCGGATTCTCCCTTGCGGATGTTCCCCGATACTCCGGCGAACTTTTTCTACTACCACTCCTCCGTGCTGGAATTTCACGCCTCGCTGACCACTTCTGGGGGCCACTCCCACCCCTGGGATTCCAAGCCTGTGGAATGGCTGGTCGCCGGGCGTCCGATTCTGTATTACTCCAATACCAATCTGGAGTGCTTCAACGGCACTGAATGCCGGCAAATGATCTATCTTTTCGGCACCCCAATTATCTGGTGGCTACTCATCCCAGTCTTGCTCTGGTCGCTATGGTGCGTACTGCTGCGCAAAGACCGCCGTTTCATCCCGCCACTGGTCGGCTTTGCCGCCGGATTCATCCCTTGGCTCATTGCCTACGACCGCCAGATGTATTTCTTCTATGCTGCACCATTGATTCCCTTTGTCATCGTGACCTTGGCGCTTACCCTTGGGCAACTAGTGGGTCATGGCAAAGAGGTGCGCTGGCTCATCCCTGCGCGCGCCCCACGCGGCACCGTCGCCGCCTACTGCTACCTCGGCGCCGTTATCGCCATGTTCGTGTACTTCTCCCCCATCTTGTACGGATACACCATCCCCGAGGCTTGGTATAACTCCATCATGTGGCTACCGAATTGGCGCTAGCCCAAACGCACCTTGGCCAGTTGTGTACACGAGATGGCTCGTCTGCAAATGAATAAACGGTGCTGCATCCTCATATCGAAGAGCAGCACCGCTTAGATTTTCTATGGCATTATGTCACCAGAGTTAGGCCCCAGTGTTTGACCGGTGTAGATATCACCGCCGGGCGAAGATGCTAGGAGCAAAGCCGTAGGTGCAACTTCTTCCACCCTGCCGAAGCGCCCAATAGGCAGTTCTTTTTGCTTCTCATCACGCCATTGCTGAGTAATCCCGTCAAACAGTGGAGTCTCAATAGGGCCAGGTGCAATGGCGTTGACCAAGATATTGTGCTCTGCTAGCTCCAGTGCCATTGATTTAGTCATGCCGATTACACCGGCTTTGGCAGCGACATAGTGTGCCAGGCTGACTGCGCCCTTGATGGCAGTTTGCGAAGCAATATTGATGATGCGCCCGCCACCACGCTTGACCATATGGGGCGCAGCATATCGTCCTGACAGGAATACTCCCTTGAGGTCAATTCCAATGGTGCGCTCAAAGGTCTCTTCGGACACTTCCAAAAAGTCTTGTTGGTCCAAGATTCCAGCTGCCGTGACTAGAATGTCTATTCCGCCGAATTCAGCTGCGACTTCGTCCATTACCTTTGCGGTTGCCGCCCCATCGGTCACGTCCAGGGACCAGGCTTTCGCTGTACCACGCTGCGAAAGAATATTCTCAACGGTCCTCTGCGCTTTTTCTGCGTTGAGATCAACTACCGCAACAGATGCCCCGTGCTCGCCGAATAATTCCGCTATGGCAGCTCCAATACCACTGGCAGCCCCGGTAACAACTGCAACTTTGCCTTCTAATTGAGGTCCAATAGCCATTTTTTCTTCGTATCTCCTTCTATGTCTCCATGCTTCAGTTCATTCATGACAGCGGTCTAGCTAGGCCAACGCACGGTTTGTCCGCCGTCAACAATAAGTTGCTGGCCGGTGACAAACGCTGCGTCATCGGAGGTGAGGAAGCGAATCGCGCGGGCGCATTCTTCGGTGGTGCCAACCCGTCCCCACGGGATATAGCTGCTCGCTGCATCTAGCCCGTCCTTACCCAGGGAATTGTTTCCATCCAGCGACTGAGGGCTTTCGATGAGTCCTGGAATAATCGTGTTTACGCGGATCTTTCGCGGAGCAAGCTCCACTGCCAAGGAGCGGCATAGCCCCTGAAGACCAGACTTCGCTGCGGCATAGTGGACGTGCTCTTCCCAACCGTAATGTCCGCCCGCAATAGATGAAGCTGCAACCATCGCACCACCGTCAGTCATGCGCGCTGCGGTGGAACGGAAAAGGCGAAGAACACCGACGAGATCGATATCGAGCATGTCATTGAAACGCTCATCAGTCATGTCCTCCAACGGTGCACGACGCAAAATCCCCGCCATGGCTACCGCAATATCAATACGTCCAAACTCATCTAGTGCGGTTTGTGCGAATTTCTCAACTTCAGCAGCCGAGGAAACATCACATGGGACAGCGATACAGCGACGTCCTTCTGCCTCTACTGCCTTGACCACAACTTGTGGGTCGTGACCATCAGCTTCGATATAGGAAATGACACTGTCGCATCCGGCCTCTGCATAGAGTACGGCTAAAGATGCGCCGATGCCGAAGCTCCCGAAGTGCTCGGCAAGATACGGCATCAGAACACATGAAAGTTGCCGCGCTCGCCCTCGGCGCCCACACATGCACTTTCGAAGGCAAAGTCAGCGCAACATTCGGTGTGGATCAAAAGCTACAGGCGCATCGCGGGGGACCTAAGCCATCAATAAGATGCTCTTTTGACGTGCGTAAATCACCTACATGCTGGGGTAACCGGGGTTATAAAAGTAGCCAAAGTCCGGTAAAGAACACCGCTTGGCGATAAAGTAGCTTCTCATGAGTTCTCGCCAGTCTGCCCGTGTTTTTATGGGAGTCACGCTCCTGCTTTTCACCGCAGGATGGGCGGCCAACCACTTCGCTTCAGCCCTGGTTATCATCCGTGACCAACAAGGAGTCCCAAGCCTTCTGGTCAATGCCGCGTTTGGGATTTATGCAATTGGTATGCTGCCTTGTTTGCTCCTAGGCGGCGTTTTTGCAGATCGCTTTGGACCACGTTTCATCGTCCTTACCGGCGGTATTATTTCTGCCCTGGGGAATCTCCTCATGCTCTTTGTGCACGAGGGCGCGTGGTTATTAGCAGGACGCTTTATCGTTGGCATCGGAGTGGGACTAGTTGTTAGTGCCGGCACTGCTTGGGCTGGGCATGTAGGCGGGGCCAGCGGAGTAACTTTAGCCGGCATTATTTTGACGCTGGGCTTTGCGGTCGGCCCGATAGCCACAAGTCTCATTGGTGCATCTACTGCGAACATTGCGCTTCTATTCGCCGTGAGCGTGGCGTTCTCTGCTATCGCTGTCGTGGCCGGTCTTGTTGTTGGCGATGCACCCCGTGTTCCTATCCAGGGTAAATCCGGGAACAGTCCGTCCCAAGACCGTAGTTTGGGCAAGGCTCTAGCAGTGTCCTTGCCCATGGCACTGTGGGTTTTTAGCTGCATTACAACATCCGTTGTAATTTTGTCGGCTCGCGCAGCTGGACATATCGATATCCCCATTCTGCTGCCAGCGCTATCGTCAGGGCTAGCTTTTGGTTCCGGCCTAGTGATGCAGTATTTAGGCCGCAAGTTCTCGTGGGGCCGCAAGTCAGGAACCGCAGGTGCTATTTCCGCCGCCTTGGGTTTCGCTGTGGCGGCCTTCGGCGGAAACGATTTAACTGTTGCACAATTTTTCCTGGCAGCGCTGTTGCTTGGCTCCGCATATGGGCTCTGCCTGCGTGAAGGTTTGGTGGGAATTAACACCTATGTTCCGCTTGCTAAACACGGCACAGGCATCGGTATCTACTATGTCTTTACCTACTTTGGCTTTGCCTTCCCCTTCATCTTTGAGGTACTAGACCCATTCGTAGGTGTCAGCGCACCGCTGGTCTTCATCGCGTTATTAGCGGTGGGCTCTGCGGCTCTTCGCGCGGTACAAATCCGGCGCGGGTACTTGGTCTAAGCGAAAGCCCAGCATGAGTGGGTTCTTACTAATACGGGTCTGCTGAGAGGTTCTTCCACATGTGCCGGATGAAGTATCCGCGATCAGCTAGCCATGTCCACACCATCACGGCGAGCGCGATCCCTAGGCCACAGAGTGTATAAACCTGGCTGGTAGAAAGCGTGTCGAGCGCAATATCGCGCATAGCAAAGCCCGTGAGGAAGAAAAATGCCGTGCCCACAACCGGCAGCAGGCCACCGATAAGGTTAGGCCGCCAGGCGCTAAAGAACATTCCGCCAGCAAGACCTAAACGCAGCGCTGCGGCTTCAATCAGGTGCTCTGCCTCGACTGGATTGGAGTCAGGGTTTAGCATTGCTCCGCCTTCTGCTACACCAGTAAAAGGCCCGGAGGCAATAATGAGCGTAACTGCCCAAATGACAAAAGTGATGGCAAGAACTACTAGGGCGACCCGTGCGCCGGCCAGGCTTGCCAGACGTCCACCAGATACGCGGCGCCATTCTGGTTCCACCTGTGCAAGGATATTTTCAGCTAGTTCCTGCGATGGTTCCAACGGCGTTTGGGGCGCCAGCGCGAAAGTTAGTTTCGCAGCGCTCTCCTGAAAGGCTTTGCATTTCTCGCAGTGGGCAATGTGGGTGTCAATGACATCGTCTTCAAGGTCATAGTCCTCGCCATCCATGCGAGCTGAAAGCGCTTCTTGGACCTGGTCATGCTTCAACACGGCTTAACACCCCATCCAAACTTGCTCGACCAGATCCAAATACCACAACCATCAATAATGCCACGCATAGTACCGCCGCGTACTCAAACCCACCCTCTTCAATAAAGAGTCCGTTTTTAAAGTGCACGAAGTAAATGGACAAAGCGCTTAATAAAGCAAGCATTCCTGCAGCAAATGTCGCTAACAGGCCGATGACCAGCATGGTGCCGGCGGCGATCTCACCCACTGCTACTACCCACGCAAAAATTTGGGGCTGCGGAATCCCCCAGGCAGAAAATTGTCCGATGGTGTCATCCATACCTGGGAAGAAGAATTTATCAATTCCGTGTGCGATAAACACCAAGCCGAGTACCACGCGGAAAATCAGCAGCGCGCCGTCGCGGACAATTGGTGAGTTCATGGCTAACAGATTACCCGGTTAACCACTGGGCAACGAATACGCGGGGTGTGAGATTTCTATGGCTCATATCCTGGGAACCTCTAGTTAGAGCTGCCCGTCTAAAAATGCATGACTTCTTTTAATGATGATTCCTATCCAGAATGGGCGCAAGCCTCTTCCCTTACCCGTGAGTACTACGAATTTGAATGGGGCCGCAGAATTACTGAGGAACACGAGCTCTACGAACTTATCGCTCTATTAGGTTTTCAGGCGGGTTTAAATTGGTCGATGGTTTTAAATAAACGCGAGCGATTGCGCGAGGTATTCCACAATTTTGACCCGGACGCTGTCGCACAATTTGACCACGACGACATCGAGGGCATGCTGCACGACAAGACTCTTATCCGCAATAGAAGAAAGCTTAGCGCTGCGGTGCATAATGCTAAGGCCATAGTGAATTTACGCGAACACGGCGGGGTTTCTGCCTTGGTGTGGGCGCATCAGCCAGACAATCCCACCCAGTGTGAGACCGTAACTGAACTTATTGAACAAACACCTGAGATCACCGAGTTAGCTCAAGAACTTAAAGCTCATGACTTCACCATGGTTGGACCCCGGATGGTTGCCGCACTAGCTCAAGCTATGGGTATGGTGCCCGCTGTTAAACGGCGCTCAAATGCTGCCTAGGTCTGCTATCTAGCAGCGTAGGAGAATCCGGAGACAATAGAAAAAGCGCGTGCTTGCCCACTTCAAAGTTGTGGGCAAGCACGCGCTAGATATTTAAGCTAAAGGGTCTTAGCCGACGCGACGGGCAGCTAGATCATCGCGACGAATACGACGTGGTGCTGGGCGCTGCGGAATATCTTCTACTTCTTCATGCATCTCAGGAAGGTGGTCCCAGTCTGGGCTCGAGTCATCAATTTCCACGATGACAGCGCCTGGGCGGCGGAGGTAGCGCGGGATTGCAAGTTCTTCATCTTGTGCCGAGCGCACACCCAAACGAGCACGACGTAGCTGCGAAATACGACGGGCGCGCAGTTGCTGTTCCTGACGGACCTGAGTACGTAAAGCAACCAGGTAAGCAATGGTGAGACCACCAGCAATCGCGGCGGCCCACCACAGCCATCCGCCGAAGATAATTCCCAGGGCTACGGTCAGCACGACCACAATGGCAAGCCCCATCAGGGTGCGCTGGCGACGCTGATAACGCGTTGCTTTATTCTCCGCATCTGCTTGTGGATCCCAGCCTCCACGGCCAACGCGTGACTGTGCGAATTCTAATTCCTCTTCAGACAGTTCTGTATCGGAGTCCGCGCCAACGAGGTCTTCTTCGAATTCCTGGTTGACTTCGTAATGGGTGACATCCTCGTCTGCGACTGCTACTTCGTTCGTATCAGCGCCCACGCCATCTTCGAGGTCTTCGTCGGTGTTGTGCTCAGCAGCGCTCGTCAGTTCCTCATCAGCTACAGCATCAGCGTTAGCCTCGGTGTCGGGATCGACAGCGCCTGGGTACATCATGTCAACAGCAGAGACGTAGGTTTCGTCCATCTCATATGCATCATCAGCTAGTTCATACGCTGCAGGAGCGGTGAAAACAGTGCTTTCGGAAGCAGATACTTCAGCATCAAACGAAGCCTTTGGCGATTCCTTACGAGGTTCATCTTCTAACAAGATGTCATCATCCTCATCGAGGCCACCTTCGAGGGCATCCAGGTCTTCATCGCTGAGCTCTACGGTGACTGGGCGCATTGCTGATTGCGCAGGTGCTTTCTGCTGTGGTTGTTCAACCTCGGCGTCCACTACATCTACGTCAACAATATCGTCAGCGGCGTCGGCAGCGCTGTCAGCATCGCTGGATGCTGCAGAGTCGGTGGCTTTCTTCGAATCAGCGGCTTCTACTTCGTAGACGATTTCGCCTTCGATGGTCTCAGCAGCCTCTGCAGGCTCCGCGCTGTTATCGGCTTCCGACTGAGCTTTGGCATTGTCATATTCGCTCTTGATGCGCGCGGCAGCAGCCGCAATGGTCTGCTTCTCCTCGTTCGATTCGGCCGCATCGTCGGCTTGCTCGGCAGCTCCGTCCTGTGCAGCATCGGTGTTAGCTTCCGCCTCGGCTTCGGCGTCTTTCCGAGCCTTGATGCGCGCAGCTTTAGCAGACAGCTTTGGGCCGCGTTGCGGTTCAAGGGCGCCCGAGTCCCCTTCAAAAAGCACGCGGGTGTCGTCAAAGGCCTCACCAGTACGGCTCATTGGTTTTTGACCGCGCAACAAAATCGGCGCCAAAATCAAAAGCCACAGCACGATGATAAGAACAATCGCTAATCCTGGAGACACGAGCCTCGGCCACCTTCCGCTCTTAGGCTTTATGAATAGACAGTAAATCTCAATCTAGATTACGTGCGAAGCCAACCCGTGGTTTCCTGCCACGCCGCGCAAAGTGCGCGCAGGCATCAATTGCCAGAAAATTCTCAGACCACGCGCTGCTATGTCGGGAACATGTTCTATAAGACAAAAGAGAACCTTACGGATTAAGGGCGTTTGGTGCGGGCAAGATATCCCAGCACGCGACCAGAGGCGCACAAGCGATCAATGGCGGTGGTGGAATATTCCTCACGGGTTAAAGCCACAAAATGGTGATCCCGCCACGCGCCATCGATGTGTAAGTTGCGGCGTAAATAGCCTTCTTCCCGGAAACCATTAGCCATCAGCACTTTGCCGGAGGCGGGGTTTTCCGGCATATACGTTGCGGTAATCCGGTGCAGGCCGATGCGATGAAACGCATGATCGACACCCAAACCGCAGGCAGCGGTGGCAACACCGGCGCCTGTGTATTTGGAATACACCCAATAGCCAATCCAGCAATCGCTAATTCCGCCGTGCTGGATATTGCCTAAGGTCAATTGCCCAGCAAATTGGCCATTGACCTCAATGACCATGGGCACAAGCAATCCGCTTCGGGCGCTCGATCCGAGGTAGTGGAAGTGGCTGCGCCAGCTAGATTCCGAATGCGCATCTTTCCACGAACCCACCGCGGTAGGTTCCACAGGGCGCAGAAACTTCTCATCCGCGATCCGCTGCCTACGCCACGCACCTTTATCTGTGGAAACTAATGGACGCAGTCGCACGCGCAGCTCGCGGGGAAATTTCTTGGACTCTGGAAGCAGCACCATAGGCGTTACTTCCGGCCAACCAGGATGATAAGGATGACGTTCCGAGGCATCAGCTGGGCTAAGCCGCGCTAAGCGCCAGCCAAAGGGATTAAACACTTCGGATAAAACCTGCTTAGCTTCTCTGGGACAAGAAGATGACGTCTACAACATCACCGGGACGAATCGAGGTGACATCTTCTGGAATCCGCACCATGGCATTAGCTTCAGCCAGACCTGCCAAAAGGTGCGCTGGTGCACCGGTTGCACCTGATAGTCCTTCCACCAAGTAATCAGAAGTTTCAGCATCACGCATCAAGCGCGCACGAATAAACCCGCGACGGCCCGGGCGCGATTCAATGTGGTTGAGCGCGCGAGCACGTACCACGCGGCGATTAGCCACGCGCTTGCCCAAGCTCAAGCGAATCAATGGGCGCACGAAGGTTTCAAATACCACGAGTGCTGCGACTGGATTAGACGGCAGTAAAAAAGTTGGGGTGCGGTTTTCACCCAGCAGACCAAAGCCCTGCACTGAGCCAGGGTGCATAGCAACACGGGAGGTATCGACATCACCAAGCTGCTCTAGCACCCCGCGGATGACCTCGGCTCCCGCGCCACCCACGGCACCGGAGATAACTAGTACCTCTGAACGCGAAAGATGCGTTTCTAAAGTCTCTTTAATCCGGCGCGGTTCGCCTTGGGCAATGCCCACGCGCTGTACATCCGCGCCGGCTTCTTTGGCAGCAGCCGCCAAAGAATAAGAGTTCACATCAAAGACTTGGCCCAGACCAGGCTCGCGGTCGACATCAACAAGCTCGCGGCCAAAAGACAAAACTGTTACGCGTGGACGCGGATAGACCAAGACTTTGGAACGTCCGACAGCCGCCAACAAGCCAATCTGGGCAGGGCCCAAAACGGTGCCAGAAGTAACGGCAACATCACCGGGTTGGATATCGTCACCAACACGGCGCACAAAATCCCCGGAGCGCACCGGGCGATGCGCGGTAACCCGCTTGCGTCCGCGATCTGTCCATTCCAGGGGCAACACTGCATCAGCCAAAGTTGGCAACGGCGCACCCGTGTAAACGCGCACGGCTTGACGCGGCTGCAGACGCAGCGGCTGGCGTGAGCCTGCTGGCACTTCGCCTACAACGGGAAGAGAGCGTTCAACTTCCACGCCCTCTTGTTCGGGTTGAGCACCAATCGCCTTTTCGCCACCGACGTCAACCGCACGCACGGCATAGCCATCGATGACTGACTGAGGAAAGCCTGGCAGGGGCTGATTGGCTTGCACTTCCTCAGCGCACATCAGCCCCAAGGCATGAGCAATCGCCGTACGGACCGGTTCCGGCTTCACAGCCGCATCCATTACCAATGCCAGCTGTTGCTCCACTGATCGCATAATTTACAGGCCCTTCTCTGCCTCATAATTAGCAATAATCTTCTTCAACTGCGTGTACAACGCAGGACCATAAACCTCCGAGCGCAGCCCGAAGTCCACATTCGCCGGGATATACCCACCTGGGTTACCCAAGTCATGACGGGTGCCTTCGTGCACGACTACGTGTACTGGCTCGCCTTCTTGAATAAGCAACTCAATCGCATCGGTTAACTGCAGCTCGCCGCCCTTGCCAGGGGTGATTCGACGCAGCGCGTCAAAGATCTTCTTATCCAACACATACCGCCCAGTTGCCACCAGGTTCGAAGGCGCATCAGCAGGGGCCGGCTTTTCCACCATGCCCACGACTTTTTTCACGCTGTCTTCTTCGGTTGCTTCAATATCAAAAACGCCATAGTTAAAGGTCTGATCACGTGGCACTTCAACAGCCAGCAGGACAGAGCCACCCAGCTTATTGCGCACGGCCACCATCTGTTCCATCGCGTTATTAGGAAGCACAATGTCATCCGGCAGCATCACGCCAAAGAACTCTTCTTCATCCTTGAGCACCGACTCCGCCAAGCCCACGGCATGCCCTAAGCCCAAAGGCTTTTCTTGCTCAACCGCAATGGGGTGAAGCAGAGAATGAGCGCGCTTGACCTTGTCAGATTGGGATAGCTTGCCGCGAGATTCCAGGGTTTCCACCAAGTCCGGGAAAGCCTCAAAGTGCCGCATGACCTCCTGCTTATTGGGAGCAGTGATGATAGCTAGCCTATCGGCGCCTACGGCGGCAGCTTCTTCAGCAATCAACTCGATACCCGGGGTATCTACCACCGGCAACAACTCTTTCGGCACAGTCTTCGTCGCCGGCAAAAACCTAGTTCCCATTCCAGCAGCGGGAACAACAACGGTTTTAACCCACGGTGAAGCTTCGTCGCGATCATTAACCATAACGAACAGCTTACATTCCAGCCCCACCATTACGTGTTGGCACTACCCTGTGTTTATGGTTGCTTTGACAAAACAAGACATCCGCCGTGCACACACCCGGACCCGCAAAGAACTTGATCCTTTGCATAAGGCACAAAAAGACGCGGCAATTACCCGCGCGGTAGTAAAGCGCGCTCAAGGCCTAAAGGTTTCAGCTTACTTCCCGTTGGCATCAGAGCCTGGCGGTGCAGGGTTCATCGACAAGCTTTACGATGCAACCGCCGAGCTCTGGCTTCCGCTTTCCGGTAAGGAGGGCGTTTTAAGTTGGTCTTTGTACCAGGGCCCGGAATCCCTAAAACCAGGTGCTTTAGGAATTGCTGAGCCCACTGGCAAAACTTACGACAGTTCTGTTCTAGCGTCGCTCGATGTGCTTTTCATCCCTGCTCTCGCCATTGATAACAATGGTATGCGCCTGGGCAAAGGTGCTGGCTATTACGACCGCGCGCTAGCAAGTCTTAACCCGCGGCCGCAGACCATCGCCATTGTCTACACAGAAGAAGTCCTTGATGCTGTCCCCCACGACGATCATGACCAGGCCGTAGATCTGGTTATTACGGACTGATACCTCGGCAACCTTTGAAGCCTCATTGCAGTCCAATATATTCATGGCCACTGCAACAAAGACACCTCGAAGCTCACCTCGTGGCGGAAGTCTTCGTGAGGGGATTTCCCGGAAACGAAATCCCCGAAAGTCACAGACTTCGACGCTGCAAATTTTAAAGACTCCTGGCTATCAACGTTCGCAATTTATTCGTCGCGCGCTTGGGCTCGTGTTGGTCTTAGCCGCCGCACTCGTAGCACTTAGTGGACTGCGTGAGAATCCGGAAGTTGTCGTCTTTGCGCGTGATGTCGATGCCGGCCGAGCATTAACCGCTGAGGATGTGGCCACCGTGCGTGTTCCGGAGGAAATTATCCCCGCCGCCGGCGCATTGCATACACCTGAAGAGGTCATTGGGCGTGTGTTGGCCGCACCTGCAGTGGGTGGCGAAATCATCACTGAGCTGCGCCTTGTTGGCGATGACCTAACCTCATTTCTGGTGCCCGACGGACACTTGGTGCCCTTGAAACTTGCAGAACCCGACTTGGTCTCACTGTTACATCACGGCGATACCGTCAACGTGGTCACCTCCCAAGAAACTGCGGAAGAGCCAGGCTTTGCCCAACCTTTAATCATCGCCGAGGGTGCGCGCGTTATCGCGACTTCCGCTGATATTTCCGCCGGCGGCAACGGCGGGCAAGGCTCTACCTCAGGATCGCCCGCGACCGTGTTGATTGTGCTTCCCGCTGAGCAGGCACAGGTGGTTGCGAGCGCTTCTATTTCCCAGCCTTTGACGGTGGTAATCACAGGAGATCGGGCTCGACTGCCGGGAACTCCCCAGGGTTAACGCGTGCACGTGACTGTTTACGCGTACATTGTGATGTTGAAGCACCAAGCTTTAAGTGTTTACTATCACTTTTTGGCTAGTTATCTAGCTTCTTTAACTAATTGTGGTTACATTCCTAACGGCTTATTTGCTACATAACTCAATCTAAGACCCAGTACACCTGAACCTGCAAAGGAAAGATCATGCTCAAGGGCTTTAAAGATTTCATCATGCGCGGCAACGTAATCGATTTGGCAGTTGGTGTCATCATCGGTGCCGCTTTCACCGCCATCGTCACCGCGATTACTGATTCTCTGATTCAACCAATCATCAACTCTTTCGGCTCCGCCGATATGGCTGGTCTTGGTTTCCAGATCACCGACAATGAAAACACCTTCATTGACTTCGGTGTTGTCATCACCGCCGTTATCAACTTCCTGATCATCGCGGCAGTGGTCTACTTCATCATCGTTGCACCAATCAATAAGCTCAACGAGGTGAACAACAAGCGCCTCGGCGTTGACGAAGACGCCCCAGCTCCAACCTCTGAAGAGCTCCTGGCTGAAATCCGCGACCTCATGGCTGCTGACGCTGGTGGCTCCACCGGTGCTCACGGTATCGGCCGTCCCACCGGAGACGACACCAAGTAGTATCCTCGAGGTTCTACGTCTTCGGGCCTGACATTTGAGCCCAAAGCCTTTGGTCAAACGCATTAAGTTGCGTGACCAAAGGCTTTAGTTATGTCGCTATCGTTTGGTGGGCAACTTTCACAAGATAGCTACCCACCGTGGTGTGGCGGGCGCTGTTCTTTCCAGAATTCTTCTGAAGCCCTATCCGGGATGGCAGTGTCTGTCTGTCCATCGTCTAATTCCACGCTGCGGGTAGCATCATCTGATTCCGCTTCATTCGGAAATGCGGAGATAAAATCCGGGCGATCTGCAGTTCGGTCATAGTTCGGCGAAGCTGACTCTTTAAATACTCGTCGACGTTTCCGTGGCACAGTGCCCTCCTTAAGACGTTTTAAAACACAAACTTTTAAGGTGCCGGTCACCAGCTTTTAGCTGCTGGGGTCCGACACCTTGAACGAGGAAATCTAGACTGAGTACTCCTGCAGCTGGTCTACTAAATGGTGTACCAGCGGGGTGATCGTAGCCATACCATCACGTACAGCTGCGCGGGATGGCGCTAAGTTAATCACCACGGTGGAGCCGGATACACCAGCGATACCGCGTGACGTACATGCATCAACGGCACCACACGCCTGACCTGAGGAGCGGACCGCTTGGGCAATGCCCGGTACAATTTGGTCTAATACCTCACGCGTTGCCTCAGGCACCTTATCGCGTGGGCCAACCCCGACCCCGCCGACGGTCAGTACGAGGTCAACACCGCCAACCACTGCGGTTTCAATGGCCTGACGGATCTTCGACTTCTTCATCCGCACGGTGATAGCACCGTCTACGGTAAAGCCAGCTTCTTGCAACAGTTCAGTGCACAAGGAGGTATTTTCTTCAGCTGCTTCATCTGGATGATCTGTTGCAAGAACTACCAGCGCGCGACGGTTTGGCTGCGGAGCATTCTGCTGTTCTGACGCCAGCAAGTACGCGTCATCTGGTTCATCCATTTCCAAAAGAGCGTTCGGGTGAACTAACCCGGGAGCCGGGTTCGAGTCAGTTGTCATAGTGATTTCCACTTCTAGTAGTTAGTTGTTTCGAACGTCATGAGGCTGCTTATTAAACTACTCTGTTGGCAAGGTAACCTCTACCTCTCGCGAAGAATCGTCGTCTTCGCGGGTCACCTCGAGGGTGATTTTATTGCCAAATTCCTGCCCACGAATGGAGGCAATGAGGGAATCTGCGTCTTCAATCGGACGGTCATTAACCCGGGTGATGATATCGCCTTCTTCCAGCCCAGCCTCAGCACCGGCACTGCCTGGTTCCACGGAGACAACATGCGCGCCGTCGGTGATATCTCGGCCGTCAACCTGCACTCCCAGCATGGGGTGAACAACTGCGCCATTATCAATCAGCTGCTGCGCCATGCGTTGCGCGAAATTAGATGGGATAGCAAAGCCCAAGCCAATCGAGCCCGCTTCACCACTCGTTCCAGCTGACAAGGAAGCAATCATGGAGTTCATACCCACCAGATTGCCGCTCATATCCACCAACGGCCCGCCTGAGTTACCGGGGTTAACAGCAGCGTCGGTCTGAATAGCATCGATCAGCGAAGACTGCCCGCCACCTTGGGACGCACGCACTGGACGGTTGACTGCGGAGACAATACCGGAAGTCACCGTCGCATTAAGACCAAGCGGGGAACCAACAGCTACGACTTCCTGGCCCACCTGCAAGGACTTGGAATTGCCGAATTCCAAAAATGGCAGGTCTTGAACATCCTTGATCTTAATCACCGCTACGTCGGTATTAACATCCGAGGCTACAAATTCAGCATCGTGCTTGGCGCCATCATTCATGGTCACCTGCATCATGCCGCCTTCCTCAGCACCAGCGACGACGTGGTGGTTAGTCAGCACATAACCATCAGGGGAAATAATCGAACCTGAACCTTCAGAAGCCGCGGTAGATGAGACTACTTGAATGGAAACCACAGCCGGCAATACCTTGGCGGCAACTGATTCTGTCGTGCCAGCTTCTGCTTCCTGGCCGGTGGTATTGGTGTTATTGACCGGCTGACTGTTAAGAATCTCGCTTACGGAAGTCCCGTTATTCGAGGAACTGTTATTGCCTACGACATAGCCGGTGACCCCGCCCGCACCGATGCCTGCAACCAACATCATGGCCAACGCGGTTCCAAGCCCTACAGTGCGCTTGCTTTTCGATGTCTTCGTCGCGCCATCATCCACCCCCGGCACACCAGTCGGTTGGGCGCCTGTTTGCTGCGCACCGAACTGCTGAGTGCCTGCCTGTTGTCCGTAATACTGCGCCCCTGGCTGCTGCCGCGGTACTTGCGCAGGTCCTTGCAACGGATCCTGCGCACCCTGTGACTGAGCACCATAGGGGCCATAAGGTTCTTGCGGAGGATTAGAGGCAGCGTTGTCAGGTGTTGCTGGAATCTCTTGGGTGCTGTCCGAACGTGGCTGGTTCCAGCCGCGCGAGTAGCTTTGCGGCGAATCCGAATGTTCATCTTTGGAAGTCATAGTAGGTATTCTCCCCCATCAATCTTATGTTGTACTGGAATAATTCTGTAAGTCCGAACGTGGGTTCCTGGACGTTCCCTGTATGCATTTATGTGCGCAAACTCCACGACTTGAGCGCTTGAATGCAACAACTTCTTCCATCCTATAACCCGCACCGGACACTGCTTGCGGGTGATGCGCCACAAGCAATACGCAGGACAATCCAAGAGACATGCGGATATGAAAAAGACACCTGTCATCCTTTACGGATTCCAGGTGTCTTCTTTTAAAGCTTAGTAAGTGACAGTAGCCGTCGAAGCTTTTATTTTTAGAACTGCTCTACGTCAACGAGGCCGAGCTGTGCAGCCTTGACCAAACGACGTGGGATACGAACAGTCTGACCATCGATGGTTACTTCCTGCAGGGCGACATTGTCAGCCTTCCACTGGGAGCGACGGTGGTGGGTATTGGAACGGGACTTCTTAAACTTAGGAGTTGCCATTGTTTTCTTTCCTCCTTATGCCTTCTTCTTACGGCGAGCCATTGCGCCGAAGCGCTGGTTGAAGCGCTCAACACGGCCAGCGGTGTCCATAACGCGCTGTGCACCAGTCCAGAATGGGTGGGACTCAGCGGTCACGTCGACAACGATCAGTGGGTACTCATTGCCATCTTCCCACTGAACAGTGCGGGAGGAGCTGGCAGTGGACTGGGTCAGGAACTGGGTACCGGTACCAGCATCCTGAAAGACCACCGGGTGGTAATCCGGGTGGATATCTTTCTTCATAATTCGATTCCCTCAGGGTTGAAACTTCAGGTCGGTTCTTTACATCCTGAAAGGGTAAAGATCGTGCCTGAGTTGGGTATCTAACAAACTGACAAGAAGGTCACTAACGCAGCTACATTCGCATTCGCGATGACATGCGGTGATCAACTCGAACAAGCATACAGAATACGAGCATAAAACCTAAATCCCGCCGACGAGCACCCTGACAAGAGATCGGATAAGGTAGGCATGCAGCTCTCAAGGTAGGCGTGAAGAAAGCAATCCTCCCAGGCGATTAGGAAATGGCCATAAAGCGGTGTAAGGTTGTTCCTTGCTGTTGTCACTTTGTACGTAATACGCCCCGTCTACCGGTATTTGGCAGCTAGTCTCATCGCTCTTTACCTCACCTCACCTTTTAAAAGAGCAACACGCAGAACGCTTTAGTCATTCTCGTGATAGGCCAGCGCCGTAGCCAAGATGTGGGCGGCTAGGAGAAAGAGAACCCATGTCGGCTATTTGCCAGGTAACGGGCCGCGAGCCGAGCTTCGGCAAGCAAGTCTCGCACTCGCACCGCCGCACCTCGCGTCGTTGGAACCCCAACGTGCAGCGTCGTCGGTACTACTTGCCCTCTGAGGGCCGTACCATCACCTTGAATGTTTCAACCAAGGGCATCAAGATCATCGACCGCGACGGAATCGAATCCGTTGTAGCGAAGATCCGAGCACGTGGGGAGAAGGTTTAAGCATGGCACGTAATGACATCCGTCCAATCATCAAGCTCAAGTCCACTGCGGGTACTGGTTACACCTACGTCACCCGTAAGAACAAGCGCAACAACCCGGACCGCATTTCTTTGATGAAGTTCGATCCAGTTGTCCGCAAGCACGTCGAATTCCGCGAGGAGCGATAATCTATGGCTAAGAAGTCTAAGATCGCCAAGAACGAGCAGCGCAAGGAAATCGTCGCCCGCTACGCGGAGCGTCGCGCTGAGCTCAAGGCTATTATCAAGAACCCGAACACCTCTGACGAGGATCGCATGGACGCACAGTTCGAGCTGAACCGTCAGCCACGTGATGCTTCTGCAGCACGTGTACGTAACCGCGACGCCCATGATGGTCGTCCACGCGGCTACCTCCGTAAGTTCGGCCTGTCCCGTGTCCGCATGCGTGGCATGGCTCACCGTGGTGAGCTGCCAGGCGTTCGCAAGTCCAGCTGGTAAGGGGTGTTGCAAAAAATGAAGCGCAATAACCAGAAGAAGTTCCGGATGGAGCAGACCCGCCGTCCGAAGAAGAACCCATTGAAGGCTGAAGGCATCGAAAAGGTGGACTACAAGGACACCAAGACCCTTCGTCTTTTCATCTCTGACCGCGGCAAGATCCGTTCCCGCCGCGTCACCGGTCTGACCCCGCAGCAGCAGCGTCAGGTTGCTACCGCGGTAAAGAACGCTCGCGAAATGGCTCTCCTGCCGTTCACCACCCGCTAATTAGTAGCCGGGTTTCAACAGCGCACTTTTGCCGTTGGCATAAAGTGTGAACGGTAAAAGTATAAATTGGCCCTTGGCCTCTTCCACCATATAACTGGTGAAAGAGACCAGGGGCCTTTTGTTTCCCCTATGCTGGGGCACCGAGTACGCTAAAGTAGAAAATCTTCTCCCCACCGCTTTAATGCAGGAAGGACGGCCATGCTGCACTCATCGTTGCGGGAACTTGCCTTACAGGCCAATCGGTGTGAGTCCACCGCCGCTGCCCGCGGGATTTTATCTGAAGCTCAAGAGCTTTTGCGCAATGCTCTTCGCCACCGAGAAAGCGAAACCGAACTGACTGCGTGGTTCTCACGCCTGGTTAGTGATGTTGTCCGCTCCCCTGCTATCGCCAGCCCGGTTCGTCTCACAGGAGCAGTAAGCCGGGGGGATGCTATTCCTTCCATGCCGATTACATGGCTTGGTGAGGATGAGCAGTTGCTTGAGATTTTGGAGTCAGTAGGCCTTAAAGGCCGCCAGGCTGAGGACGAGTTTCTGGCGTGGCGGGTGGATGCCGGATACCCGGTGGGCATTGGTGGAGAGCAACAGCTTCTGGATGAAGCCTTAAGCCTGCGCCCACCAGCACTCAAGGTCGTCAATGGCTTGCCTGACCCTGACAGCGAAGTCGATATCGAGTCTTATCTTCTTGCTCCCATTGCAGGGATTGCACGATGGGCTGCGCCGTCTCCACGGCCAACGCTTGACAGGTTAGAGATTGCGATCGAAAGGCAATTGCTCAGCCCGTCGGAGTCACAGTCTTTGGCCGTGGCTTGGGAGACCGCGATAAGCATTGCCATGCGCCGTTGGCTCGCTAATATGGATGGTCGCAGCACTACGTTGGATAATCTTCCAGCACTGGATCGCACTGCCTACGGTGCAGCATGCCGTCTAGTCGCGCAGACCTTCGCGGCGATCTCCGCGCGCTACTCACAAGAATCGTCAGACTCGCAAGAGACTCTGGATCCACAAAACGTGAATTAGCCCCAAGCTGGGCTTTAATGTCGTATATTTAAATGTGCTTTATATAAGGAGGAATTGGTTTTATGGCTGGTGCGGTTGGACGCCCTCGCAAAAATAGTCCTCGCCGACGCGGTAGCACCGCGCGCGAGGAAATCTTGGATGCTTCCTCAGAGTTATTTACCACCCAGGGCTTTGCCAATACCTCGACGCATCAAATTGCAGAGGCTGTTGGAATTCGCCAGGCCTCGCTGTATTACCATTTCCCTTCCAAGACGGAAATCTTTCTCACGCTGCTGAAATCCACCATCGAGCCTTCCATTGAGTTGGCCGATGAGTTGGCAAGTTCTAAGTCTTCACCGGAATTGCGCCTGTGGGCCTTGGTCGCGGCCGAAGCACGTCTTTTGCTCACCAGCGGCTGGAATGTCGGCCGGCTCTATCAGCTGCCGGTTGCGAACTCGCCTGATTTTGATGATTTTCACGATCAGCGCGCACAGCTGCAGAAAACTTTCAGCGATACTGCGGCCGAAATCGTAGGACCTGAGGATCCGCGCACAGATCTGCCTTTCCACCTTGCACTCTCCGCGATGGAAATGCGCGAGAATAATGGCACTCCGCCGTTTCAACATTCAGATTCCGAGCTGCCGCCGACCGCAGTCGTGCTTGCCGATGCCGCCCTGAGAGTCTTGCAGGCTGAATTCCCCGAGGATCGCGAGCAAGCCACCTTGGACATGATTGCAGCTAAAGACGCTAAGAAGGACTAGCGGTCTCATTTCTCGAGCCAGAATCCCCCAGCTGATAGTGAAGTGGCTTTACCTTATTAGGTTCTAACTATTAGGGTTGAAAGAGGTTTCACCACCATGACTCGTCTTAAGCACTAATTTCCTCAAGTCAGTGAACTTCTTCCTTTAATGCTGTTCAAATTGCCAATGCTCGACCGTCGGACCGCGCGGCCGGACTCGGCTGCGGAAGTAGACCTTTCAACCTCCATCGCTGGCAGACCTTCATCGCTTCCTTTCGGAATTTCGCCTACAGGCTTTGCGCGCTTCATGCATTCGGAGGGCGAGGATGCCGGCGCTCCAGCAACTGCGAAAGCCGGCATTCTATTCTCTTTGTCCCCTATGGACACCCGCTCTGTCAAAGAGGTAGCTAGGGTGCCAGCTGTATCTTTGGAAAGACCGCGAGGCATCCAAGGACTTGTTGGAGCGTGCGCAAAAAGGCTCCATCCCCCTACTGGTCGCCGTGGAGACCCCGGTTGCTGGCCAACGCCTGCGTGATACTCGCAACGGCATGACCATTCCGCCACAGCTTACAGCGAAGATAGTGCTGGCTGCGACTTACCGTCCCGCGTAATGGTTTAACTTCCTAACCGCTGATCCGTACAACTCTGCCTCGCTGAGCAACACCGCAGAGGATCTACCCTCTATTTTGGGCTCCATGCTTGATCCTTCCTTGTCTATTGAGGACTTGAAGTGGAATCGTGAAGTGTGGCAAGGTCCGCTATTTTTTAAATGTATCTTAACTGCGGATGCTACCCGCCGTGCTGTCGATCCGAGCGCCGATGGTTTGGTTGTCTCCAACCACGGTGGCCATTAGCTAGACCACAGCCCTGTGTCTATCCAAGCGCTAAGTGAAGTACGCAAAGAAGCAGGTCCAGATATCGAAATTATCTTGGACTCAGGCGTGATGTCCCGGTGCCGATATCGTGGCTGCTTTTAGACTCGGCGCTTACTTTGTCCTCGTCGGGCGCGCGTATCTCTACGGACCTATGGCCGGTGGTGAGCAAGGCGTGGATAAGACCATTGAGTTGTTGCCCGAAGAAGTCAGACCAGGTCATCGCGCCGTGGCTGGGAAACGCAGACGAGAACATCGACGCTTAAAGCTCGATATTTAAAAGTCAGGCTCTAGAAAGCCGAGGGGCCTGTTCACACCGTTAAAATTACGGGTGAACAGACTCCCTTTTTGCTAACTCTTCTGAGCTAAAGCTTCCCGAACGCGAAGCAGAGGAAAGCTTTAATGCGCGAAGTGGCGGGTACCAGTGAAGTACATGGTGATACCAGCTGCTTCAGCGGCAGCAATAACTTCTTCATCGCGGATGGAGCCGCCGGGCTGGACAACGGCGGAAACGCCGGCATCGATAAGCACCTGCAAGCCATCGGCGAATGGGAAGAACGCATCCGATGCTGCGACGGAACCGCGAGCACGCTCTGCGGAATCAGCCAAAGTATTCGCGCGGTCAACAGCCAACTTCGCCGAATCAACGCGGTTGACCTGGCCCATACCCACGCCAACGGTTGCACCTTCATGCGCCAACAAGATGGCGTTGGACTTTACCGAGCGTACTGCGCGCCAAGCGAATTCCAGCTCCGCGAGTTTTTCCTCGGATGCAGCTTCGCCGGCAGCCAAAGTCCAAGTCGAAGCCTTATCGCCCTCAGCCTGGTAAACGTCTGCTTCCTGCAGCAGACGGCCACCAGAGATTTCTTTGACCTCTACTGCTGGTACTTCATGCTCAGCAACAAGGATGCGAATATTCTTCTTGCCCTGCAAAATCTCGACGGCTCCATCTTCGTAGGACGGTGCGATGATGACCTCGGTGAAGATGTCAGCAACCTGGGTTGCCATTTCCTTGGTGACTTCGCGGTTGACCGCAATAACGCCACCGAAAGCGGACATTGGGTCACAGGCGTGTGCCGCTGCGTGCGCCGCTGCGATGGACTCATCAGAAACAGCGATACCGCAAGGGTTAGCGTGCTTGATAATTGCTACACATGGACGTTCATGATCCCAAGCAGCGCGCCATGCGGCGTCCGCGTCCTGGTAGTTGTTGTAGCTCATTTCCTTACCGTGCAGCTGCTTCGCATTAGCAACACCGGTCGTGCCTTCACGAACGATGGAAGCCTGCTGGTGAGGGTTCTCACCATAACGCAGCGCTTCGCCTTCTAGCTCAGCAGAGGCAGCGGAGTCATCGGCAAGCTGCTGGGCAAACCAGCCAGAAACTGCAACATCATAATCTGCCGTGTGCTTGAACGCAGTCGCGGCCAGCTGACGGCGCTGCGCCAGATCGAATCCGCCCTGAGCGACAGCCTCAGCGATGTCGCCGTAACGCGCTGGGTCTACAACAACCGCCACCGATGGGTGGTTCTTGGCAGCAGCACGGACCATGGATGGACCGCCGATATCAATCTGCTCGACGCAACCATCGAAGTCTGCGCCAGAAGCTACAGTCTCTTTAAATGGGTACAGGTTAACCACGACCAACTGGAATGGCTCAATCTCAAGCTCTTCCAGCTGATTAAGGTGATCCGGCTTGCGGGTATCAGCCAAAATGCCCGCATGCACGCGTGGGTGCAAGGTCTTAACGCGGCCTTCGAGGCACTCTGGGAATCCGGTGAGAGATTCAACCGGAGTGACGTTAATACCAAGATCAGCAATCTTGGCGGCGGTGGAGCCGGTGGACACAATCTCTACGCCTGCGCTGTCAAGCGTGCGAGCGAGCTCTTCGAGCCCTGTCTTGTCATAAACGCTAATTAGTGCACGCTTGATCTGCTTGCGGTCATCACTCATGGATGAAAGCCTTGCCTTCCTGACTGTGGGAAATCTGGTTTAAATCTCAATAATAAGCTGCTGGTCTTGAACATTCGCTGCGCGTAAGACCTGCACGATAAGCTCACGTTCGACGCTTTTGATGCGCTCATGCAAGCTTGCCTCATCATCTTCTGCCTCAATCTCTACTGCGCGTTGTGCGATGATGCGGCCAGTATCGACTCCCGCGTCCACAAAATGGACAGTAGAGCCGGTGACTTTCACGCCATAAGCCAACGCATCCCGGACTCCATGCGCGCCCGGAAAGGACGGCAGGAGTGCGGGATGCGTATTTATTGTGCGGCCTTCAAAGCTGGCCAAGAATTCAGGCCCCAGGATTTTCATAAATCCAGCGGACACCACAACATCGGCGGTACCAACCGCTGCGACAAGGTCTTTGTTCCACTGCGCGCGGTCTGAGCCTAAAAGCACGACTTCGGCGTCGATGCCTGCATCTTGGGCTCGGTTAATCCCCGGGCAGGGCTTATCCGCGACTACCTTGATAACCCGATAGGAGTCATCTTGGTTGTCGATAATATTTTGCAGCAAAGATCCGGTGCCAGATACCAGCACCACTACTTGGAGCGGGTCTTGTGCTTTCAAAACTTGCGAAGGCGATTCAGTCACGTGTTAAAGACTAGTCTGTAGCCCTTTCGAGGACGAAACGATGCCGCCAATTTTTCCTCCACCACGGAAAAGAGGACAACTTATCCCCTCTTATTGGGTATCTTTGCCTGTTTTATCGTCCTCATCGCTTTGCTGTTGGCCATCGTGGCCATCATCAGCGTGCTCGACCCCAGAAGCTTCCGTGTCATTTTCCGCAGCTTCTTGGGCTCCGTTGTCAGAGTCTGGCAATACCCCTTCCGCGGTTTGCTCTGCATTGTCGATGTCAATGTCTTCGACGCCGGGCTCGTTATTGGCATCTCCATCGCTCGGCTCATGCGTAGCAGTACCGATCCTGTCCTCAATATCGTCTTCGCCTGGCACTTCATCGGGGAAGGAACCATCTTCCAAATTATCGATCAGCTCCTCCGACATTGCTCCAACGGAGACTGCCTCACCCTGGGAGCCACCCTCGTTGGCAACGGATGTCTCTTCTTCGAGCTCACCATCAATGTAGTCCACTGCCCCATCATCACTAGCCTCATCAGCTTCACCTGCGTCGATAATTTCTGAGGATTCAGCAGCTTCAGTGGATTCGGTGGACTCAGTCTCTTCTGTTGTGGCCTCTGCTGCTGCCGCCACGGAAACATCCGCTGCCTCGTCGCGGCGGGCCTTAATTGCCATTCCCGCAGCCACCGCAAGACCGATGCCACCAACCCAGACGACTGCCAGTCCTGCCGCCATAAACACCATGAGACCCACAGACTCATAAAGGCCAAGTTCACCAGCGGTCAAATAACCACTAACCAGCACAATAATTCCTGCTGCCACACCAGATGCTGCAGCTTGGTAAAAGCTCGGACGCTTCTTTACGGCTACGTATCCGATAGCTACGGCAGTCAGCACCAACAGCCCAATTGCCCAAGGCGATGCCGAACCAGGAACCGCGCCCAACAAAGGCAATGGTGGAAGTGGAACAAGATGCACACTAAACAGGCTGACGCTGGCATCACCAATGTGAAATTCTGAACCCAATAGGATTCCCGCGACTGCAACTAGTGCATTGGGCAGGTACAGAACCGAAAGTCCAATAACCGCAAATAATCCCAAGCCAGCTAAATGCGGAAAGCTATCTGCAATCAGCGCTTGGTTCTTCCAGTTCACAGCCAAAGCAACAAGGAGGACCACAGCAGCTGTAGCCAACAAAGCTAACAACGACAAAGCAGCAAGTACTACGCCATCGACAACGTCGCGCGGAATTTTATAGCGCTTCGCTAGTGCACGCCATAGCCGTGGACCCATGCCAATAAGTAGTGCAGCCAAATGCAATACCAGCGCCCGGGCGATGGTATTTCCCAAAGGTGGTGGAGATAGGTCATAGACCTGGGCAGCATCCCACAACATAAACCAAGCAACCCCAATCAGCACGATGGGGATAGCAATTACCCAGCCCAAAAGCGCTAGGAGGTCATTCACACTGACCTTATCTTTAATAGCGCGATGAATATTTCCCGCGAGCATCCATCCCAGGATCAGCGCAGGCAGGATTGGAAGAGCAGAAATTGTTAAGTCTGCTGCCACAACAGGAGCCAGGTTGGTAACCATCCAAGACTGCGCAATGGCAGTAGGCAACCACGCAGATGGCGAACTAGTTAGCAGCACTGTTGCCGTGGCAATGGCCGCCAAAGAGAAAAACACCACAAGATTAGGGACAGCTACAACAAAAAACATTCGGCGAAGGCGCGAGCGCCAAGTCACCGGACCAGTTGCGCGCCGCGCTTTGGTTTCCTTACCCACCGTCTTGGCAACGCGCGCGGCTGACGGCGAGGCGGCCTTAACACGCCCGCGCCCTCGTGCAGAGCTGCGCGGACCAGAAGTTGACCGTGATTGGGGGCTCGTATTTTTGCTCATCAGCTATACACATTGCCACGATCTGGTTTCTTTTTAGCGTTGGCACCCCGACTCTTCAGCTAATATCCAGCCTGCTGTTAGTTCTTCGCAGTCATGTCGCTGGAGGACACCGCGGATGGAAAACCCTCAACCTTTACAATGGGTTCAAAGAACTCCTATATAAGGAGTAAATAAGTACATTTCACCGTGGCGTCAACGCGAACCTGGCCATTGCCACACAAGCCACATGCATACCGTCAAAAGTTAGAATTTCGACGACCGCTAACCCTGAAAATTTAGCCAATTTTTGACCATTTTTACCCCAGTGGCGGTAATCACATTAAATTTCATCGAGTCAATTTTAGGCCATAAAAACATCCCTGTAATCGTTTGTGCTGGCGCAACGGAGGTAGGGGCAGAATTTGCTTAGCCGCAAAATCAAGCTACCCTTGTTTAATTCCCTGAAACAGGTTGCTCGAGATCATTTGAGACGCTATTGTTACCTCTCGTTGGTAACAGTAAGGTCACAATCCGATAAAGAGCAAGGGTTCAATGTAACGCCCTCTCGCATCAACAAGATGCACACGCTCCAGGAGTGAGACGACAATAGGGAAGAAAATTTACATGCAAAGCATTTCTCGGCGCTCTGGCGTTGGACGTCACCGCAAGGTGAACACCGCACAGACGGCTAAGGGACGCATTGCTTTAGTAACCGTAGCCGCAGGCGCGGTTTCTACTGCTGGCGTTGGTGGAGCTACTGCAGCTCAGGTACAGACCGCCCCTGAAGATACAACCAAAACTCAAACCGTTGACTTCAAGCAAGTTAGCCAGACCTCTCCATTGGATCAGGTTTCCGGCAACATCCAAAACGCTGTTGAGGGGGCACAGAACCAGGTTGATTCCGCTGTTGCAGCTACCCCACAGATTTTGACCGTTGCAGAAACCAAGCCAGTTCAGAACCTCTCAGAGCAGCTCAACACCGCCATCCAGGCTTCTGAAGCTCGCGCAGCCGCTGACGAAGCAGCTCGTGCACCATCTGTCTCTCGCCCTGCTGAAGGTACTTTCACCTCCGGATTCGGCCCACGTTGGGGCTCTTTCCACGCCGGCATTGACATCGCTAACTCCAATGGCACCCCAATCCTGTCCGTTATGGACGGCACCGTCATTGACTCTGGCCCAGCATCTGGCTACGGCAACTGGATCCGCATCAAGCACGACGACGGTTCGATGTCCGTTTACGGCCACATGGAATCTCTTGACGTCGCAGTCGGCGAGCGCGTAACCGCTGGCCAAAAGATCGCTGGCATGGGCAACCTTGGCTTCTCCACCGGTACCCACCTGCACTTTGAGATTCACCCTGACGGCAACACCGCAGTTGACCCTATTCCTTGGTTCCAGGCACGCGGAATCAACATCTCTTAATTTCTTAAAGCGCAATACAAAGCCCCAGGCTGAGCTTCCACCTCCCTACCAACGACATCTTCTGGTGGATGCCCAACCCGGGGCTTTTGCCATGCCCGGAAACGCTCGTCCAGCGCCGAGGCGTCTTATGACGCAATAGCGAACAGCAGGCACCTCAAACAGGACCTTGAGGACCCAGTGGGCCTAGGAAGGCTGCAAGCCCCGCCACGACCCCTGGAACCAAGACTCAAGGCCTTCCGGCACGCCGACCAACAGCTTGCCCACACACGCGCCTAGCAAAGCGCAGAAGCCGCAAGGCCGCCGTTTGCGCGCACATTTACAACATCGTTCCCAAACGCCTTTCCAAGTTGCACCCGGGCCCGATCCCGCGCCCCACAGAGCATCACCGACTTAAGAAAAGGCAAACCAAGCAAGATATAACGATACTTAGGTCTAGATAGTTACGACACGCCGGAAATTATTCCCCGGGCCCAGAATTTGACACCCCCTTTTGCCACCCCCAGAACTTGAACCATTGGTTTACATTCGCAACTTCTTTAACATTAGCAACATGCGCAACATGCTGGGGTGTTCGAAAGGTTCTCGAAAACGAACTGCCATCACCTGCCGTTTTCCCATTGCATAGTGCGCAAACTCCCGATAACTTTAATCGCGTTGCTACAAATCAATCACAGCTATGCAACGAATTCAGTTCATCGAACGATGACGCCTTTTTAGGCGGGTGATTTCTGCATTGTGTTGATTGTGATGGCGATATCAAACACTGATGTACAGCGTTTAGCAAAGGACCGTATCTATGAAGCGCATTCCCCGCGCACTCAAAGCTGCTCTTGCAGTGGCTGCTGCTTCAGGCGTTGGCCTAGCCACCGTCACAGCTGCCACGGCAGACACCCCAGCGCTCAGCCTCAGTGTCGTCGATGGCTCTTCTCAGCCTCAAATCAACCACGTTGATAACAATGAGCTGATAAACGCCGCAACCGGTTTGTTCACAAGCATCGACGGTATTTTAAACAGTGGCGTCGTTCCGACCATTGAACGCACGGAATACGGCGTCTCAATCGTTTTGGACCCAAGTTCCATTCCTGGCCTGGCAGAGCAATTCGCTCCGGCTGACCCATCACAGCTCTCCCCGATGCGTGGCAGTACCGCTGATGGCCGCACGGTAGTCTTTCCTACCTCCGGTACGCTTACTTCCACCTACGGAGCTCGTTGGGGCACTCACCACAATGGCATTGACGTTGCCAACCCCATTGGCACTCCGATCTACGCAGTCATGGACGGTGAAGTTATCTCATCCGGGCCAGCACAGGGCTACGGCAACTGGATCCGCATCAAGCACGATGACGGCTCAATCTCCGTCTACGGACACATGCAGGCTTCATCCTTGCTCGTCGGTGTTGGCGAGCGTGTGACCGCAGGACAGCAGATTGCCTCTATCGGTAGTGAAGGTCAATCCACTGGACCGCACCTGCACTTCGAGATTTGGCCGGATGGCGCTAACGCCACCGACCCGAAGCCATGGTTTGCAGGTAACGGAATCTACTTCTAGTTTCCTAGAGTTTTTCCATAGGCAGGCCGCCCACGAGCATGAGCCTGACCTTGCCTGCGGAACCAAAGTCGATGGTTACAGTCGATCGCAGACCTGAACCATCGGCAGCGATGACTGTGCCCAGGCCATATTTGGCGTGGTTGACGCGGTCGCCTACAACTAAATCCAAATTCTTGTTCTTGGACATCGAGCTTTCCGAAGCCTTAGAAGAGCGAGTTCGCTGCGAAGGGGATGTCGCGGCGGAGCGTGAACTACGGCCCCACCCGGACCAGCTCGAGTCATAAGAACGACCGTAAGAATAGGAATCATCGTAGTCCCATGCAGAGCCCATTGAGCTTTGCGGTTCTTCACGGCGCCAGTCGATGAGATCCTCTGGGATCTCGCCGAGGAAGCGGCTGGCCGGATTCGTCATGGGGTTGCCCCAGGACGAGCGAAGAATCGCCCGAGTGAGATACAGCTCTTCGCGGGCACGAGTGATTCCCACATACGCCAAGCGGCGTTCCTCACTGAGCTCCTTCGGGTCACCGAGGGAGCGCATGTGTGGGAACTGTCCCTCCTCCCAACCGGTGAGGAATACAACCGGGAATTCCAAGCCTTTCGCAGTGTGCAAAGTCATCAGGGTGACCACGCCGGATTCATTTTCAGGAATCTGATCTGCATCAGCAACCAAAGAAACCTTCTCCAAGAAGGCCTGCAGTGAACCCGGTGCAGCCTCTCCCTCACTAAGTTCAGGGGCAACAACAATATCTGAATCAGATCCGTCAAAGGCCAATTGGTTCGCTGCTTCGGAAGAAAATTCACGTGCCACCGAAACCAATTCGTTGAGGTTGTCTAAACGCGCTCCATCTTGTGGGTCATTAGATGCTTCCAATTCCGCTTTATAGCCGGTGGCATCCAAAATAGCGCTGACTAATTCACCCAAGTCTGGCTGTTTAGTGACGTCATTTATCATCGCGGGAATCTGCCCCCGGATTCCAGACATCATGTCATTGAATTTGGTCACCGCATTTACAGCACGGGTCCCCAACCCTGGGACTTCTCCCTGTTCAGCAAAATAGAGTGCCTTACCAAAGCTGATATTGAGGTTATCGGCATGCGTGGCAATCTGCGCCTGAGCCTTATCGCCGATGGCACGCTTAGGCACGTTAATAATCCGGCGCAGACTTACTGAATCATCTGGGTTATCCATGATCCGCAGGTATGCGATGATGTCACGAATTTCGCGGCGCTCGTAAAACCTGGTTCCGCCAACGACCTTGTACGGAATGCCGGAACGCACAAAGATATCTTCCAAAGCACGCGAAGCATTATTGGTGCGGTACATGATCGCGATATCGGAATAGTTGCGTCCCTTATCCGCCAAAGCGTCAATTTCCGAGGCGATAAAGCGAGCTTCATCGTGCTCATTATCGGCGACGTAGCCAATGATCTTCTCACCCTCACCGTGGTCCGTCCACAGGTTTTTCTTACGACGGTTTTCGTTTTGCGCGATCACCGCGTTGGCGGCACTTAAAATAGTTTGGGTGGAACGGTAGTTTTGCTCGAGCAAGATTGTGCGTGCACCCGGATAGTCACGCTCAAAGTCCTCAATATTGCGGATGGTTGCACCACGGAAGGCATAAATTGACTGATCTGAATCGCCCACAACACACAGTTCAGGGCTCTTTTCTTGATCATCTCCCACCAATGCGGCAACCAGCGAGTACTGCGCGTGGTTGGTGTCCTGGTACTCATCAATAAGCACGTGCTTAAACCTGCGGCGGTAAAAGTCGACCACCTGCGGGTGCTGAACGAAGATACGCACGACTTCACCAATAAGGTCATCAAAGTCAACGGCATTAGCAGCTCGCAGGCGGCGCTGATACTCCGCAAAGACCTGCGCCACCGTAAGCGTAAATGGGTTCTTCGTCTTCTCTGCTTCTGCCAAAGCAGTCTCAGGTGAAGTCAGCTCATTTTTGAGATTAGAGATCTGATTCGCCAACACACGCGAGGTGAACTTCTTGATGTCCAGCTGCATGTCTTTAGCAATCATCGTCAACAAGCGGCGGGAGTCATCACCATCATAAATGGTGAAATTCGTATTGAGGCCAGGAACAAGTTGGGCCTGCTGGCGCAAAATACGCACACAAATCGAGTGGAAAGTAGCCACCCACATGCGCTCAGCAACAGGACCTACCAGTTGGCCGACGCGTTCTTTCATCTCTGCTGCGGCCTTATTGGTAAAGGTAATAGCTAAAATTTCCCATGGAGCAACTCCCCTATTGCCCATGAGATAAGCAATACGGCGAGTCAGCACCGCGGTCTTACCAGAGCCCGCACCAGCAATAATTAGCAGTGGCGAACCAGAATGCTCGACGGCTTCAACCTGTTGCGGATTAAGGCCCTCGACAAGCTTTTCGGCCGACACATTGACCTGCGGCCGAGCGCGATGCTGCCCTGCGTTGCTTCCGACCGTGCTAAACGGCGAAGGATTAGATAAACCACTGCCTGCCCCACCGAAAGGATTCGCTGCGGGATTTCCGGATGCAGGCGCAAAAGGATTGAGGCGAGCTTCCGCGCCTGACTGCGTCATGTGGGAATCACGAAAAAGATCGCCAGCATCCTCCGGCGGTAGATCGGCTTCTTCAGGTGGAGCAAATTCAGGTTCAGGTTCTAAAGGTGGAAGTGGAAGCTGATCAAAGTCAGTAATTTGTTCTTGTTTGTCGTTTCTATTTTCATCGCTGCGCATAATAACTTCCAACCTACCTCTTGCATCGGACACTACTTGTGTCTAAACCCATGCCAAGACCACTAGCGGCGCTTAGCCTGGGTCAATGATTCCAGTTTCTCCTACTTAGTGGCACAATAATAAAGCTATGGACACCTCTTCTGAATCTGGCCGTACTGACGCTAGCAATAATCAGTCCCAGGACGAACTCGTGGGAGAAAATATGGATTTCAACCCCGCTGGAGACAACGCGGATATTCGCATGCCTTCAGGCACTGATGACCCATTGTCTGATGCTGAGATTCAGAAGTATCGCGAAGAAATCAACCGCATGGATCGCACTATCTTAGAAGCCATCAAACGTCGCACGAAAGTCTCCCAAGCAATTGGCAAGACCCGCATGGGCTCCGGCGGCACCCGTTTAGTACACACCCGTGAGATTTCTATTTTGAACCAGTTCCGTGATGAGCTCGGCGAAGAGGGTCCCGCCATCGGCTCTGCGCTATTGCGCATGGGCCGCGGCAAGCTCGGCTAAGCACTTCTGGCGTCGCTAATACGACACCAGGCTTAAGGGGTAGCGCTTTTAAAGTGCTACCCCGATTCTATGCATTCATAGGGTGTGGACCGCTTCCCCATCTTTCTGGGATAAGAATCACGTTTTTGCAGGCAATCCTAATTTTTTATAAAAGGACCCTGCTAATACCCTGATTAATTATGAATGCTGTCTTAATTGCTGTGGTGGTCATGCTCGTGCTGGCCCTAGTGCGCGTGCATGTCGTCGTCGCAATGTTTCTTGGTTCGCTTGTCGGAGGTCTGCTCGCAGGCATGGGGTTAGACGGCACCATGCTTGCCTTCCAAGATGGCCTTGGCGGTGGCGCGAAAATCGCATTGAGCTACGCTCTGCTCGGCGCTTTTGCCATGGGTGTGGCATCGACAGGCTTGCCCCAAATCTTGGCGAATCTCCTGCTCGCCCGCGTTAACGCAACCAAGTCCAAAGTATCCCAGTTTGCTACTGCAGGCGCTGGGGGTGCTAGCACCGGGAGCGGCGTCAGTGCAGGCGGCGCACGCGACATTGATGCCGAGGAAGATCCAGCGGATCCTATCGTGCACAATGCCAGCCAGAAGGCAGTGACCACGACAAAGTACCTCATCGTGGCCGGTCTACTGGCTATGGCAATTATGAGCCAGAACATAATCCCGGTTCACATTGCATTCATCCCGCTCATTGTTCCACCACTGCTCACGGTCTTTAACAAGCTCGGCATCGACCGCCGCCTGATTGCTTCCGTGCTGACTTTCGGTTTGGTCACCACTTACATGTTTGTGCCCGTAGGTTTCGGCTCCATCTTCTTGAACGACATTTTGTTGTTCAACATCAACGAAGCCGGCTTGGACACCTCCGACATCAACATCATTCATGCCATGGCTATCCCAGCAACAGGCATGGTGGCGGGCCTGCTCATTGCGGTATTCGTCACCTACCGCAAGCCACGTGTCTACGAAGATCGCCCGTTAGCTGAAGAGCCTGATAGCCAGGAAATTTCTTCCTACAAGGTACGCGTCGCACTGATTGCTATCGTCGCAACTTTCGTGGTTCAGGTTGCCATGCAGGCTATGAGCTTTGAAGCCGATGGTTTGCTGGTCGGTGCTCTAATTGGTCTGGCTATCTTGCTGCTCACCGGCGCGGTCGAGTGGAAAAAAGCCGATGACGTATTTTCTTCCGGTATGAAGATGATGGCGCTCATTGGATTCATCATGATTACTGCGCAAGGTTTTGCAGCTGTCATGACCGAGACCGGCGAGGTCGAAGCGCTTGTCGACGACGTGACTTCTATCTTTGGCGACAACCAGGCGGCCGCGGCCGCAGCGATGCTTATCGCCGGTCTCGTAGTCACCATGGGGATTGGCTCTTCCTTCTCTACCCTGCCGATCATCACCGTGTTTTTCGTTCCACTGTGTATGTCTTTGGGCTTTTCGACCATGGCGACCGTCGCGATCATCGGCACCGCCGGTGCGCTGGGTGATGCAGGCTCACCGGCTTCTGACTCTACGCTCGGTCCAACAGCAGGTTTAAATGCTGATGGACAGCACGACCACATTCGCGATTCGGTCATTCCGACCTTCATTCACTACAACATTCCATTGCTGATCGCCGGCTGGATTGCAGCGTTGGTTCTCTAACACCACGCACCATTTAGATTTATCTTTCGCGGTTTCTCCCAATTTTTGTGGAGAGGCCGCATTTATTTTGCCCCTTAAACTAATATTTTGACTAGTTTAGGAAGTGGCTAGGTTACCTATCTCACCCCTACTTCAGCTCGTTTTACCGCTGGTATCGAAAGGTCAATCATGGAAATAACGCAACAACCTGCATGGGCAAAGCTTCAGCAGCTTTTCGAAGCTAAGAAGCACACAACGCTTCGACAGCTTTTTGCTGCCGATGCCACCCGCGCTTCGGCTTTAACCTTCGATGCTGCGGGGCTGCATGTGGACCTTTCCAAGAATCTTATTGACTCCGAAGTGGTTGCAGCGCTGGTAGAACTCGCTGAGCAAGCAGGGGTTGAAGCACGCCGCGCAGACATGTTTAGCGGCAAGCACATCAATACCACTGAAGACCGCGCTGTACTGCATACCGCATTGCGTCTTCCGGTCGAAGCTAACCTAGTGGTCGATGAGCAAGATGTCGCAGCCGATGTTCACGAAGTCCTCGGTCGCATGCGTGATTTCGCAACTGCATTGCGTTCGGGCAAGTGGCTGGGGCATACCGGCCATACCATCAAGAAGGTGGTCAACGTCGGCATCGGTGGTTCTGATTTGGGGCCTGCGATGGCAGCCCAGGCACTGCGCAGCTATGAAGTCGCGGGAATCTCCGCCGAGTTTGTCTCCAATGTGGACCCAGCCGATTTGGCAAAGACTTTGGATGGACTCGATGCCGGCTCCACTCTTTTCATCATTGCTTCCAAGACTTTTACCACGCAGGAAACTTTGTCTAACGCCCACGCTGCTCGTCGTTGGATGCTGGAGCAATTCGATGGTGATGAGTCTTCCATCGCCAAGCACTTTGTTGCGGTATCGACCAACGCCGAGAAGGTCACGGAATTCGGCATTGATACTGAAAACATGTTTGGGTTCTGGAATTGGGTCGGCGGACGTTACTCTGTCGATGCAGCCATTGGCTTGTCTCTGATGTGCACCATTGGTCCGCTGGACTTCATGCGTTTCCTCGAAGGCTTCCATGCCATGGATAAGCACTTCTGCACCGCACCACTTGAGTCCAATGTTCCAGTGCTCATGGCACTGCTAAGCGTTTGGTACACCAACTTCTATGGCGCACAGTCTCACGCTGTACTTCCCTACTCTGAGGATCTTGGCCGTTTCCCTGCGTATTTGCAGCAACTAACGATGGAGTCTAACGGCAAGTCCGTGCACCACGATGGCTCTGCGGTAGCAACCACTACCAGTCCGATTTACTGGGGTGAGCCCGGAACGAATGGCCAGCATGCTTTCTTCCAGTTACTGCACCAGGGAACACACTTGGTTCCGGCTGATTTCATTGGCTTTGCCCACCCGAAGGAAGATTTCCCCACTGCCGATGGCTCAGGTTCCATGCATGATCTACTCATGGGCAATCTCTTCGCACAAACCAAGGTGCTGGCCTTTGGCAAAACCGCAGAAGAAATAGCAAGCGAAGGCATCGCAGAAGAACTCGTGGCTCACAAGGTCATGCCGGGCAATCGCCCCACCACCACTATCTTGGCCGAAGAGCTCACCCCTGCAGCATTGGGCAGCTTGATTGCACTCTACGAACACATCGTGTTTGTCGAAGGCGTCATCTGGGATATCAACTCCTTTGACCAATGGGGCGTGGAATTAGGTAAGCAACAAGCCAACGACCTAGCGCCGGCGGTCTCTGGCAAGGCGGACATCGATACCGGTGATGAATCGACCGACGCACTGATCTCCTGGTTTCTTAAGCACCGTTAATTAACAGAATTCACGCAGGAAACATCCAGTCCCTCGCCACTGCCAATTCATACTTCTTAGACACAATAGAGCAGTTAACGCGAGTTCAGAAGGAAACGGATAAACATCGTGCAAGGAATAATCGAGTGGATCATCCAGCTCATGGAGATCCTCGGCGCCCCCGGCGTAGGCATCGCTATTTTATTGGAAAACCTCTTTCCACCAATCCCTTCTGAAGTAGTGCTGCCGCTGGCCGGGTTTACTATCTCGCAGGGCAACCTAGGTTTCTGGCCCACCTTTATCTGGGCTACCGCTGGTTCCATCGTGGGTGCCTGGGCACTGTACGGCATTGGCGCGTGGATTGGCGCAGAGCGCTTACGCAAGATTGCGGACTGGATGTGGCTGGTCGAAGCCAGCGATGTTGATGGCGCTTTGTACTGGTTTGATAAATACGGCCCGGCCTCGGTCTTTTTCGGCCGTTTCATCCCCGGTATTCGCTCTCTTATTTCCATCCCCGCGGGCATTGACCGGCTTAACCCCATTAAATTTACGCTCTGGACAGCCATCGGTTCAGCCGGTTGGAACGCTACTCTCATCTGGTTAGGGATGTGGCTCGGTCAGTCATATACACTGGTCGCTGACTATATCGACCAGTACTCCACCGTCGTTTATGCCCTTATTGCCCTAGCGATCATCGTGGTTTTGGTCCTGCTTATCCGTCGAAGCCAAAAGCGCAAGGCAGCCACCAGCGACAGCACTACAGATTCCAAGCAGTCACAGCAAGCCGATGCTTCGCAGCTTTCCGATGCCCCCGGCGTCAGCTCCTCTTCGCGCACCAAGGATTAACACCGCAACAAGATACAAAAAGTTAAAAAACAGCGCCGCGCACTCTACCATTTTTGGAGGGTGCGCGGCGCTATGTTTGAGCCTGCGGGCTTAGAGCTTAACCATTGGCTCGTAGCCGAAAGGAATGCGATCCGATGGCACGATGCTGCGTCCGAATGGGAAGCAGGTCACCGGAATCATCTTGACATTGGCAATCGCTAGCGGAATACCAACGATGGTGACAGCTTGGCCAGCTGCGGTAACGACGTGGCCAATCGCCAGCCATAGACCGGCGACGAGGAACCAGATGAGGTTACCGATGGCAGAAAACCCGCCAGTTCCCTTAGTTGGCTGAACAACGCTGCGTCCAAATGGCCACAGCGCGTAGCTAGCCATGCGGAAACTAGCCACACCCGCGGGGATAGTCACAACAAGGATGCATGCAATAACACCGGCAAGGAAATACCCCGCCGCCAGAAAGAAGCCACCGAAGATAAACCAGATGATGTTCAGGATAGTTTTCATAGAACCTAACCTAGTCGACATCACTGACATTGACATCAGGGTTTACCTCCATTTTCTATTCTGTGACCACACCTCATGATTCTGCGGTCAGCGAATTTAATCTCGGCGTGGTTGGCAGTGTGGGCAGACCCAGATGATGCGCTCGAGCTCGCCTTCTTCGCCACCGGCATCGGGGCCGCCGAGTCTGTCTGTGTAGATGGCGGTGCCGCAGCGTCGGCAACGCTTGTGGTTTCTGCCGAAGACATAGGTGGTTTCCCCGGCGCGCCGCACTCCGGTGGTTACGCGCACTGGCGAGTTTCTGTTTGCCCACATGATGCGGTGGGAGATGTCTACTATCCTTTCCACCAGCTCTGGCCCGATAGCGGCTACAGAGTCACTGGGATGAATACCGGCAATGAAACAGGCTTCAGCGCGGTACTCGTTACCGATGCCCGCGACATTCTTCTGGTCAAGCAACGCCGCACCGATTGAACGCTCTGGCCGAGCCAGGATACGTTTGATGGCCTCGTCACGGCCATCAGACTCCCATTGCTCATCCAGAATATCTGGCCCGAGGTGCTCGATATGGTCGTAGTAGTTGTCAATCGGGTACACATCCACGTTGCCAAGGCTGTGTCCGACTACTTCGATATCGCGTGGGGTATTTGCCAGTTTTAAAACGACGCGGGCGCTAAAGCCAGGCTTGCGCCACTTATCGCCCTCGTAGTGAATGGACCACTGCCCTTCCATCTTCAGGTGAGTATGCAGGATCTGCTCCCCGAATTGCATGAACAGGTGTTTGCCGTAGGGCCAGACATTTTCGCAATAATCGCCCGTAAACGTGGCCGCGGCATAGCGCGGTACTCGGATGGAGGTATAGGTGACTTCGCGGCCGACCATGAACTGCATCTTGTTGGACAGCTGTAAGACTGAATCGCCTTCGGGCATTATCGCCTTCCTCTTCCTCGTGGCGGCTGCGGTCCCCGGCGCGGACGCATCGGTCCAGAGCTTCGTTGTTGTGGAGGTTCTTCCGTCGGTGGATCATCGAAGCTGAGCTCGTCTAGTGCCTCGTTGATGCTTCTGCCCCGCCGCGGGCTCGGCGCTTCGGTGTCCGGCTCAGCGTCTACTTCCCATTCGAAGGTACCGGGTGCATTCGTCGTGCCATGTTCTCTCCTCGTGCCCGGCGCATTGGGCACGCGAGGGGCGGCGGACTTGGTGGCAAGGCGGATACCGCGGGGGCTAATACCAGCGCCAAGGGCGCGAAATTGATTCGCAATTGTGGAATCGAAGATGGAAGTGCCGTTGGCCTTTTCGATGACCAGCGGGCTGAAGCGTCCGGTGGAAATCAGAGCCATGAGAGCACGGTAGACATATTCGAGTGCTTGGGCATGCTCGATGCCTTCAGGCAGCTGATCAAAGAAGGTCGTGAGTGTCTTGCCCCCGCGGGTGAGGTGTGCTGCGCAGAGGCCATCGATAAGCACAACGAGCGCACCGGCGGCACGCGATGGTCCTTGTTGCGGCCATGGCAAAGCAGCACCGTAGGGGTTGGCCGGGTCACAGGCGGCAAGCACCACGGTATCGGGCGTGGTGGTGCCAGATGGCCAACCGGTGATATCCGGGGAATCACTCAACCCGCGCAGCCGGTCAATGACCGCTGGCGTGGAAAATTGGGCGGCACCGAGTCCTTCAATGACGTATCCGCGCATGGCTTTGCCGGATTCTTCAAAACCGGACAGAACCTTATAAGCCAGGGCGAATCCGCCGAGGACATCTTCAGAGACCACCGAGCCGCGGGTGACCACGCCGTAGCGATCCAGCCAGGCTTCGCCTTGGGCAGCCGAGCGCGCCGTGGCATCGTGCGACGCCGGGATGGTCAACGCCCAGCGACCATTCATGTCCGGCGGGGTGGGGTTCGCGCGTTGGGTTTGGGCGAAAGAGGTGCGTCCCATGCGCAGGCGGGAGCGCTGCGGGCGGCGCTTTTGCTTATGCGCGCTGCGCCCAGACCCGTGCGCGGAAAGCCTAGTGCGGATAGGTGCAAAAGAATCGGGGCTGACAAGGCCCATCTCTACTAGTCCCCAGAGTGCTTCACGTACTTGGTCGGTAGTGGGGGCATCACTACCAGCGCCGACACCCACGTCTAATCCGCGCTCATTAGAAATGGAGGTATCGCGGTAAATATCGGCGAAAAGGAAACCACCGCCGCGCGAGAGCAACGCCAAGATAGATTCTTGTAATCCAGTAAGACCTGAGATTTCCTCATCCTGGATGGGCACTAGCCCCGCGGCGTAATCGGCAGGAAGCAGCATCACCCAGGGATCAGAAGAGCCTGCTTTGCCCGCACCGACGATGAGCACTTCGCCGTTAGCGGTTAGCTCATCGAGCATGAGAGGTGAATAGTCACCAACGCGGGATGGCAGCACCATCGATTCCCAGGCAGAAGCCGGCAGGCGCACCCCGGCAAGTTGTTCGAGTACGGCATAGACACCATCGGCGCCCCGCAGGGAGGGCCGGCGCATATTACCGGTGGCACCTTCAATCACCGGTGCCACGTTGTTCCAGTCCGGTAGGAAGCGGCCAAAGGTCGCGGCAGATACAGGTTCGGTCTGCGCGCGGGCACGTGCCAAAGAGCGAGAGCGAATAACGCGCAGGACTTCATTCGCACAGTATTCGACTTCATCCACGCCCCGGCGGTAGTGGCCGTCGATGACCGAGTCCATGCGGCTAATCGTGGAATGCGCGATGGAGACGGAGAGGGAGAAGGCATCGGCAAGCTCTCGCAGCACAAACGGACCTCTGGTGCGTGCCCAGCGCGATACCAGCTGGTCGAGGGCATCAGTAATCGTTTCTACCTGCGCGGGGGTACCCGGTGGGACAGGAATGCCGAGGCCATCGCGAAGCAATGCGGCGTCTTGGGCTTGGGCTAAGTGCATGCGCCCGCCGATGCGAACTTCCATGATGCGATGGCTAAGTTGCTGGTGCAAGGTCTGGAGCGGCACATCGGTGTGCTCACCTAAATTATCTACCGGGATGGGGCCAATAACCCGCAACATATCAGCGACCTGTTCACTGGTCTGCGGGCGTCGGGTGGGATCGGTGCGCTGCAGCTGGGCATGGACCTCAGCGATAATCTCGGGCTCAAGAAGCTCACGTAACTCCACCGTGCCCAATAACTTAGCCAATAATGCCGGGTCAAGGGCAAGGGCTGCCGCACGCTTTTCTGCCAGCGGGCTATCGCCCTCGTACATAAATGCGCCGGTGTAGTTAAACAACAACGAGGACGCGAAAGGCGAAGGCTGCTCCGTGGTGACCTCCGCGATACGTACTTTGCGGTGCGCAATCTCGCGGATGACTTCCACCAAGCTCGGCACATCGTAGACATCTTGGAGGCACTCGCGCACTGTTTCCAAAATGATGGGAAATGATGGATATTTCCGTGCGACATCCAAAAGCTGCTCGGCGCGCTGGCGCTGCTGCCACAACGGCGCGCGCTTTCCCGGATTGCGCCTAGGAAGCAGCAATGCCCGGGCAGCGCATTCACGAAACCGCGAGGCGAAAAGCGCTGAGCCACCGACTTGCTCGGTGACGATATCTTCAATCTCATCCGGGTCGAAGGCAAAAATCGACGCATCCGGCTCCGCCTCACCTTCTGGCAGGCGCAACACAATTCCATCATCGCCGGCCACCGCCTGGGCATCCATGCCGGTGCGCTCTGCAATGCGCGCGCCAATCGCCAGCGCCCATGGGGCATTAACCCCGCGGCCAAACGGCGAGTGCAACACGATGCGCCAGTCGCCCAACTCATCTTTAAACCGTTCCATCACCAGCGTGGAATCATCCGGAATCGAACCCGTGGCCTCATACTGCTCATGCAAAAAGGCACGGAGGTTATCCTTCGCCCACGCATCAGTATGGGTAATCAGCTCCGGGTTCGCATGCGCCTCACGCCGAAACGCACCAATCGCTTGGCCTAATTCATACGGTCTACCAGCGGCGTCGCCCGACCAAAACGGCAAGCGGCCGGTATGCCCCGGCGCCGGAGTCACAATCACTTGGTCACGGGTGATGTCCTCAATTCGCCACGAGGACGCACCCAGGGTAAATACATCGCCGACGCGCGATTCATAAACCATTTCCTCATCAAGCTCACCCACGCGACGCGGTGCGCCCTCACCACCGGCGATGAACACACCAAACATGCCGCGGTCAGGAATCGTGCCAGCATTAGTCACCGCCACCCGTTGCGCGCCGGGCCGCGCGGTCATCACACCGGTAATCCGGTCATAGACCACGCGTGGGCGCAGCTCCGCAAAATCAGTGGACGGGTACACGCCAGAGACCAAGTCAATGACAGAGTCAAAGACCTCACGCGCCAAATCCCGGTATGGCCAGGCCCGGATGACGGTGTCATACCAGTCATCGGCGGTTAGCCCCTCTGGGGCTGCAGCTACCGCGGCGACGGTGTGCTGCGCCAAAACGTCCAAGGGATTAGTGGGGATATGCAGCTTTTCGATGCCCCCTTCCACCATCTTCTGCACCACCACCGTGGTCTGCAGAAGATCCGCTCTGTGCTTGGGATAGAAAGAACCATGACTGGTAGCACCGACAACGTGCCCGGCGCGCCCGATGCGCTGCAGGCCAGAAGCCACCGCCGGTGGGGATTCCACCTGAATGACAAGCTCTACCGCACCCATGTCAATGCCCAGTTCCAAAGAACTCGTAGACACCACAGCGCGCAGCGCACCTTCTTTAAGCATGGTCTCAGTCATCGCGCGCTCATCTTTAGATACTGAGCCGTGATGCGCTCGCGCAATGACTGCCGGGGCTTTGCCGGCAACATCCACAGCTTTCATCAGCTGCGCTGGGTCACGGCGTAGCTCCGGCGACAAGGATTCCGGGTCATGAATGGACGCCCAGATTTCATTCAGCCGCGAGGTCAGGCGCTCTGCGGTACGCCGGGAGTTGACAAAGACCAGCGTCGAGCGGTGCTCCATCACTTGGTCATAGATGGCCTGCTCAATAAAAGGCCAAATAGAGCTCGCCACCGGCAGGGCCGATTCTGTTAAACCCGAATCAGCGGCATCGACAAGTTCTTGCGAGGTAATCCCCAATGGATCATCTACTGTCATCTCACCGATGGTGGAGCCTTGCTCCGGCGTGGGCAGATCCGACATGTCCTCGACCGGCACATGGATATCCAACTGCCACTTCTTCTTCGCCGGCGGCGCAATAATCTCCACCGGCCGCCCACCGCCTAAGAAGTTCGCCACCGTTTCTAGCGGACGCACCGTGGCAGACAAACCGATGCGCTGAAACTCCCCTGCTACCTGCGCCAGGCGTTCCATGGTCAACGCCATGTGCACCCCACGTTTAGACCCAGCGATGGCATGGATTTCATCAATGATGACCGTATCCACCGTGGCTAAAATGCCCGCGGCCTTCGAGGTCAGCATCAAATACGCAGATTCCGGCGTGGTAATCAAAACATCAGGCGGCTTGCGCAACTGCCGGTTGCGCTCCGGCTGCGGGGTATCGCCCGAGCGCACGCCAATAGATATATCCGGCTCATCCACACCCAGGCGCTGCGCCACGCGCGAAATACCTGCCAACGGCACCCGGAGGTTGCGTTCAATATCCACACCAAGCGCCTTCAAAGGCGAGATGTACAGCACCTTCACCCCAGCGTTGGTGGTGCTTCCTCCCTCTGAGCCGAGTCCCACCCCGTCATTGCGCGCTGCAAGCGGCAGTGAAGTTTGGCCTTCGCGTTCAATCAGGTTGTTCAGCGCCCACAAGAATGCGGCCAAGGTCTTACCTGAACCAGTGGGTGCGACCAGCAAAGCGTGATTGCCTCGGGAAATAGCGTCCCAGGCTTGTTCTTGGACGGCGGTCGGTTCGGTGAAAACATCCTCGAACCATCCAGCAACAGCTGGCTTGAAGCGAGAAAGAACGTTTTTGGCCATGCCTTACTTTATCGCGATGGGTAGTCTTAGGGACTATGACAGTCCAGCTCTCTGATGCTCGCTTAACCAATATGATCGCTGAAGGATGCGGCGAGATTTTAAAAGGTGTCCGTAAAGGCGGCCTTCTGCGCGGCCGCGCCTTGGGAGACGCTGGTGATGAACTAGCCCAATCGTGGATCTCCCGCGTCTTAGAACAACACCGCCCCAACGACGGATTCCTATCCGAAGAAGCCGTTGATGACCTAGACCGGCTCGGCAAAGAGCGCGTGTGGATTGTGGACCCACTCGATGGCACCAAAGAGTTTGCCACCGGCCGCCAGGACTGGGCAGTGCACATTGCACTCGTCATCGATGGCATCCCCAAGCACGCCGCGGTAGGTCTGCCAGACTTGGGCGTTACCTTTAAATCCTCTGATGTGCGCGCTGTGCAGGGACCGCTGGCTAAGAAATTCGTGGTCTCGCGCAACCGCCCTCCTAAGGTCGCGCAATACATCACGCAGCAGATGGGCTACGAAACAGTAGGCATCGGTTCTGCTGGGGCCAAAGCCATGCACGTCCTTTTAGGCGATTATGACGGCTATATCCATGCCGGCGGACAATACGAGTGGGATCAGGCAGCCCCAGTAGGTGTGGCCTTAGCCTCAGGCCTGCACTGTTCACGCCTTGACGGCAGCCCAATAAGCTTTAACAATGAAGACACTTACATCCCCGATTTAGTGGTATGCCGTCCAGAATTAGCCGATGAAATCTTGGAGCACGCAGCCAAGTTCGCAGCTGAAAGTCTCAGCTCCTAGTCGTCACGGAACGCCGTGATGAGGCGGCGTGATAATCGATGCCTCATCCCCTAAACTTAGCGGCATGACTAACGCCGCTTCCATCCCAACTCCATATGAAGAGCTTTTAAAAAACGTCTTAGAAAACGGTGCTCAAAAATCCGACCGCACCGGCACCGGAACGCGGTCACTTTTCGGACATCAGCTACGTTATGACTTAAGCAAGTCTTTTCCACTGCTGACCACCAAGAAGGTTTATTTCCACGGTGTTATCGGCGAATTGCTGTGGTTCTTACGCGGGGAATCCAACGTCTCGTGGCTGCAGGAAAACAAGATTCGTATCTGGAACGAGTGGGCTGATGACAACGGCGAGCTTGGCCCTGTCTACGGCGTGCAGTGGCGCTCCTGGCCTACTCCAGATGGCCAACACATTGACCAGATCCAGGCAGTGATGGATCAGCTAAAGAATAATCCTGATTCGCGCCGCATCTTGGTCTCTGCGTGGAATGTTTCTGAGCTAGACAAGATGGCCCTGATGCCATGCCACTTGCTCTTCCAGCTCTATGTTGCCGAAGGCAAGCTATCGATGCAGGTTTACCAGCGCTCCGCCGACATGTTTTTGGGAGTTCCATTCAACATTGCTTCCTATGCGGCACTGACCCATATGTTTGCCCAGCAGGCAGACCTGGAAGTTGGTGAACTCATCTGGACCGGTGGCGATGTGCACATCTACAATAACCACGTTGAGCAGGTCAAAGAGCAGCTCTCCCGTGAACCACGGGAATACCCACAGCTGAAGTTGAAGAAGGCACAGAGCATCTTTGACTATAACTTCGAGGACTTTGAGGTAGAAGGTTATGACCCACACCCAGCTATCAAAGCTCCAGTGTCAGTCTAGGATGAAACCATGAGCTTTCTTGGTGCGATTTGGGCACAGTCCTTGGATGGAATCATCGGCGACGGCAAACAAATGCCGTGGCACGTACCGGAAGATTTAGCTCATTTTAAAGAAGTCACCCTGGGCAGCCCGGTGATTATGGGACGCAATACCTGGGAGTCACTTCCTGAGAAATTCCGTCCGCTTCCCGGACGTGAGAACTTTGTGCTTTCAACGCGTGAGCCTGGCCAGTGGTCTAACGGCGCGACGGTCTTAAACCGCCTGCCTGAATTGACCGAAGGATGGATCATGGGCGGCGGCAAGCTGTATGCCTCTACTTTGGAGCAGATGGATGTCCTGGAGGTAACTCTAATGGACGTCAATGTTGCCGACGCATATGGCGATGATGCTGTCTTTGCACCCTATATTCCTGAGACTTTTAGCCAGACTTCTGATTCCGGATGGCAGACCTCAGCAAAAGGTCATCTGACCATTCCGAATCAGCCGGCCAGCGAGCTGCCCGTTAAGTATCGATTTATTAGTTATGAACGAAAGGACGCTGCCTAAAAATGGCAATCGTAACTCCTGAAACCACCGAACACGTCACTGTTTTCTTCGCCGACTGGTGCCCATTTTGTGCCCGTCTGCGCGCAGACTTAGACCAGTCGAAAACCCCTTATGCGGCCGTTGACGTTGATAACGGCGCAGAGGGTAATGACGAGCTCAATGAGTGGATTAAGTCCGTCAATAATGGCAACCGCGTTGTTCCCACCGTGCTGTACTCCGATGGCACCCACGCCACCAACCCACCGGCTAGTGACGTGCGCGCAAAGCTCGAGGAGCTAAGTAATTAATTAACGTCTTCCCCGAAAAGCTCCAACATGTCTTTTGGGGACAATGTGGTGTTAAGCCCGGCTAGCTCTTTGGAATAGATGGTCTTTAGGTATTCATCTAAAACATCTTTGAGCTGCTGGGCATCAAACTTATTCAGCAGCATGATGCGCTTCGGCTCGCTTCCGCGCACAAGCTTTTCGATGGACAAGGTCTCCACCCCCTCCTCCGCTGAAACCGTGCGCGCGATAATCTCACGACGTTGAACGTCAATAAATTGTGGTTCTAAAGCATCAGCATCTTCTTGATAGGTCATACTCCTCAAAGTAGCGCACCTGGGGTAAACAGAGGCCATATTCTGGAACTAAACCGCTGTCGCCCACCAACATCACATCCCAGTTTTAGCTCACGGCTACTACTCGGGTAACCTAAAGATGTTCACAACCGACCTTCGCTGAGTCTTTTGACTCGCGGTTTGTTGTGAACGGCCCTGCCTTAGTAGCTCAGTGGATAGAGCACGGCTCTCCTAAAGCCGGTGTCGCAGGTTCGACTCCTGTCTAGGGCACCATTGTCCTGAAGTCGATACATAGTTGAGACTATGAGTCGAGTGATGGCTGACAGATACCGCCGCGAGGTTGGAACAGTGTTCTTTCCTCACGGCGGTATCTATTTCTCTTGCTGTTTGGTTTAAGAAAATGGGTTGGTAGTGCGGATTGCGCGAGCCTGCCAACGCCTATCGCGGTACTCAATGTTGATGGGGTGCTCGAAGGCATCGGAGACCAACTCCGTTGTCAGCACGTCGTGCACGTTACCTGCAGCCAGCACGCGCCCATCCTTGATGAGCATGGCGTGCGTGGTTGTCTCAGGCAGTTCTTCGAGGTGGTGCGTGACCAACACCGTGGCAAGCTCGGGCTGGGAACTGTGCAAGTGATCCACGGTCTCTAAAAACTGCTCGCGCGCGGCGACGTCCAGGCCGGTCGAGGGTTCATCGAGAAGCAAAAGTGATGGATCCGTGATTAATGCACGCGCAATCAAAGTCTTTCCACGCTCACCTTGGGACATTGTTGGCCACAGCAAATCTTCAAACGGACGGACCCCGAGTAAATCAATGAGGTTCTCAGCCCGCTCGATAATTTCTGGGGTGGGCTCCCAGCGTGTCATGAGCTCTGTCGTGCCCGTGGCACCGGAGAGCACAACCTCGCGTGCGGTTAGTGAAGAACGCAGCGGGTGACGTGGGTTAACATGCCCAATAGATTCGCGCAGCTTACGTATCTCCACCCGGCCAAGACGTTGCCCAAGCACCTCCACCGTACCACGAGTCGGATGCTGCTGCGCGCCGCACATACTTAAAATCGTGCTCTTGCCCGCGCCATTGGCTCCGATTAACGCCCAGCGCTCGCCAGCATTTACCACGAGGTTAATTTTCTGAAGAATCTCTCGGGAATCTCGTACGAAATCGACGTCGTGTAAGTGCAGGATTTCAGTCATGTTTAGACCCCTTCGCTCTCGCTTATGAATTGAAGGAAACAACCACTCAACTATATAGCTCGCTCGGAGTCTTAACTGCCAAATGCCTCGAAGGGGTCGAATATTAGGATCAAAAACTTCCTGTGACCTGCGTATTTATTCGTATAATGCGCTTATGAAACTTCACGTTACAAAGTCCGTCGGAAACGACGAATACCTGTGCCCGAATTGCGGTGCACGGGTTAAATACAACCCGCAGAGAAAGAAACTGGCGATTCACAATCTGCCGCTTACTCCGGGCAAACGCTGCCCGACAGCAAAGTTGGAAGCGGAGCTGCACTTGGATCCCGATGGCCCGATGCCGGAGCTGTTAAAACTGGAAGAACGCCCCTTAGTCAAAGACGAGCCCGATAAAGGAAAAAGACAAAGGCGCGGGCGGTTTAGAGGACCCCGAGATCCCCAAAGGCCCAGTAGGCACTGGAGGAATGAATACGCCATTAAGGGCGAGGATTCTTGGGGCAATGACGACTTAGGCCAAGAAGGCGGCGAAGTCTCAGTACGTGCCCGCTCCGGCGGCAGAGTCGAAAGCCGCCGAAGCAGGTACTAAACGCATACAAGCAACAGTTATTGAGCGTTGCCGGCTTCTACATTTTCTTTATGCACAGTCTCGAGTGCTTGCTGGAATACCTGCTGGGGCTGTGCCCCGGAGACCGCATACTTGTTGTTAAAGACGTAGAACGGGACGCCTTGGACACCAATTTGCTGCGCCTGGTTGATATCAGCTTGTACCGCGGTATCAAGTTCCTCGTTGTCCATATTCGCCAGCGCTGCATCTCGGGCTAGACCAACAGAGGCTGCAAGATCCGCTAGGACCTCGCGGTCTTCAACATTCTTGCCATCGGTGAAATAGGCCTTAAACAGTGCTTGCATCAGTTCATGCTGCAGACCATTCTCTTCGGCGAAATGAGACAGACGGTGTGCACGGCGGGAATTGACCGTCAGTGCCTCATCAAAGTTGTAGTTCAAACCAACTTCAGCACCGCGCTGGGCAACGCCATCGTTCATCTGCTTGAACTGCTCTACGGGAACGCCCTTTTGCTTGGCCACGGCTTCCGCTGAAGGCAACGGGGAATTCTCCGGGTAATCAGGCATTAGCTGGTAGCTGTGGTAGGTGATCTTGACATCATCGCGGTGCGCGAAATCTTCTAATGCAAGCTCTAGGTGCCTATCCCCCATCCAACAAAATGGGCACATGAAATCAGACCAGACATCCACGGTGATTGGGGCCGCGTTATTTACTTCATTGGTCATGAACAATTTCCTTCCACATCGCAGACTCCGATTGCTTCTTCGCCAAAGGGCTGAAGAAAGGCAAAGGGTTGTGGTGCTGCATTCTGTGCAACGCTCGATGATGTTTGGCCGTCTTCTTGGTTTATTTCCTGATTGTCAATATTGCCCTGCGGCTTCATAGATTCCACCTTAATGAATATTGGGTCATCTCGTTTCAACCACAAATGCTGTCTTTCTGTTCCCGCAGCAGCCGCGCTTCCCTTTCCTCTGTGTACACATTGAGGTAAGTTTTGTTACGAAAGATACTAAAGTTGCACCAGTATATTATTGGTGCCTAGTTAGGAGTTCATTCGTGTCGGGAAATGATGCATCGACAGGCGCTGGGCACTACTCGCGTCGCAATATTTTTAAGGTCGGCGCTGTCGCTGCCGCGGCTGGCACTTTGGCAATTGGCGTGGGAACTGCAACTGCCTCCCGTGCTTCAGCCTTAGGCCCGATTCTGGGCACCGTTATTGACTACTCAGCTGGTGTACCCAGCGCCACAGCCATCAAGGCTGCCGGACACTTAGGCGCTGTGCGTTATGTTTCGGAAAAGCGCCCTAATGCGCAATGGATGGCCGGTAAGCCGGTAACCCTCAAGGAAACCCAAGCTATGTCGGGCCAGGGGCTAGCAACGGCATCTGTTTACCAATATGGGCGTGCAGAAACTGCCGACTGGAAGAAAGGTGCTGCCGGCGCTGCAGTACATGCTCCAAAGGCCATTTCCATCCACCGCGCAGCAGGCGGGCCAACCGGTCGTCCTATTTATATCGCGATCGACGACAACCCCACCCGTTCACAATACGATTCGCTCATCAAGCCCTACCTTGTGACATTTTCGGCTACGCTGCGCGCGGCAGGCTACAGCACTGGCATCTACGGCAACTACAACGTAATTGACTGGGCCATCAAAGACGGCATCGGTTCATACTTCTGGATGCACGACTGGGGCTCCGGCGGAAAGATTCACCCACGCACCACCGTCCACCAGCTGCCGCAGAATAAGCAGCGCACAATCGATGGCGTCGTCGTGGACATCAACAATGTTTATGCCCAAGACTGGGGCCAGTGGAAGCCAGGCCAATCTGGTGGTAGCACTCCCGGGAGCAACACTGATGGTCAGTCCACCGGCGGCGCCACTTCACAGCAGGCAACAGCTGACCTACTCAATGGCTTAAGTTCCACAGTCCCAGGGTTAGACGCAACGGGTTCTTCGGTCACAGCTGAGCAAATTGACCAAGCCAGCAAGCTCGCGCAGCAATTAAGCGGAATGGTTAACCGCTAATCGGAAATAATCTTTTCTGGCGCTTTCTTACTGCCGCCGCCTGGTTTTTGAGATTCTAAAAACCACGTGGTGGCTTCTTTAAGTTTTTGCCCGGAGAGCTGGGTTCGCACCAACTTGGTCAGGTCGCGAGCAGAACCTGTCACCGAAGCTGCGACGATAAAGTTGTCACCGAAAGAAACTGAAGCGTGAATATCGCGATCATTGGACCACCCCCACTTGGTACCAATGACGTTTTTTAATACCGCGGTTCCGAAATCTTGCTCGTAGCCATCGGCAGCAATTTCATCAGGTTGTGACATTGCGACCAAAATCGGGTGCAAAGGATCTTCATCCTTGAGCGCTCGGATGAATTTCACGACATCATAAGTCGATGTCACTGAGCGTCCCCAGTACTCCCCCGCATCGGTAGAATACAGGCCGTATTTCTTCGCGACTTCATCGATCGATTCTGGATATGCTGCGAAAAGTTCTTCTGCAATGCCATCGTCGGAATCAGAAATCATCTGCAGCGCATCATACTTTTCTGACTCGGTTCCCTCATCGATGACATAGTCCGCGATATAAAGTTTCGACAGGCTTAAAGCAGGACGGGCAAACCTTTCATTCGCGCTTCCCAGATGCATCCCATCGCTCAGCCGAATGTAAGTTAGCTGGGATTTGGATTGGCCAATGACGATTCCAGCTTGTTGATGTGCCACATCGCCAAGGCTATCAAGTGCAGAGTCTGCCACGGACGGTTCCGCGGTCTGCGCTGAGGAAGAACCACTAGATTCTTCGTCGGAAGTGGCTTCGTCAGTCCTCGGCGCTGTCGCCCGGGCGACGATCCATGTTCCCACTATGCAGATGACAATAAGAAGCACAATCGCCACAAATTGAAGCCAACCATGCTTGGCACGCGGAACATTAATTTTTGACACAGCTTAAATAATACAAAGCCACCGCATGTAATAAACATGCGGTGGCTTTGTTGTCTTAGTTGCCCTCGGGCGCTTGCGCTGTGAGCTCTTTAGGTTCTAAAGAATTCTGCGCATTGGCTCGTGGCATTTAGTGATCGACTGCAGCCTCAACACCAACACCGGTCAGGGAGCGAACTTCCATCTCAGCAGCAAGTGCTTCGAGGTTGTCAGGCTTACCAATCAGGGTGCCGATGTAACCACACAGGAAGCCGATTGGGATGGAAATCAGACCTGGGGAGGTCAGTGGGAAGATAGACCAGTCAGCGTTCGGGAACATTGCCGTTGGCGTGCCGGAGACTGCTGGGGACAAGAAGATGAGCAGCAGACAGGAAATCAGACCACCGTAGATGGAGGCGACTGCACCAGTGGTGTTGAATCGACGCCAGTACAGGGAGTACAGGATGGTTGGCAGGTTTGCGGACGCTGCAATTGCGAATGCCAGGGAAACCAGGAACGCAACGTTCTGGGTCATCGCGAGGATGCCAAGGATGATGGATGCGATACCGAGGATGACCACGGTGATGTGGGAGACGCGAACCTGCTCTTCCTCGGAAGACTGACCATCACGCAAGACAGCGTCGTAGATGTCGTGAGCAATCGAAGCAGATGCGGTAATTGCAAGACCGGAAACAACAGCCAGAACGGTTGCGAATGCGACTGCGGAAATAATCGCCATGAAGACGGTGCCGCCAACTTCGAGAGCCAAGAGCGGTGCCGCTGCGTTCGCTCCACCAGGAGCATCGAGGATGCGGTCTGGACCAACCAGTGCCGCTGCGCCGTAGCCCAGAACCAGGGTGATCAGGTAGAAGGCACCGATGATGCAAATCGCCCAGGTAACGGAGCGACGTGCTTCAGTAGCAGTAGGAACGGTGTAGAAACGCATCAGAACGTGTGGCAGACCAGCGGTACCAAGAACCAGGGACAGACCCAGGGAAATGAAGTCAATCTTGGTCGTAGTGGAGCTACCGTACTGCAGGCCTGGCTCCATAATCTGCGAAGCCTCGTAGCCACGCTCAACGATTGCTTGAGAATCTGCGTGCGTTGCGATTGCCTGATCGAACAGGGTGACAAAGCCACCCTTGATAGCAACGAAGACCAAAATAGCCATGACGAAGACACCTGCAACCAGCAGGACAGCCTTAATCATCTGCACGTAGGTCGTACCCTTCATGCCACCGATAAGAACGTAAACAATCATGACGACGCCAACAACGCCGACAACAACTGCCTGCCAGTGGAACTCGTGGATATCCAGAAGAACGGAAACCAGGGAACCTGCACCGGCCATCTGCGCAATCAAGTAGAACAAGGACACGAACATGGTTGCCAGTGCGGCAGCTACGCGAACAGGCTTCTGACGCAGACGGAAGGACAAAACGTCCGCCATGGTGAAGCGTCCAACGTTACGCAGAGGCTCAGCAACGAGCATCAACGCAACCAACCAGGCGACGAAGAAACCGACCGAGTACAGGAAGCCGTCGTAGCCGTTAAGAGCAACCGCACCGACAATGCCCAGGAAGGATGCTGCAGAAAGGTAGTCGCCAGAAATTGCTAGACCGTTTTGACGGCCAGAGAATGTACCGCCACCAGTGTAGAAGTCAGATGCTTCAGAGGTGGACTTACCAGCACGAAGCACCAACCACATAGTCACGACGAGGAAGACCAGGAACACCGAAATATTTAGAACCGGGTTACCGGTCGAATACTCAGCCTCTTGGGCAAGAATATTAGGGTTCATTGTGCTTAACCCTCCATTTCTTCACGGATAGCAGCCGCTTGAGGCTCAATTTGCTTATTGGCGTACTGAACGTAGAGCCAAGTAATAAGGAACGTGGTTACAAACTGCAGGAGGCCAAAGATTAGGCCGATATTGAAACCACCACCGATTTCAATCGCCATAAAATCGTGCGCAAAAACTGCAACAACAACATAAAGCAAATACCAGACCATGAACGCCACGGTCATAGGAAATGCAAACTTTCGGTATGTACTCCGCAGCTTTTCAAACTGCGGACTCTTTTGCATAGCAATGAACTCATCTGCCGATGGCTCACGGCGCTTGCTCGGAGAGGCTGTAGCACCAGACATTGGTTTCTCCTTGAAAATTTCAATAGTCTTATCCAGGTTCTTAAACCCGATAGGCTTTCTTTAATAGACGGACTAATGCCATACCCCAGTGCCAGGGATCACATTCCGACCTATTAAGTAAGGTACCGAACAAGCCTTGTTATGTTAAAGGTTTGTTGAAGTGAATAGCCCTTAACAAAAAATTACACCCCCGAAAATCATCGTGACCTGCTCTTGTTACGGCTAGCAAATCACCCCCGAAATTGACGATTCGCCACTTTGCTAAGTTTGCAAATAGACGTTTTGCAGTGAAATTGAGCACAAATTAAAGCATTTCCAATAGATCCCTAGGAGTTCAGCCATGAATTTGACATATTTCTCCTAAGGATTTGCTAGGCCCTCCCCCGTTAGCATTTTGACTGTTATAAAACGTCACAATCCTCGGAACCCAGCAAGAGTTTCCGAGGATTGATTGTGGCGTTGTTCTTAGCTCGAAGCGCTATGCATCATCGCCTGGCCAGACGCGTGGATCATTTCCAGTGCGGCCTTCGGGATTGTTCAAGGAATCAATTACTTCCATCTGCGCGCGAGAAAGTTCAAAGTCTTTTGCGCCGAGGTTTTCGACAAGACGTTCACGACGTGCGGACTTAGGGATAACAACAATGCCCTTCTGCAGCAGGTAACGCAATGCCACCTGCCCCTCAGAACGCTCTAATTGCGCTGCAATGGCCTTAATGTCTGGGTTGTTAAGCACCTTGCCACGAGCCAACGGCGACCACGCCTGGGTGACGATGCCGTGCTTTTTATGGAATTCCAGAAGCTCAGGCTGACGGAAGGTCGGGTTGAGCTCAATCTGGTTAACGACTGGCACGATTCCAGTTTCGGAGATGAGGGTTTCTAGGACTTCCTCATAGAAATTAGCCACACCAACGCTGGCAATCTGCCCCATCCCCTGCAGGCGTGCAATCTCTGCAAAGGTTTCGACATACAGCCCACCCTGTGGCCAAGGCCAGTGCACCATGTAAAGGTCTAGGTAGTCGAAGCCAAGCTTATCCAATGAAGTCTGGAAGGCCTCGCGCACTTTGTCTGCACCGTGGTGGTCGTGCCAGACTTTACTGGTAACGAAGAGTTCATCACGGGTGACATCGCCAGCAGCAATTGCGTCATTGAGGGCTTTGCCCAATACTTCTTCATTCTTGTAAAGCGTTGCCGTATCAAAATGGCGGTAGCCTACTTCAATAGCCTCACGGACAACCTTGATGCACTCGTCGTCACGAAGCTTGTACGTGCCAAGGCCAATCTGCGGGATTTCACGCTCATCATTAAGCGTCAGCGTCGGTACTGGAGCCTTATTGTTTTCAGAAGTCATACTTCTCATTGTGCCTTGAAACAGCGTGCCTGTGTGGCACTTGCCAACAATTGCACAAGGTTAAGCTTTCAAAGCCTGGATTCTAAGCGGCGGCAATGAAAAATCCCCGGTGTCTGGCACGTACTTTCACAATGCCGACCGCGCGGGGAGTTGCCCACTAAATAATGCGAGCTAAAACGAATCCTGAGGACTCGACAGATTAATTTGCGTTAATCAGGTCAATAACGAAGACCAGAGTGCGTCCGGACAATGGGTGTCCACCACCGGCTGGGCCGTATGCCATCTCTGGTGGAATGGTCAGCTGACGACGACCGCCAACGCGCATTCCTGGGATGCCTTCCTGCCAGCCTGAGATCAGGCCGGTGAGTGGGAACTCAATAGACTGTCCACGATCCCACGATGAGTCAAACTCCTGGTTGGATTCGTACTCGACGCCAACGTAGTGAACTTCAACGACTGCACCAGCTTGTGCCTCAACACCGTCACCAACGACGATGTCTTCGATCACCAATTCGGTGGGGGCTGGCTCAGTTGAAGCTTCAATAATTGGCTTATCCATAAAGTAAACATCTCCTTGACGTTGTGTCTAAATGCGTCTGCTATGACGTATTCGGGCTTTCCGAACTTAGACAGTCAACAACCTCATCCATTAAAAGTTTGCCTATTTTTGGGCGCATTGAACAACTTAGGTTGTCCAATCTCCAGCACGCTTTCTTGCTTGAAGGCGAGAATTCAAGTGCTCATTACTGAAGGCTTCAAAGGATTAGATTGTTGGCATAACACTCGCCTCGAAATTGAAAAAGTCGAATCAAGCTCCTCTGATTATAAACGAGGATGCTGATTCGACTTAATTGTGAAGGATAAATACCGGATTAGTAATGCAAATGTTATGAAACATTGCACTGCGCAATCGGCAATTTATCCCTCTCAGATTCGCGTCTTTTCGCTTTAGCGCTCAGAGCGTGGAACGAAGGAGCGAGGAGCCTCACCGGTGTAGATCTGGCGAGGACGGTTGATCTTGGTGTTCAGAGCCAGCTGCTCACGGAACTGTGCAATCCAGCCTGGAAGACGACCGATAGCAAACAGTACGGTGAAGAACTCGGTTGGGAAGCCCATCGCACGGTAGATCAAGCCAGTGTAGAAGTCTACGTTCGGGTAGAGCTTGCGGGATACGAAGTAATCATCAGCCAAAGCGATCTCTTCAAGCTTCATAGCAAGGTCCAGAAGCTCGTCGCCGCCGAGGTGAGCAAGAACCTCGTGAGCGGTTTCCTTGACGATTGCCGCGCGTGGGTCGTAGTTCTTGTACACGCGGTGGCCGAAGCCCATCAGGCGAACGCCCTTTTCCTTGTTCTTCACGCGGTTCATGAACTCGGTTGCGTCGCCATTGTGGTTGTTCTTAATGTCTTCCAGCATCTCCAGAACTGCAGAGTTAGCACCACCGTGCAGTGGGCCAGACAATGCATTGATGCCACCAGCGATAGAAACAAACATGTTGGCCTGTGCGGAACCGATCATACGAACGGTAGATGCAGAACAGTTCTGCTCGTGGTCAGCGTGCAGGATCAACAGCTTATCTAAAGCCTTGGAGACAATTGGATCAACCTCGTATGGCTCGGTTGGGTAACCGAACATCATGCGCAGGAAGTTCTCGCGTGTATTCAGAGAGTTATCTGGATACATATATGGCTTGCCCTGAGCTGCGCGGAATGCGTAAGCAGCCAGCATCGGAACCTTCGCCAAAAGACGTACGGTTGCCTTGTCTAGCTGTTCCTCATCTAGTGGGTCTAGCTGATCCTGGTAGTAGGTGGACAAGATGTTCACCGAGGACGCTAGCACTGCCATTGGGTGCGCGTCGCGTGGGAAGATGTTGAACTGAGCCTTGAAATCCTCATCCAACAAGGTGTGGCGACGGATATCGTTGCTGAACTTGCTCAGCTGCTCTTCGGTAGGTAGCTCGCCCTTGATCAGCAGGTACGAGACCTCGTTGAAGGTAGCGTTTTGCGCCAAGTCCGCAATGTCGTAGCCGCGGTGGCGCAGAATGCCTTCTTCACCGTTAATGAAAGTAATCTTGGACTCGGTGGAGCCGGTAGCGGTGTAACCAGGGTCGAAGGTTACCAAGCCAGTCTCATTGCGAAGCTTGGAGATATCGAAACCGTTGTCACCTTCGGTCGATTCAACGAGATTCATTTCGTACTCGCCGCCTGGGTAGAGCAGCTTTACCTTGTTATCTTCGGAAGCCACGTAGGTGTCCTTTCACTTTATTGTTAAGTGTTTCAACTTTTTCTAACACTAGAAACCCCGTAATCGCTTTAACACTGCAGTTGGGTTTCAGTAGTATTTCTCTACCCACTCTAGCAAGATTTGCGATTTTTCCTGCGCTAGCAGAACGATTGTCCTGTTAGCCTGCGGCGTTTACGTTACGTCTAGCCCCATTTGTGGTAGAGGATACGTCACCCATTCCTCACAGTTTTCGCAATTTTTGATACATTTCACCAATCCTGCGAGATGCCTCATGCCGCATACTTCACATGATTTACGCCACTTTGGGGGTCACATATTATTCATTCCCCCGTATACTCCGGGCATGACTAACCCGGATTTTAAGCTTTCCCCAGATCTCATTCCTTCCGACGGACGCTTCGGCTGTGGCCCTTCCAAGGTCCGCCAGGCGCAAATCGATGCAGTAGTTAACGGCGCACACGACGTTATCGGCACCTCCCACCGCCAGCAGGCCGTCAAGAACGTGGTTGGTGAAGTTCGGGACGGACTATCTGAGCTTTTCTCCCTTCCTGACGGGTATGAAATTGTTTTGTCCTTGGGCGGCGCAACTGCTTTCTGGGATGCAGCGACATTCGGTCTAATCAACAACAAGTCCGCGCACTTGAGCTTCGGTGAGTTTTCTTCGAAGTTCGCCAAGGCCTCCAAGCAGGCTCCTTGGTTGGAAGAACCACAGATCGTCGAAGGCCCTGCAGGCACTTCCCCATCACCTTCTGAACTGGCTGGCACCGACGCTGATGTCGTTGCATGGGCACACAATGAAACCTCCACCGGTGCAATGGTTCCCGTCACTCGTCCTGAAGGTCTGAACGCAGACCAGCTGGTCGTTGTTGACGCAACCTCGGGCGCTGGCGGCTTGCCAGTAGATATCTCCCAGGTCGACGCATACTACTTCTCCCCACAGAAGTCTTTCGCTTCCGATGGCGGCCTGTGGTTGGCAGCAATGTCGCCTGCAGCTATTGAGCGTATTGCTGCAGTTAAGGAATCTGGCCGTTTCATTCCAGCATTCCTGGACCTGCAAACTGCCGTAGATAACTCCCGCAAGAATCAGACTTACAACACTCCAGCGGTAGCTACCTTGTTGATGTTGGCGGACCAGGTCAAGTGGATGAACAGCAACGGTGGCCTCGACGGCATGGTCGATCGCACCACCAAGTCTTCTTCCACCCTGTACAACTGGGCAGAAGCGCGTGAGGAAACTAGCCCTTATGTTGCAGATGCAGCTTCTCGCTCACTCGTTGTTGGCACCATCGACTTCGACGACTCCATCGACGCAGCAGTTATCGCGAAGGTCTTGCGCCAAAATGGCATCCTCGATGTTGAGCCATACCGCAAGCTCGGCCGCAACCAGTTGCGCATCGGTATGTTCCCAGCCATCGATCCAGCCGATATCGAAATCCTGACTCGCGCTATTGATGCCATCTTGGATGCAGGAGTCGCAAACAAGTAGTTTTGCTCACAACCAGGTGGATCTAAATAGATCCAAACGCCAAAATGCGCCGTTGCTGCCAAGCTTCGGCGCATTCCTGCGTTAAGGTGGTGGTTATCTGCTTCACAGTGGATGTGTTTTGATGTCCCCGCAAGCTTGAAGGAGCGCGAAGACCATGCGTGAGTTGTTTATCAACTACAGCGACTCCACGAAGACCTCCTTGGTTTTTACAACTGAGGAAGGCGACGAGTTCTTCGTCGCTGTCACTGAGGAAATACGATCCATCGTGGATGGCTCCTCGGATTCTGGATCGCACAATGGATTGTCCTCAGTTTCTCACCTGACCCCTGCTGCTATCAGCGATGACCCCGACGGCCAGGACCAGGACTTCGATGCTCCTATTTCTGTCGCTTCCAAGGATGCCACGAATAGTGCTGATAACAGCGAGCACGAAGCACAGCCAGCAGCTACCGAAGAAGCTGTTGACGCGGAAGAAAGCTCCGACGAAGCCAATGAAGCCGTCTCGCAGCGCACTCCTTCGCACGGGAAGCTTCATCAGGCTCCTCGTGCGGTCAGCTCGGCTGCCAATGGCAACGGTTCTCGCCCATACTCGGACGCGATGACCATGCGCCCAGCTGAAATACAGGCACGTGTTCGCGCTGGCGCATCAGCTGCGGAGCTCGCAGAGGAAATGGGTATTGCCGAATCACGCGTCGAGCCTTTTGCCTACCCAGTGATGTTAGAGCGCAATAATATTGCCGAACTAGCTAAGCAAGCTCATCCTGTTCGGGAAGACGGACCGGCAAAGTTGACCCTGTGGGAGATTCTGGCAACCTCGTTTGCTGCTCGGGGCCATTCGCTTTCCGATGCCGATTGGACCGCTTATCGGGAGCAATCCCAGCCTTGGGTCATCAAGGTCAGCTGGAAGGCCGGCTTGTCTGAAAATGAAGCGCTGTGGGCTTTTAAGCAGTCGATGTCTTCTCCGTCGACGGTCGAAGCACGCAACTCAGTGGCAGCGGATCTCACCGATCCAGATTTCGTGCAGCCAGTGCGCACTTTGACCTCGATTGGTCGCGGTTCGCGCTATGACGAAGCTATCGATGGGCCAGCCGGCCAAGATGATCGTCCGCGTCTTGCTCCTGTCGAAGAGGACTTCGAGGATGCAGACCAAGGCGTATACGACCAGGAAGCTGATGGCATCGGTGCCGAAGAGCTGGTGCCTACCGATGTCACTGCATCCACCACGCAACCAGCGCCACAAGACATTGCGGATAATGCAGATGCTGAAACTAACGAGTTGTTAGAGCATTCGGATCCGAAAAAGCAGCCCACGAAGCGCCGCCGCAAGGCCGTGACCCCGCACTGGGAAGATGTTCTGCTGGGCGTTCGTGCTAATACCAAGCGTCCACGGAGCTAACCACACGACGGTTAGCTCCGCAAGATAAAAGTGGTTAGCTCGGAAGGCAAAGGTGGTTAGCTCCACCAAGGCAATCGGACGATAGCTGTTGCAAGTGACTTGAAGTTGAAGGAGACAACGGTAATGGTAGACCGCGCAGTGTTGAACATCTGGTACGTCAATATCGAAAACCCAGCCGCAATCCTTGAGACCGAGCCCAAAGCTGACCGCGGTTATGGCCGCAAGTTTCTAGCGCAGCTCAATCCCCTCTTTCCTGTCACCCCTATCGGGCAATTTCCGCTCAATCGCTCTGCGCAAGCAGATGATCACGAGTTTTATATCGGCGGCTACCCCGGGATTACCGTGGTCCAGACAGTCATTCACTCTGAAGACGACAAGCCTTTACTGTTAGAGGAATTAAACCCGCGTCTTCGTCAAGCAGTACCTGCTGTGGATGTTTATGCCTGCGCTTTCGACGAAAAAGAGGGCTGGGCGGGGTTTGCGCATTGGCATCGCGGGGAGCTGAAAAGAGTCTTTAGCGGCACCCGCTTTGAGCTTATGGAAGACACCGGGTTACCGCTAGCTTTTGAAAATCCCTACTGGGCAGGCGAAAAAGCTGAGCAATTGGGCGGCATTGCGCTGCCCTTTACACCGCGGGATTTAATGGAAGAAGCCCAAAGGAATTGGATGGGTGTGCGCATCGACAGCGAAGGACCTGACCTACAAGTCGTGGGCTATGCCGTCGATGGCCGCCCAGAGCCGAAGGTAGATACGGCCCCGCCGCTCAAGTCGGTGAAACAATTGACCTCTGACGCCGCCTTTAAGCTTGGCCTCGGTCCTTCCAATGCTGACTATGACGATTATGAATCGCCGGAAGATGAACCCACCACGGCAACCAGTGAGGCCCTTCAGCATGCTTTAGAAACCACTACTTCTTTTGCGCGTAAAGCCACCAGCCAAGCGGGGTCTTTCCTGCGCAGCGCCACAGATAAAGCGCGCGACTTTATCTCTAAAAAGCGCCGAGATTAGAGCAGGGACCTTTGCCGCTCATAAAAGGCAATAGCAGCCGCGGTAGCGACATTTAAAGAATCCGTCCCCGGAGCCATCGGGATGCGTGCTCGCACGTGCGTTGCGCGCATAGCATGCTCTGTCAGCCCTGGGCCTTCAGCGCCCACCATGAGCGCTACTTTGCTATGCCCTGCCATGGCTTCAGCCAAGTGCACAGCGTTTTCATCAGGGGTTAGTGAGACAAGGTGAAAGCCCTCGCTGGCAAGCAGCTCTAGGTTGCGCTGCCAGGTGGTAAACCCGCCATCGAAACGCGCACAAGGCAGGCGAAGGACATGACCCATCGATACGCGCACGCTGCGGCGGTAGAGCGGGTCTGCCGCCCCTGCCCCCAGCAACACCGCATCAACATCCATGCCTGCGGCATTGCGAAAGAGCGAGCCAATATTCTCGTGGTCTCCTACCCCTTCCAGAATCACGATAGTCTTCGCGCCTTGGATTGCCTCAGCAACACTGAGCGGGGCTACGCGGTCTGCAGCCGCAACGAGCCCGCGGTGCATATCAAAGCCAACGACCTGAGCTAGGGTCTCACGGTCTACCTCATACATTGGGCAACCGGGCTGGCCATAGGTGTCGACATAGTGCTCTAAGGCAGAAGCAAAGCCGACGATGCAGCGCACGGGAAAGCGCGATGCCACCAGACGAGAGACAACGAGGTGGCCTTCAGCAATGACTAAACCCTCGCCTGATTTATCCGACTTATTCAAGTCGCGGACATCATCTAAGCGAGGGTCTTGTGGGTCTGCAATCAACATGCAGACCATTTTATGGCACGAGCACTAACCTACGAGACTAAGCAGTGGTTCCATGGAGAAGAACACTAGGAACAAGGCTGCGACCAGCCAGATGATCCAGTGGACCTGCTTGGCCTTTCCCGCAAAGGCCATCATCAATGCATAAGCGATGAAACCAACACCGATACCGTTGGCAATCGAGTAGGTAAAAGGCATGATGACGATGGTGAGGAAGGATGGAATAGCAACTTCCATCTTGCGCCACTCAATGGTGGTGAGCTGGCCAGCCATCATCACACCGACGATGACGAGCACTGGAGAAGCTGCCTCAATTGGCACGACCTCATACAAAGGAGTCAAAAACATTGCAGCCAAGAACAGCACGCCAGTGGTGATATTTGCCAGGCCGGTCTTTGCACCATCGCCCACACCTGCGGACGAGTCTGCGAAAACGGTGTTGGAGGAAACAGAGCCTAGGCCACCTGCAACAGCGCCGAAGCCTTCGAGGACCAATGCCTTTTTCATATCCGGCAGCACGCCGTTTTCATCAGCTAGGCCACTGGCCTTACCCAACGCAGTGAAAGTACCCATCGCATCAAAGAAGTTTGCCAAAAGCAGAGCAAAGACCAGCAGCGTGGTAGCGATGATGCCGATGTTGGCAAAGGCACCGAACAGGTCAACCTGGCCGACGATCGACAAATCAGGCATACCGCCCAGGGAATCTGGGATAGCTGGTGTTGCCATGCCCCAATCTTCAGATGGCGCGAGAGCCTGGACAACCAAAGCGATCGCAGTCGTTGCGATGATACCGATGAACAGGCCACCGCGGACGTTGCGAACCACCAGACCACCACAGATAATCAGGCCGATAACAAAGATAAAGACTGGCCAGGATGCAATAGAGCCGCCTTGTCCCAAACCAACCGGGACAGTAGTCATAGCAGCATCTGGAACACGGGTGACAAAGCCACCGTCCACAAAGCCAATCATGGCGATAAACAGGCCGATGCCGACGCCGATGGCGGCTTTCATGGACATCGGAATCGCGTTGAAGACCGCGCTACGGAAGCCAGATACCGCCAGCAGGACGATGATGATACCTTCGATGACCACCAAGCCCATTGCTTGTGGCCAGGTTAGACCTTCGCCCGCAACAAGCGTGACCGCGACAAGCGAGTTGATACCCAGCCCGGTTGCAAAGGCAAAAGGATAGTTCGACAGTGCGCCGAAGAAAATGGTAACTACACCGGCAATCAACGCGGTTGCTGCTGCAACCTGCGGGATGCCCAAAGTAGTTCCGTTGACGTCTTCTACTGTGCCGATGATCAGCGGGTTCAGCAGGATAATATACGCCATGGCGAAGAACGACACCGTTCCCGCGCGGACTTCAGTTCCAATGCTGGAACCACGTTCTGAAATCTTAAAATATCGGTCAAGTACGTCGTTCACGTATGGCCCCTTATTCATTTTACAAACAGCCCGCGCACCAAATGCCGATGGAATGAGGGTAAAGGCTCGTCATTATACGGTGTGTGCGACTGCGAGGTTGGCCCGGCTTGCATACTCAATTGTTTGGCAAAAGCAATGAGAAACAGTAATGCTGGATGGACACTAGTTATTTTGTCCCTCCCAGCGCAGTTTTTGCAATTCCCCAGCAATTTTTTACATCAACTATGCCCGAAGGAACTTTCACAAAAATCGGTAATACGCACCACAACGGGGTTCCTCAGAACCCCATTGTCATAGAACCGAGAACTTAGAAGAAGGGCCCCTCATCGTCGAAAGGCTCTTGTACCTTGCGGGCTTCAGGATCAACCACCCGGGTACGCGAATGTGCACCACAGCCGTAGCGCGAGTGCACCACATGTCCGTCGGCAGAGAATTCGTTGGAGCACAGTCCAAAGCTTCTATCCCACGCTAAGAAGAAAGCACAGGTATGACACTGCAGCGGTGCTTGCTTTGCCATCTCCGAATTCGGACCGTAATCACCTTGCCGCCACCGGCTCAGCGCGTCATCGAGTCCTTGTTTCGACAGCTCCTCGCCGTCGATGCGCGGGTCATTGGGCTCCGGTGGCATCAAGTCACCTGGGCCTAAATCGCCCGGCTGGATGCGATCTGACCACGGTACCCACTGGGGTGCTTGCAGGGCTTGCGCTGCGGGCACTAGCGCTAGTTCGCTGATGGTAACCGTGCTCTCACCTGGTGGGCAGGCCACAACCGCGTGCCATTCCCAGCCGGAATAGCCAGGTACATCCGCTGCGAAGCGGTGGGTTGCTGAATCCGCGCCCGTCATGACGATGCCCAGGTGTTGCCCGACATCTCCTTCCCCGAATTCTTCGAGTGCCCAGCGTGCAGTTTCTACTGCCTCGTGCGACATGAGTGGGGATTTATGTTGTTCACCTCGTAAACGTCCTGCGTTACGCGTTGCTCGTCTGCGACGTGGACGCGACTTCGAGCTTTCACTATAAGAAGACACGTTCACATTATGGATCATTTACTGCACAATAGACACATGCCCTCTCTCGCTAAGCCGGCTTTGGCTGCATTATTGACGCTTTCACTAGCCCTTGTTGGTTGTTCCAGCACAGCTTCGCAGACGGATACGCTCGATTCGGTGGCAGCTGAAGAAGGGTCAGAAGATGCATCGACAAGCAATATTGCGCGCTTTGAGGCAAAGGTCTTGGAGCGCTTGCCTTTCGATGCTTCCCTGTTCACCCAGGGTCTCGAGGTCACCGACTCAGGAGACGTCCTCGTTGGCACCGGGCAATACGGCGAATCGGGGATTTTCACCCTGCCGGCAGGAAGTGATTCAGCCAGGCAGCACGTGCGCAATGACAACGCTGTCTTTGGTGAGGGAATTACGCAATATAACAGCGCCGAAGGACCTGTGATCTGGCAGCTTTCGTGGGATTCGGGCGAGGCCTATAAATATGATGCCGAGAGCTATGAACTTTTAGACACCGCTTCTTATCCCGGCGAAGGCTGGGGTTTATGCAGCTTAGGTAACACCACGTTGGTGATGTCTGATGGCACGGATGAGCTACGGCATATCGATGGTGAAACTTTTGCTGAGCAAGAGCGTGTGCGCGTGACGATGAATGGCCAAGCCATCGACAATATTAACGAACTCGAATGCGTTGACGGCGAAGTCTTTGCCAATGTGTGGTTTAGCACCACCGTCTTGCGTATCGATCCTGCAACTGGTGAGGTCACCGGCACCATCGATGCCTCTGGGCTAGAAAATAACGCCGCCAACGACCCGGATAATGTGCTCAATGGTATCGCGCACATCCCGGGAACTGAAGAATATTACTTAACCGGCAAACGCTGGCCGGATATGTACCGAGTGAGCTTCGACCCTATTTCTTAACCCGGCTAGTGGCCGGCTTCGGGCCTGGATGTTCCTGCTGTAGAATCACAAGCCATGGCTACTCGCAAGCAGGCAAGAAAACAAACGCTCGTCCAAGTACTCGCGCTTTTAATCGCTGTTGTCGTCATCGTGGTTGCGGTAGTGCTCTTTCAGTCCTGGTCGAATAACCGCCCCGGCGCGCACCCGAAAGACATTCGCGTCACCGCCACCGTGGGCGATGAGTCCATTGAAGTCGCACCCTATTTAGTGTGCGAGCCTGGCACCGAATGCCCAGAAGGTGAAGTACCTAATTTATATGTGGGCGAAAATGACACCTTGAAGCTTGATATCCCCGATGACATCAGCCGGTATCAGTGGCAAGTGCTCAGCATCTACGACGACCCTGCTGCAAATGATGAAACCCGCCATGGCGCTGGTGAAACCGAAGCCGTTGAAATTCCCGGCTCCGTCGATCCTATCGAAGCATCTGATAGCCAAGACCGCCCCAAGCTCATTGTCGTTGAGGTTTCCGCTGTACTTATCGGCGCTGATGACAACGGCGACGAAGCACCATATTCCTCCGTCTGGTCCCTGTCGACTATGAGCGATGAGGAACTTGCTGAGCAGGAAAATATGTAGCCTTTGGTTACTTTTCTACCGTAGGTTCGGCGTCGAAGTTTCCAGGGATTCTTCCGCACTACCCACCACGTCCATGCGTAGGTTCTCATAAATTTCGTCGCGATCACCGCGGCGAATACACTCCCCCAGCGATTCGTGCAGGGCGCAGGCACGCGAGTCGTCATGGCGCTGCTCCTGCTCAACGGCGAGCACGGGTGTCATCTCCGCTTCCAGAACTGGCCACGGCCTCATCATGAAGGTATTTCCGGAAGCTTCCCCGACACCGCGGTGGAAAGCCATGTCATTGGCAACGCGGGCTTTAGCTAGCTCACGCAATTCTTCACCAGGCATCGACATCACCGATGTAGCTTCCGTGAAAGAATTCTTCAACCAGGCTGGTTCATTCGATACAATTGTCGCTGCCTTAGGTTCCGCACCGTTTGTGCACCTTGAATACGCAGACACCGAGGACTTCCAGGCAGGGTTCAATAACAAGCTGCAGGGCCAGATCAACCTTGTGATGCACGAGCTAGACCACCTTGTTGACGGTGGTTCTTTCACGCTCATCACCGGCATCTTGACCCAACATCCGGTAGAAAAGTCTGTGGTTGCATCGACTTTTAACGGCGGCCTTGAGGCATTTACCTACGCTGCAAGCACCGACATCCCCCCCCGCGGTATCCGCATTAAGACGGTTAGCCCCAACGTCGTTGAAGAATCGGTCGACACCTATGGCGCCTTCTTCCCTGGCTTCGAACCAGTTCGCGCACAAAGCGTCGCCGATTCCTTGTCCGCTCCGCCCATGGCGTAGAAACTGGCCAAATCTTCAAGGTCTGGTAAACAAACTTAAAAACGGGCGCTGGCCTACAGAAAGATTATCTGTAGACCAGCGCCCGTTTCCTATATATAAAGGATATTCCTCTACATACGGGGATTGCTGACTCCGATGTTTTGGTACCGGTGTTCCGGGGAGCTGGTACTTAGAGTTTCCGGGTTGTTGGTACTGGGGTTGGCCCCTGGTGGCAGCTTGTTTGGTCGGTGGGCTGCTACCAGGGGTCAGTGTTGTTAGTCGGTGGTGTGGTGGGTGTAGGCCAGGTGTTGGCGCATGTCGTAGTCGCCGAGGTTGATGCGTTGGCCGGTGTTAAGTCGGCTGACTAGGGAGTCGGCGCCGACTCTATCGGGGAGGGCTTCAAGCCAGTAGGCGGCGGAGGTTTGCGAGGCGACAATGGTTGGTAGTCTGCCGTCGCGGTCGAATATGATTTTGGTGAGGTCTTCTTGTCCACGTTGGTCGATTCCTATGGTCAGGAAGTCATCCAGGATGAGAACGTCTATGTTTTGCAGCCGTCGCATAAGGTCTGCATAACGCTTATCTGCTGGCAGGAAGACCGTTAAAGCATCCACAAGTTGATCAAGTCGGTAGTAGGCTACCGAGTAGCCTGCTTGGCAGGCGGCAATGCCTAAAGCGCAGGCGATATAGGTTTTACCGGTACCGGTCGGTGCTAGCACGTGGACGTTGGTGGGGTTTTCACGCCAGTTTGTCGCGGACAAGCGTTTGAGCTGGCGCAGGTTGATACCACGATCTTGTGGGTTAATCACCTCGGCCAACGTGGCATCGGGGTAGCGGAATTTGGCTTGGGTGATGGCTTTGGCGATATTGCGTTGCCGGCGTTGTTCGGCGGCTTGGGCCACTGCTTTGAGAAAGATCTCTTCCGGCAGCGCATTGGTCATTTCTTCATCCGCTGCGAGTTCAAAGTAGACATCAGCAAATGTGGATAGCCGCAGCTGGCGTAATTGTGCCCGGGTGGTTTCATCAATACTTAACAATGACATGATGGCTATACCTCCTTGACCTGGTCATAGTGACTTGCCGGGCGAATGAAGACAGCGCCTGCGACTTTGTCGATATCAACAGGTTTGCGTGCCCTATCACCTGAAACGACTGTCGGTGGTGCGCACTGTTGTTGATGATTGCGTGCGATATCGGTTTGGATACGGGCAATGACCTGCATATTCGGTGCTAGATTATGCTCAAGTATTTTCTGGCAGGCAGGCTCCAAGCTGGTCTTGTTGTGCTTGTTGCCAAGTTTGACCAGTATGTTGCGTGCGGTGTGTAGCCCGCGGGGAATGGCTTTTTCATTGCGCTTGAGGATTAGTGTGATGACCTTGGTAGTTGCCGGCCCGAACGAGGATGCGCGTTTGAGCAGTTCATCACGGGTGAGAACTTCGACTCCGTGGGTATCACCATCAGGATTATGCGCCGGGTCGGTGCTGTATCGGTAGCGAAATCCCTGTAGCCTGCTGTGTTCTGCTACCAGTGTGTCCCCGTCGAAGATGCTGACGAGGTCTTTGGTCAAACGGGCTCGAAGTCGTTTCCCGATGAGACGAAACGGTACCGAATAGTATTGGTGGTCGCAGGTGATGTGCCAGTTGCGATCGACTTTGACATCACGCCAGGACACTTCGGTAAAAGCTACCGCGGGTAGATCCCGCATCAAGGGTGCTTCATCCGCGTCAAATAGCTCGCGTCGGCTCATCCCATCAGTGCGTACGAGGTTGTCGTTGATATCGTCAACGCGGATGATGATGGCTTCGTTGAGCTCATCCAGGCTGTAGAAGATTTGACCATCAAAATAGCCCAGGATACGGCTATAGGCTGTTTGCACGGCGCGTTCTACTGCGGCTTTATCCTTCGGTTTGCTTGGTCGTGCTGGCACGATAAGCAGGTCGTAGAACGTAGCGAAATCAGCGTAACGGTCATGGATACGACGAGCTGGTTGTGCTTTGAACGGCCGATACGTTGCGGTAGATGCATTATCAGGGACGATGATCCCTGGTACTTTCCCGAGATAGTTCAACGCTTGGACGTGACAGTCAATCCAGGCTGGCATTTTCTCATTTGCGGCAGCCAGGGCAAACAATAACCCAGAATATGGACACACTGCGACAAACAACGAGGCCTTCATCCCAACCAGTCCGGTGGCCTGGTCGATGACCGGGATCTTATCGCCGGCCCAATCAACATAGAGTTCCTGGCCCGGCTCATGTTCAATCACGCTGTCAAGCCCCGAGGCTTGCACATAGTCGCGCAGATGCCCGCAGAACTGCGAGTACTGATACTTTGCTTCGTCCGGACCGGCATCAATGGCAAGATAATCCATCCATAGCTTATGCCGGGTCAGATGCTTATTTGCTGCCAAACGCTTCGCCAAGGCTTGGAAGTCTGGCTGGTGATAATGCTTCTTACGCACAGTACGGTTATCGCCGAAGTGATGCTCGAAAAACTCGGGCGCAAGCTGGGGAAACGATTCTTTGGTGACCGACTCTGATGCAATCACAGCCTTGGTCTTTGCGATATCACGACGTGAGCATCCCAGGGCAGAAGCTATTGCAGAATAGCTCACCCCGTCTAAACACATCGCCATGATTTCTTTGAAGTTAGCCATTACAGGCCCCTTTTTTGACTCATGAAAGGTGACGCGATGACACAAGACGTGGCACCGCCACCTAAAACAATGACCCAAACCCCCAAGCAGTACCACTTATACGGAACACGGGTACCAACTACGCGGAATACCCGTACCAACTACCCCGAAACGGCAGGATTCCTCTTTAGATAGGAATCCCCCTAGCTATCGAGGTCTTTAGCAACCGCGCGCAAAATCTCTGCGACCTGGCGGCCTGTCTTGCGCTCAGGGTAACGCCCTTGCGCAAGCACTGGCTGGACCTGGGTTTCAAGCAGCGTCATGACATCGGAAAGCATGCTTGCAAGCTCATCAGGCTTACGCGCAGGCTTTGTGTTACGTCGAGGCGTATCAAGTATTTTTACGCGCAGGGCTTGTGGGCCACGACGTCCGGCGGCAAAGTCGAATTCGATGCGCTGGCCTTGCACCAGCTCCTCAACGCCTTTAGGAAGGACATTCCGGCCAACATAGACATCTTCATCTCCAGGATTAGAGACAAAGCCAAAACCCTTTTCAGCGTCAAACCACTTAACTTTGCCGATTGGCATTGGGCTCACCACTTTCGATTCAATAGGGAAAAAGACATTTTACCGCGAATTTGAAGAATTACCCAAGCGGCAACTCCTCTTGTGGTTATGCAAATACAGCAGTTGAGAAAGAGCGATTTCACGGCCTGCCCTTCGGCTCAATTATTTAAAATTGCGACCTTTTTCAGACAAACACCACTAGGTGTGGCCTATTTCATATCTGATTTATGGCAATACGCTGGCCGCGACTGAGCTGCAATAACCACCCTAGTATCAACGTTTCCTGTGTGGAAAAAATTCCGAAAGGTCACGAAACGATAGATTAACGTGACGGTTTCGTTATAAAGCGTTACAGTGTTCCGCAGGCGCTTTGATGGCGACTACGGCAGGGACTCCCGCAATAGAGTCCGACCCTGCATCACAAGTAGTTGCCCGAGCTAAGTGCAAAAGAATTTTTCAAGACTGTAAATACACATTGATTCTAACCGGACCACAATCTTGCGGGTATGAGAGGAATACTAGAAAATGGGAAGCCACTCCGCTAAGACCAACTCCGTTGGCACGAAGTTCGCAGCAACCACCATCGCTTTCGGCGCAGCTGCTGCCCTGATGGCACCAACCGCAGCCGCTGCTCCAGACTCTGACTGGGACCGCCTTGCACAGTGCGAGTCCGGCGGCAACTGGCACATCAACACCGGTAACGGCTACCACGGCGGTCTGCAGTTCTCTGCTTCCACTTGGCAGGCATTTGGCGGCGGCGAGTTCGCTGCGACCGCAGACCAGGCATCTCGCGAAGAGCAGATCGTCGTTGCAGAACGCACCCTGGCTCAGCAGGGTTGGGGCGCATGGCCAGCTTGCTCCGCAAGCTTGGGCTTGAACTCCCCTGCAACCCAGCGCACCGCTCCTGCGCAGAGCGTTTCCGCACCGGCTAACTCCCCGGCAGCTGTCCAAAAGGCTGTAAAGAGCGCTTCTTCCAACGAGGTAGCTTCCGATGAGGTCTACAAGCTCGTTGTTAAGACGCTGAACAGCTACGGCGTGCAGGTTCCATCTGCTGTCACCGATGCTTATAAGGCTAACCGCGGCGACTTCAACGCTTTCTACAGCGCAAACCGCGGCACCATTGACCCAATCTTGGCTCAGATTAGCTAATTTGACCCAACCTTAAAGGGTTCTTCGGAGCTTGCTACCTTCACCGGTGGCAAGCTCCTTTTCTTATGCTCACATGACCCTAGCCAGATGGACGAGCTGCGCCTGGCCTGAAGTAAAACGCCAATAGCCCCATCACCTCCGACTGATTCGGGATAATGGAGCTAGGGCTTGCCGTTTAAGCGTCTCGCTAAAAGCCGGCTTCGAATCCAGCGTTAAGGCCGGTTTTCGAAGCTTTTAACGGTTGATGCGGGTGTAAGGGTGAACGTAGTTCAGCTTCTCCTGTGGCAACGGCAGCACGGTGTCATCGCCCCAAGGGCTGCCTGGACCGGTAAACGGTGCAACGATTTCAGTAACAGCATGCTCACGATCGGTAACCGGCCAGTTCGGGGAGACGTGGCCCTTCTTCTCTACATTCGACATACCTCTTATTGTGCCAAACCCAGCGCAAAAAAGTAACTCGATGGTGGCTAAACTCGGAAGTTATTATGTCTGCTGAGCAAAAACCCCAGGTGCATCGCAAAGCGCAGCACCGCGACCAGGTCCAAGAATTTCGAAAGTGGCTGGCCACGCTATCAAAAGATGACCTCGCCGCGGTTCTGCATCACCGTCGCGACACCGCGGTGCCAATACCCCCGGATATCAATTCGCTGTCCACCCGCATGCTGCTGCCGGGCTCGGTTGCGCTGGCATTAGCAACCTGTACGGCAGCGGAGCTCGCTATTATTGAAGCTCTCTCACAGCGCGGCGCGGAGCTAAGCCCGGTAAGTCGGGAAGAGATTACACCTCTTTTGCCCTTCGCTCCCGAAGAGGCCCTGTCAGCACTGCGCACCAAAGCGTTGATTTTCAACCCCAATGGTGACGATAGCTTGGCGCTGCTACCGCGGATTATGCAGGCGCTGCCGACTAACCTGATGCTTTTAAATCAGCCTGATATCACCGTCGAAGAAATTCGCGCGCTGAGCGCCCACAAGCGCGAGATTCTGACGTTGATTGCGCGCGCTGGCGGGAGCATGGTCACCGTCGGAGCGCAGGCGAAGATTGCGGACTCAAAAGACTTTAAAGAACTCCTATCCCAGGGGATCATTGTTGAAAGCAGCGAGCACACCGTCACTATTCCCCGCACTATCCGGCAGGCTATGCAGGGTCAATCTCCCACGATTATCCCGCTGCAGCCGCCGGTCAGCTTGCCTAACTTTAATACGCAACCCGCGCGTTTGGAAGAGGAAGAAACCAAGGCAGATCAGTCAGGCACGGCGGCAGGTCTAGAGGTCGTATACACAATGGACCGGGTCATCGAGTCTTTAGCGCGTAAGCCCCAGGCCTTGTTAAAGAACAAGTCTTTAGGCATTCGACAGGTCACCTCCCTTGCCCAAGAGATTAATAAGGATGAGAAAGAAACCAAGGCGCTTTTAGCACTAGGCCTTGCAGCACGGCTTTTTGGCCGCGGTGAGCCAGAAGGCTTGGAGGGCAATTTCTTAGCTCCCACGATGCAGGCCATGCAGTGGATGGATTCGCCATTGGATGAGCGGTGGCAGGTATTGCTACATGGCTGGGAGCAGATGGATTCGGCTTATTGGAATTCCCAGCGCGGCATCGACGCGGAGGTGGACAATCCCCGCCTGCCAGAAATGCGGAAATTGGTGGTGGAGACGTTCACCGCAAGTAGCGCAGCGCTTTCCGATGCTTCCTTCTGGCCGCTATTTGCCTACCTTCACCCGTTGGCCACGCTGCACAGTAAAAAGGACACAATTTCTCACCTCTTGCAGGAAGTCCGGTGGATTGGCGCGGTTGCGCACGGGCGCGCGACCGCGGTGGTGCGCGAATCTTTCGATGAAACCCAGCGTTTGTGCCCGGAGCCGATTGAGCAGTTTATTATCCAAGCCGACCACACGGCGATGGCGCCGGGCCCACTTACTCCGGAAGTGCAAAAGCTGTTAGCTTCTTTTGCCACGTTGGAATCACCGGGGCTTGCAAGTGTTTACCGGTTTGATCATGGCTCGATTCGCCGTGGTCTGGACTCTTCACTCACGGCCGCAGAGATGAAAGATTTCTTGCAGAAGCACACGTGGGGTGATGTTCCGCAAGCCATCAATGTGCTTATCGATGATGTCGCGCGCAGTCACGGCACACTGCGGTCTTCGGCGGTGAGCTGTTATGTCCGCAGCGATGACTCAGCGTTGCTCGCCCAGGCTGTGGCTGCGGTGACCGAACTGCGCTCTATTGCACCGACGGTAGCGGTCTCCGCACTGCCTTTGGCGCAGATTTTGGAAGCATTGCGCCACGCAGGATTTAGCCCAGCAGCCGAAGATGAATCAGGTATCTCCATCGATGTCCGGCCCGAACCAGCTGTGGTTCCAGCCGCCAAGTCTGCAAAATCTAGCAAAGTCGGAAAGTCCGGGTTATCTACACCGCAAACTGGCCGCGAACACGCTTCCGATGAGAATGTCGAACGCGCAGTCGCGCACCTGATCTCGGCCACGCAGCCAGCCGGAGAGCAGCCTTCGGAGACTACAGCCCCTGTCGACGCAGAGGATTTCACCGCAGTCTTGCGCACCGCTGCCCGCGGCAGCCACCCGGTCAAAATTACCTACGCCAATAAACACGGCGAACCGACCACCGTGGGTGCCACACCGCTGCGCGTCGATGGCGGCCAGGTAGATGCCTTGGTAGGTACCAACACGGTGCGCTTTCCGCTGCATAGGATCTCTGCGGTGGTGATGGACTAAACTGGATAAAATGAATGGTCCGCTGATTGTGCAGTCTGATAAGACGGTGCTGCTCGAAGTTGAGCACCCTCAAGCACACGAAGCACGCGCCGCGCTGGCTCCTTTTGCAGAGCTTGAGCGCGCGCCGGAGCATATCCACACCTATCGCATCACCCCGCTAGCGCTGTGGAATGCCAAAGCTGCCGGCCATGATGCCGAGCAAGCTGTGCACGTGTTGGAGTCTTATTCACGTTTTCCAGTTCCCCAAGCATTGCTCGTCGATGTCGCCGAGACCATGTCGCGCTATGGCCGCGTGCAGATTTCGAAATCTCCGGTGCACGGCTTGATTCTAGAGTCGGCTGAACAAGCCATCCTCGAAGAATTAGTCCGTCATAAAAAGATCGGCGGCATGTTAGGTGCACGCATCGATGAGCACACCGTGGCGGTTCCACCCTCTGAGCGTGGCCGGATTAAACAAGAGCTGTTAAAGATCGGCTGGCCGGCCGAAGACCTTGCGGGTTATGTCGATGGCGAGGCGCATCCGATTGCGCTGAATCAATCCGAGTGGCAGCTGCGTGACTACCAGGAATATGCCACTGAGTCCTTCTGGGAAGGCGGTTCCGGGGTGGTGGTCTTACCCTGTGGCGCCGGTAAAACCATCGTCGGTGCAGCAGCCATGGCCAAAGCCTCAGCCACCACGTTGATTTTGGTGACTAATACTGTCGCTGGCCGGCAGTGGCGCGATGAACTTTTACGCCGCACCACCCTGACGGAAAATGAGATTGGCGAATATTCCGGCGAGAAGAAAGAAATCAAGCCGGTTACGATTGCCACCTACCAAGTCGTTACCCGCAAAACTAAGGGCGAATACCGCGCGCTGGAACTTTTTGATTCCCGCGATTGGGGCCTAGTTATCTACGACGAGGTGCATCTTCTCCCCGCGCCGGTCTTTCGCATGACCTCGGATCTACAGTCGCGGCGCCGGCTCGGGCTCACCGCGACCTTGGTGCGCGAGGATGGCCGCGAAGGCGATGTCTTTTCCTTGATTGGGCCCAAGCGCTATGACGCCCCGTGGAAAGAGCTCGAGCACGCGGGCTTTATCGCAACAGCTGATTGCGTGGAAGTCCGCGTGGACATGAATGCCGAAGAGCGCATGGTCTACGCGACTGCAGAAAGTCGTGACCGCTACCGAATTTCTGCAACGGCGGATGCAAAATTTACGGCGGTCAAAGATATCATCGACAAGCATGCGAACCAGCAAATTCTGATTATTGGTGGTTATATTGAACAACTCGAAGGTATTGCTCACCGCCTGGATGCGCCGCTGATTCACGGGAAGACGTCAAATGCCCAGCGCGAAAAGCTTTTCGATGCCTTCCGCAACGGCACGGTACAAGTGTTAATTGTCTCTAAAGTCGCGAACTTTTCCATTGATCTGCCGGAAGCTGCCGTAGCAATCCAGCTTTCGGGTACCTTCGGCTCGCGTCAAGAAGAAGCACAGCGTCTCGGCCGGCTTTTGCGGCCCAAAGCCGATGGCGGTGAAGCCACGTTTTACACGCTAGTTACTCGCGATAGTATTGATGCAACTTATGCTTTGCACCGCCAACGATTTTTGGCAGAACAAGGTTATGCCTATCGCTTATTAGATGCCAGCGACCTTTAAACCATTCAGCGAAGCTCCGCCGCCTACCAGCAAAAATACCAAGGAATTGAGACGCGATGAAGATATTTAAGTTTGAGGTCGACGAAGCCTTTGCGAAAAAGCACAATGAACTGCTGCGGGACTCCGGACGGTTGCGGCTTTCGGGCCTGATCATGGGTCTGCTTTTGGTTCTCGCGGGAATCGCTACCTACATGTTTATTGAAACAGAGTGGCGTATTACCGTCGGTCTTGGACTCGGGCTGTTCGGCATCATGTGCGCGATTGTCGGCGTTTTAGCCGCGCGCAAAGTCGGCTCCGCGCAAGAGCTGTATAACCGCTACCCGCTAGCCCCTGCTGTAGTCGTAGAAGTCAACGAGCGTGACATGGTGCTCATGGCATTGGTTAATACCAACGTGGACCCTAATCTGCCTCCGCGCTGGGCCGCAGCATTGCGCACCGTAACTAGCATCCCGGGCGTTACGACCCGTACCGTGGGCACGAAAGTGCCGGTAGCTGCAGTATCTGGCCAGGTTAATTCTAATGAGCGTGAGCACTGGCAGCAGATTTCTCCGATGCCTATTGCATGGGGCACCCCGGATCAGGAAGTTGTTAATATCGCGCGGAAATCCATTCCGCAGGAAGAGTGGCAGATTTTAGAGCGCGCTCGTAAGCGTTTGACCGATGTTAAAGCAACTAAGTTCGACCTCTTGGTACTCTAAGGCGCATGACAGTACGCAGGTTGCAGCCTTTTGGCGAGACTATCTTCGCCACCATGTCCGCTGCGGCGGTTCAGCACAAAGCGATTAATCTCGGCCAAGGTTTTCCAGATACCGATGGTCCCCCACGCATGTTGGAGATTGCCCAGCGCGAAATAGCTCGCGGCAATAATCAATATTCCCCTGGCAAGGGCATGGATGTTTTGCGCACCGCGGTGGCTAATTCACGCGGCGTAAGCGTTGACGAAGTACTAATTACTGTTGGCGCGACGGAAGCTATCTCCGCGACGGTATTAGGCCTTGTGGAACCTGGCTCCGAGGTTATTGTCTTCGATCCTTATTATGATGCCTACGCCGCCGCAATCGCGCTCGCGGGTGCCACACGCGTTTCGGTGCCGCTGCGCCAGGTCGATAAAACCTGGGATTTAAACACCGCAGCTTTTGAAGCCGCCATTACTGAGCGCACTTCCCTAGTCATCATCAACTCCCCACATAATCCGACGGGTTCCGTATTCTCCCGAGCGGCGTTGGAGGAGTTTGCACGCATTTGCGTTAAACGTGACCTGACAGTGCTATCCGATGAAGTCTACGAACATCTTATCTTCGACGATAACCAGCACACGCGCATAGCCGAGCTGCCTGGCATGAAATCCCGCACGGTCACAAGTTCCTCCGCGGCGAAGTCTTTCAACGCGACCGGCTGGAAGACCGGCTGGGCTATAGCTGAGCCAGAGCTTCTCGATGCCGTTGTCAAAGCCAAGCAATTTATGACCTACGTGGGTCCAACGCCCTTTCAGCCGGCCGTTGCGCATGCCATCAATAATGAACGCGCATGGTTGCGCCGTATGGTAGAGAACCTATCCGTAGGCAAAGACATCCTCGCTGAGGGTCTGCGCAACGCGGGACTGAAAGTGTTTGATACCGCTGGCACCTACTTCATCGTCGCTGATGTAACACCCCTGGGCTTTGACGATGGCACCGAATATTGCATGGGCTTGCCAGAGCTGCAAGGGGTTGCTGCAATCCCACTAGCGGGATTTAGCGATCATAAAGAGCAGTGGAAGCCGCTGGTTCGCTTCGCTTTTTGTAAACGCCACGACGTGCTGCGTGAAGCATCTGAACGGCTAGCGCAAACACCGCTGTTTCGTCTCTAGTTTCTTCACCCTGAAAACACTATGTAATGACATGCGGACAATGCTAAGCTACCTAATCAAAGAATAGTGCTTCACTCCCGACCCACTTTGGAAGGTAAGACCTAGAACATGAAGACCATCATTACTGGCGTGGATTCGAGCCAAACCGCGCTTGCAGCCGCTGAGAAAGCCGCGGAACTTGCCGCAAGCTTCGATGCCGAGCTCTATGTATTCTCCGCCTACAGCATCAGCTCTGCAGTAGCTATGCAGACCGCGAAGAGCGGCAACATGTCCAATAAGACCTCGGAAGCCTACCAGCGCCTCGCTGATGGCCAAGCCAGCGCTGCACAGCAGGCCGCCGAGTCTGTGGCCGCTATCTTGCGCAATACTTGGCCAAAATTGCAGGTTAAGGCACTCGCTGCTGAGGGCCAGCCCGCGGAAGTATTGGTTCAGCAGGCTGAAAAGCTCAACGCCGACACCATCGTCGTGGGCAATAAGCGCGCACAAGGATTGCAGCGCATCTTGGGCAGTGTCTCCCGCAATGTTGCTTCTGCAACCAATTGCGACCTGTACATTGTTAACACCACCAAGTAGGAAATAGGCAGCAATTATTTCCTGAGCTAAAACTCGTGGCTAAGTCAATCTTTTTGGCTTAGCCACATTGTCATATCTGCTTATTCAATCTGAGTGAAATCAAATATTCTTAGCGCACCCAATGGAAGACTCGCGTCACTGGGAAACCGCATTTGGTCGAAAACTACTGAGATTGTAATCCTTTGGCCAATATGCCGGGACCAGTCGTAACCATTTTCGTCGCTAATTAAGGCAACTTCATTGACGAACCGAGTTACCTTGTTGGTCCCGTAATTTACCGCAGTAACGTCTCTAGGATTATCTAACTCCATGACTATGTGAAGCTCATCCCAAGGCTCACCATTCGGCGTTTCACCACCGTCCATGAGTTCTTGAGCCGTCTTCTCATAGACCACGCCTGTGAACTGCTGGATATCGCTATCCTCGGCCTGGGAAGATTCTGGAGGGGGTTTGGACTCAGAAGCCGCGTGCGGCTGGCCATAAATGATGCTCCCCGGCCCAGACCAACTTTCCACTACCGATGCGTCTGAGGTGTCTGTCCACACTATCTCGTGATGATCCGCAGGTGGAGAAGCCATGTTGTAGGATTCCGCACCAGAAGCTGCGTAGAGTGTTTCGTCTGAGAAGCCAAAAAGCGTACTTACGCCTCGTCCTGACAGCGAGTGGTGATCAACTTGGTACAGTCCAGCCCCTGACCGCGAGCCCTTCACGCGAAGTCTCTGGCTGCCGCCGGTGGGTGCACCATCAATGAGTACACCGCTGGCTTGAACTAGACCGCCGTCTTCAATCGTAAATACGCTAATTGGTGAAGACCACTGTCCGTGAACCATCAACAGTAGCTCTGGTAGCTCGTCCCCTGCTGCCTCCACAAGGGCGTAGGAATATCCCCCTCGTGGCACAAATGAAGCATTGCCTTTGACGGGGAACTTTTCGGGATTGTTGATGACATGACGGTACAAGTAAAGCGACGATGGTTCTATTGCCTCTGAACTAGGCGATTCTGAAGTGGTCTCCTCTGCAATAGAGGTAACTGTTACCGTCGTAGCCGATGGTGAAGAACCGCCCGACTCTGCATTCGTTTCAGGGTTGCTGCACGAAGCTAACGATAATGTAAGTACTGCAGCAGAAGCAATAGCCATAGCACTACCGGAACGACGCCGAGCCGGAGCCTGTAGAGACCGACACAGGGATATAGAGCGTTTAAGGAAGATTGTAAAACGTCGAAAGGACCCGTGAAAAGAGGTTGTCTCTTCACGGGTCCTTTGTCGTATGTAGTTGTGTTTTGTTTAGTTGTCGGCGGTAACTTACTCTCCCACACCCTCCCGGGTGCAGTACCATCAGCGCGGGCAGGCTTAGCTTCCGGGTTCGGAATGGGTAACCGGGCGTTTCCCTGCCGCTATCGCCACCGACAAATCATCGGAACAACACGTGTTCTGATGCCCTAGGGGGTGTTGTGTCAGATACTGCATAGTGGACGCGTTCACACCACAATGGGTGTGCTTGTTTTTGTCTGTGCGACAAGAGTCAATTTTTCTCGTTACGTGTTACAAACCAACATATGTGTGTTGGTTGTGTTTGTTTGTTGGTGTATTAGTACCAGTAGCCTTAACATCTTACAATGCGTACAGGTCTGGCCTATCAACCCTATAGTCTGTAGGGAACCTCAACAGAAACCTCATCTTAAAACAGGCTTCCCGCTTAGATGCTTTCAGCGGTTATCCCTTCCGTACGTAGCCAACCAGCCCTGCTCCTGGCGGAACAACTGGCACACCAGAGGTACGTCCGTCCCGGTCCTCTCGTACTAGGGACAGCCTTCTTCAAGTTTCAACGCGCGCGGCGGATAGAGACCGAACTGTCTCACGACGTTCTGAACCCAGCTCGCGTGCCGCTTTAATGGGCGAACAGCCCAACCCTTGGGACCTACTCCAGCCCCAGGATGCGACGAGCCGACATCGAGGTGCCAAACCATCCCGTCGATATGGACTCTTGGGGAAGATCAGCCTGTTATCCCCGGGGTACCTTTTATCCGTTGAGCGACACCACATCCACAAGTAGGTGCCGGATCACTAGTCCCGACTTTCGTCCCTGCTCGACTTGTAAGTCTCACAGTCAAGCTCCCTTGTGCACTTACACTCACCACCTGATTGCCAACCAGGCTGAGGGAACCTTTGGGCGCCTCCGTTACATTTTAGGAGGCAACCGCCCCAGTTAAACTACCCACCAGGCACTGTCCCCAACCCAGATCATGGGCCAAGGTTCAGGTATCCAATCCGATCAGAGTGGTATTTCAACAACGACTCCACCACAACTAGCGTTGCAGCTTCACAGTCTCCCACCTATCCTACACAAACCGAACCGAACACCAATACCAAGCTATAGTGAAGGTCCCGGGGTCTTTTCGTCCTGCCGCGCGTAACGAGCATCTTTACTCGTAGTGCAATTTCACCGGGCCTGTGGTTGAGACAGCAGAGAAGTCGTTACGCCATTCGTGCAGGTCGGAACTTACCCGACAAGGAATTTCGCTACCTTAGGATGGTTATAGTTACCACCGCCGTTTACTGGGGCTTAAATTCTCAGCTTCGAAACCACAAGGTTTCTAACCGGTCCTCTTAACCTTCCAGCACCGGGCAGGCGTCAGTCCATATACCTCAACTTAACGTCTTCGCATGGACCTGTGTTTTTGATAAACAGTCGCTTCCCTCTATTCTCTGCGACCCACCAACACTCACACCGCAAAGGGCGGTCATCTCAGTGGGTCCCCCTTCTTCCGAAGTTACGGGGGCATTTTGCCGAATTCCTTAACCACAGTTATCCCGAACGCCTTAGTATTTTCAACCTGACTACCTGTGTCGGTTTGGGGTACGGGCCATATACACACATCGCTAGAGGCTTTTCTCGACAGTACAGGATCACCAACTTCACCAAAAAGGCTCCGCATCACGCCTTAGCCTTAATAAGTGACGGATTTACCTATCACTTGGCCTACACGCTTACACCAACAATCCACTAAGTGGCATGGCTACCTCACTGTGTCACCCCATCGCTTGGACCACATATCAGGCCCCACGCACGCACACAGAACCACACTCCCGAAGGAGTGTGAAACATGCTTGTGGGTGGTTAGTATCAATGCTTTACCACGGGCGCGCATATACGGGTACCAGAATATCAACTGGTTGTCCATCGACTACGCCTGTCGGCCTCGCCTTAGGTCCCGACTCACCCTGGGAAGACGAACTTGACCCAGGAACCCTTAGTCATCCGGCGGGACAGATTCTCACTGTCCAATTCGTTACTCATGCCTGCATTCTCACTCGCACACAGTCCACAACTCCTTACAGTATTGCTTCAACCCATGCACGACGCTCCCCTACCCAAATATCAAAAATATTTGCCGCGGCTTCGGCGGTGTGCTTGAGCCCCACTACATTGTCGGCGCAAAACCACTCGACCAGTGAGCTATTACGCACTCTTTCAAGGATGGCTGCTTCTAAGCCAACCTCCTGGCTGTCTTCGCGATCTTACATCCTTTTCCACTTAGCACACCCTTAGGGGCCTTAACCGGCGATCTGGGCTGTTTCCCTCTCGACTATGAAGCTTATCCCCCACAGTCTCACTGCCGTAGAACACAACTGGCGGCATTCGGAGTTTGGCTGATGTTGCTAAGATGATAGTCCCGCTCAACCAACCAGTAGCTCTACCTCCACCAGGCTACTACGACGCTGCACCTAAATGCATTTCGGGGAGAACCAGCTATCACGGAGTTTGATTGGCCTTTCACCCCTACCCACAACTCATCCCCGCAGTTTTCAACCTACGTGGGTTCGCGCCTCCACGACGTCTTACCATCGCTTCACACTGGCCATGGGTAGATCACCCCGCTTCGGGTCCAGAACATGCCACTAGACACCCTAGTTAGGATTCGGTTTCCCTACGGCTACCCCACACGGGTTAACCTCGCGACATGCCGCTGACTCGCAGGCTCATTCTTCAAAAGGCACGCCATCACCCACCTATGGGGCTCTGACGGATTGTAGACACATGGTTTCAGGAACTATTTCACTCCCCTCCCGGGGTACTTTTCACCATTCCCTCACGGTACTCATACACTATCGGTCACACTGAGTATTTAGGCTTACCGGGTGGTCCCGGCAGATTCACAGCAGATTCCACGAGCCCGCTGCTACTCGGGCACCACAACACACACCACATGCTATCTTCACCTACAGGGCTCTCACCTTCTACGGCCGGGCATTCCAACCCACTTCACCTAACAACACATAGCGCGCTCTGTTCTGGTAGAAACAGAAAAATCATGGCCCCACAACACCGCATGCACAACCCCTACCAAGTATCACATACACACGGTTTAGCCTCATCCACGTTCGCTCGCCGCTACTAGCAGAATCATTATTATTTTCTCCTCCTGCAGGTACTAAGATGTTTCACTTCCCCACGTATAACCCCCACACTGACTATGAATTCATCAGCAGGTACCTACCCATAACGGCAGGCGGGTTTCCCCATTCGGACATCCTCGGATCAACGCTTAATTGACAACTCCCCGAGGCTTAACGCAGCCTTACACGTCCTTCATCGGCCCAGTATGCCAAGGCATCCACCATGCGCCCTTAAATAACGAACACACACCCCACACCAAAAGTGCGAGGGTGAACAACCGTAACTAAAAAAATAACTAAACACACAAACAACCAAGCATTAACACCCGATGTTCATGCGCGTTCTCACAGAAAAAATAAGAAAAAATTACACACACCACACAAACCAATGACCAAAGCCAAAACATTCATGCGGTGGATGCTCGCGTCCACTATACAGTTCTCACACAACACCCCACACCACCCTGGGCAAACCACTGCTAAACAGCAACAGTTTGCCTTGACCTGGCGTGAGCATCAGGACCAATCCACAAAAATGGATTGTTGTCCCAGACACCCAACAGTGCACCAACGATTTACCTAGAAAAATTATGTCCCTGTATAAGTGTTTTAAAGAATTCCTGTTACCAACCCTTATATGGTTGGCGGTGTGTTTCCACTCCGATTCAAACCGGTGGCATGACCACATCCGGGCCATCAACCACCAACCCAACAACACGATGGTTACTACCACGTGGTGGGTTATATAAATAATGCTCCTTAGAAAGGAGGTGATCCAGCCGCACCTTCCGGTACGGCTACCTTGTTACGACTTCGTCCCAATCGCCGATCCCACCTTCGACAGCTCCCTAACAAGTTTAGGCCACTGGCTTCGGGTGTTACCAACTTTCATGACGTGACGGGCGGTGTGTACAAGGCCCGGGAACGTATTCACCGCAGCGTTGCTGATCTGCGATTACTAGCGACTCCGACTTCATGGGGTCGAGTTGCAGACCCCAATCCGAACTAAGGCCGACTTTCAGGGATTCGCTCCACCTTACGATGTCGCTGCCCACTGTATCGACCATTGTAGCATGTGTGAAGCCCTGGACATAAGGGGCATGATGATTTGACGTCATCCCCACCTTCCTCCGAGTTAACCCCGGCAGTCTCTCATGAGTTCCCACCATAACGTGCTGGCAACATAAGACAAGGGTTGCGCTCGTTGCGGGACTTAACCCAACATCTCACGACACGAGCTGACGACAACCATGCACCACCTGTATACAGACCACAAGGGAAAGACTATCTCTAGCCCGATCCTGTATATGTCAAGCCCAGGTAAGGTTCTTCGCGTTGCATCGAATTAATCCACATGCTCCGCCGCTTGTGCGGGCCCCCGTCAATTCCTTTGAGTTTTAGCCTTGCGGCCGTACTCCCCAGGCGGGGCGCTTAATGCGTTAGCTACGGCACAGAAGACGTGGAAGCCCCCTACACCTAGCGCCCACCGTTTACGGCATGGACTACCAGGGTATCTAATCCTGTTCGCTACCCATGCTTTCGCTCCTCAGCGTCAGTAACTGCCCAGAGACCTGCCTTCGCCATCGGTGTTCCTCCTGATATCTGCGCATTTCACCGCTACACCAGGAATTCCAGTCTCCCCTACAGCACTCAAGTTATGCCCGTATCGCCTGCACGCCCGAAGTTAAGCCCCGGGATTTCACAGACGACGCGACAAACCACCTACGAGCTCTTTACGCCCAGTAATTCCGGACAACGCTTGCACCCTACGTATTACCGCGGCTGCTGGCACGTAGTTAGCCGGTGCTTCTTATCTACCTACCGTCACCACACAGTGGCTTCGTCGATAGCGAAAGGAGTTTACAACCCGAAGGCCTTCATCCCCCACGCGGCGTCGCTGCATCAGGCTTGCGCCCATTGTGCAATATTCCCCACTGCTGCCTCCCGTAGGAGTCTGGGCCGTATCTCAGTCCCAATGTGTCCGTACACCCTCTCAGGCCGGATACCCGTCGCCGCCTTGGTAGGCCATTACCCCACCAACAAGCTGATAGGCCGCAGGCTCATCCCACACCGCAAAAGCTTTCCACCACACCATCCAAGATGCGGTCCTATATGGTATTAGACCCAGTTTCCCAGGCTTATCCCACAGTGCAGGGCAGATCACCCACGTGTTACTCACCCGTTCGCCACTCGAGTACCTTGTGCAAGCACAAGGCCTTTCCGTTCGACTTGCATGTGTTAAGCACGCCGCCAGCGTTCATCCTGAGCCAGGATCAAACTCTCCACAAAAAAGGCGTGAAAAGCCCAAAACCTAACAAAAAAGACAAACAACACACACAAAGCGCTTAAACCCCATGTGTGAAGCTGACCAAAAATTACTACATAAAGAAATCAACAAACCCAACCAAACCAAAGTCCAGCTGAGCAAGGTAAAAGTGTTTTATCTCCGTATTAAATACAGACAACAATTACATCGATTCAATATGTACCGTTAAAAAAGTTTAACTATTTTCAATGACACTTAATAACGACAAGTGACATCCGGTACACACCAACAACCAAACACTAATCAAAGCATTCAGTCCAACATAATTCTCATCCACACAACACAGACAAAAATATAAAATCTAGTACATTGGTACACTATTGAGTTCTCAGACAACAATCGCACACTCGATTGGAGCTTTTTAACTTCGCCCCGCTCTTAAGCGGCTTTATTGAACTTACGCTCCCGATTTAACTCTGTCAAATCCCTGCTCGGAAGTTCTTGTTTGTTTCGCTTCGCGTTTACCTTGCGGCAACCTCTCGGCGACATGAATAAAGGTAGTTGATGTTGACTGACTAAGGCAAATCGTCTTTTCACTCCACTCTATTTTCGCATGTAGAGTCGTATTTCGTCGCCTCTGCAATAGATTGCTAGTGCTTTGAAGAATGCACGATGCCCGCGACCATTGCGGTGACGGGCATTGTAAAGAATCTATTTCGTATTAGTGGTAGCAAGCCAGTAGTCCACCGGGACCATCAATGACTTGAATCCGAGTATTGAAGATTGGCGTGAGGACTTCTTCGCGCATGATTTCTTCTGGCGTACCGAAGGCAACGATCTGTCCATCTTTAACCGCGCAGATGTATTCCGCGTAGCGTGCTGCGTAGTTAATATCGTGCAGCACCACGATGATGGTGCGGCCAAGTTGTTCCGCTGCTTCCTTAAGGTGACGCATCATCTCCACGGAGTGCGCGATGTCGAGGTTATTTAGCGGCTCGTCGAGCATGACGTAGTCGGTCTCCTGACACAGGACCATCGCAACATAAGCCCGTTGACGCTGTCCACCAGAGAGCTGATCCAGGTAGCGGTCTTCTAATTCACCCAAGTGAAGGAAGTCGATGTACTTGGTGATGATCTCTTCGTCTTCATCTGTAAGTCGTCCCTGAGAATATGGGAAACGTCCAAATCCCACGAGCTGGCGCACGGTGAGCTTAGTGATGAAGTGGTTTTCCTGACGCAGGATAGAGATAATCTTCGCCAAGTCCTTGGACTTGGACGTCGAAATATCCATGTCCGCAACCTCAATTTGGCCAGAGTCCATGCCGAGCAGACGACCAATCATGGTCAGCAGCGTGGATTTACCTGCACCATTAGGACCAACAAGTGCGGTAATACCGCCAGCGGGGATTTCGAGGTTGACAGGTCCAATTTGGGTTTGTGATGAATACGCCTTTTTGACGTCAGTCAGAGTAATCACAGTCGTCCCTTTCTTAAGATGATATACAGGAACACCGAGCCACCGACGAGTTCAATGATGATTGTAACTACGCCTTGGGCGTAGAAAACATGCCTCATAATGAAGTATGCGCCGGTTAGTACCGTAAAGCCAGTCACTGCGGCCATCGGGAACAAGTAACGGTGGTCATAGGTATCAGCGAATTGATAAGCCAAAGTCGCAACCAAAAAGCCGAGGAAGGTCATCGGACCAACTAGAGCTGTGGTGGTTGCCATCAATATGGACACCAAAACCAAGGTGTAGATCGCATTGAACTTGTGATTGACACCCAGGCTAATTGCGGCATCACGTCCCAAAGACAAGACATTGAGGCGACGAGAGTTGAGATACATCAACACTGTTGCGCCGATAATCAGCGGAATAGCGATTGGGTAATAGTCAGTATCTGCATTAGTTACAGAACCGAAGAGTCGAGCAGTAAGAATGTCGAACTCACTTGGAGTAAGCAGTCGCTGCATAAAGGTGGAGATTGAACCCAATCCACCACCGATAACGATGCCGACGAGCAGCATCGCGTGCATATTTTGCGCACGTCCAGTCAACAGCCAGGAGTAAAGCAGCAGCGAGAGAAAGACCATCAAGATGAGCTGGACGATAAACATCTCCACTGTGCGGGCGTTGTTAAGACCAACGGCACCAAAGAAGAAGATGGTGGAAGTGTGAATCACTCGGTACAACGATTCAAACCCCATAATGGATGGGGTCAGAATGCGGTTGTTGGTCACCGTATGGAAAGCGACGGTGGCGACAGCCTGGCACACAGCAACCAGTCCCATCGCGATAACGCCATCGAGACGGCGGTTAGCGATAAGCCAGTATCCCTTGGATCCGAATTCCATCGGGTTTTCATAGGACAGCAGTCCAAAGGAAAACAGTACTGCCATGACTAACATAGCTATCAGCATGATCCAGTATTTGCGCGCTGCCTTGGCAGATTGGAAGGCGCCGACGTGGCGGGGCTTCCCTGCGTTTGGTGTGTCCACTGTGGATTTGATTTTATTTGCCACGGGTCGACCTCACAATCAATCCGACGAATACGAACGCGCCGACGATGCCCAAAATGACAGACACAGGCATCTCAAATGGCGAAATGATTGTGCGGCCAAGCAAGTCACATACGGTAACGATGGCAATACCTAAGAGCAAGACCCATGGAAGGTTGGAGCGCAGGTCATCGCCACGGAACATGCTGATGATATTCGGCACAATCAGTCCCAAAAATGGCAGTGCACCGACCACGACGGTCACAACACCCGTCGCAATGGAGACCAGCGCAGTGCCCAGAAGCAAGATTTGGTTGTAATTGAGCCCGATGTTGGTCGCGATATCTTCACCCAGGCCAGCTGCGGTGAGCTTGTCCGCAAAAATAAAAACCATAATCACGACAACAAGGACCACCCAGAGTACTTCGTACTGGCCTTTATATACCGAAGTAAAAGAACCCATGAACCAAATTCCCAGCTGCTGCAGCGCATCGTTGGACAACGCGACAAAAGACGAGACCGCACTAACCACGGCACCGAGCATGATGCCGACGATAGGCACGACCATCGAGGAACGCAAAGTAACCCGCCGCAAGAACATGAAGAAAACCATTGTTCCGATGAAGGCGAATACAACGGCGACAATCATCTTCACCAGGACTGAAGACTGTGGGAACAGAATCAGGCAGGTTAATAGCCCTAGGCCCGCCCACTCGGTGGTACCCGTGGTGGTTGGTTCGACGAAACGGTTTTGCGTAAGCAACTGCATAACCAGGCCACAAATAGCCATGGCAGCGCCAGAGAGAACCAGCGCGATGGTGCGAGGGATGCGGGTAATACCGAACATCTCCCAGCCGAATTCGCTGCTCAAGATGCTGTACTCACCGACTGAGAGCGAAACGATCAGCAATAGTGCTACGCCAAGAGACGCGAGCGTGAGCTTCCAATCCCACAGCTTGCCGCGCGAGCGCCGCACCGGCGTCTTTAATTCGGGACTCGATGCTGGCGCATTAGCCGCGTGCGACGAGCTCACTGAATTTTCCATAATTTTTAATTTCTTCCAAACCGAAAACCGGTTGAGGCCCTTGGAACTTTATCCCAAAGGTCAACCGGTATCCATCGATTAGCACATTGCAACTTGATCCAAGCTACAAGAATGCTCCTTAGTTCTGAGCCTCAAAAGCGTCAGCGATGAGGTTGAGAATCTCGGTGTAGGTGACGATGTTTTCGTTGGTGTAGGTATCGGTTGGAGCGATGATGACGTTGTCATCCTGAATTGCGGTGACGTTCTGAAGAGCAGCGCTGTCAGCAATCAGGTCAGATGCTGGAGAGTAGTCTGGCTCATCGGAAGAAACAGCTGCGTCACGGTCCAGAACCAGAAGGAAATCTGGGTTAGACTCTGCGATTGCCTCAACTGAGATGTCATCGCCTTCGTGGTTGGAAGAACCATCTTCGACTTCGAGCGATGGGGTGAAACCAATCAGGTCAAACAGTGGACCCCAGGTACGACCGACAGAAGGTGCGATGTAGTTGATTTCGCCACCGGAGGTGTTAACTGCCATGACGGTCTTTTCTGGGTCGTATGCTTCCTTCGCACGCTCCAGAGCTTCGCTGAAGTCATCGATAGCAGCCTGTGCCTCATCCTCGTGGCCAAAGATCTGGCCCAAGGATTCAGTTAGACGGATAAGTTCTGCATCTAGTGGCTCACCATCACGTGGGGTGAAATCAACCAGAGTTGCGTCTGGGGCCAGCTCCTCGAGATCCTCACCGTGCTGGGAGAAACGCTGGCCATTCCAGATCAGGTCTGGAGCCGCTGCAACAACCTTCTCTAGGTCTGGCTCACGGTGACTACCTAGGTCGAACTCAATGGTGTCTTCGTTGTACTTATCAGACAGGGTATCTGGGATCAGGCCGATTGGAGCTGCTGCGAGTTCAACATCCCAGTCGTGAAGAAGCTCAAAAGCGCGGTTATCGGTGACCACAGGCTTTTCAACTGGCAAGGAAATGGTCTTCTCACCGAAGTTGTCTTCAATAACCAGTTCACCTTCGCCAGCTGCTGCCTCGTCGGTTGAGCCTTCAGATGCAGAGGAGTCAGAAGCGGTGGTTTCTGCAGCAGAATCGGCGGAGTCAGACTCAGAGTTGGAGCAGGACGCCAACACGAGGGATGCAGCTGCGACAGAAGCCACAAGGGCGTGACGAATCTTCATGGTTATAGGTAAACCTTTCTCAGTAAAATATCCACTTTGAGCATCAAGAGAGATAGTAGAAAACACTTAACTTTCTCCAAGCTCTGACAAGGCTAACCTAACTGAGGGAAGGTTTATCTACAAGCCCTATTTTTAAACCCGGGGGTAAGAATATCCGCCAGAAGTTGCACCCCCTAGCGATCCTCAGTCGTTGTAATTAACGAAAGCGCTGGCCACAAGAACTTTCCCGACAAGTGGAACAACACGCAGGCGCGCCGTCCCGTGAGGTAAGACACACCCTATATGTCAAATTTATTTCAGCAAATCCGCCACTGCCACTTGTCCACCCGCGCGCTCGAATTCGGTTTTAGCGGCGTCAAGCAAGGTGGCATCGGCAAGCAAATCTAGCGTCACCTGAGCCAACCCTGCCGCGGAGTCCACTGCTGCTTGCTTGGCTGCGGGCGTATTGGCCCACTCGGCAAAGGCTTCGGTGTGCAGGGCTACATCTTCTGGTGACACCTTAACCATCGGGTGAATACCTGGGATTTGCTGGGAGACATTGCCAAAGTCCGTGGATGCCGCCAGGGTGTCTGGCACCGTACCTTCAGGCAGCGCTACCCTGCCGCGCGGTGATTGAGTGTGCGACCAGCGCGCGGCCATAGCTTGGTTATTGCGTACCGGTAAGGACATGGGGTGCGGGTCCCACTCGATCCCAAACCCGCAACCAGCCATAAGTGCGGCTCCCTCAACAATTTCATTGACACGCTGGGAGATATCCATCAACGTGTCCACACCTAAAGAGCGAACGTATAGCTCGATGGTCGATTCCGCCGGGATAATCGACGGCCGGTGCCCACCCGCAGTGATGATGGCATGCAACCTATCGCTGGGCGGCATCTGCTGACGGAAAAGACCTAGGCCCTGGTACGCCAAAGATGCCGCGTCGAGAGCGTTTTTGCCCATATAGGGTTGAGAGCTGGCATGCGCTGCTACCCCATGAAAACGCACCGTGGCGGAACGACGCCCCACCCACGCGTGTGAAGCGATGTCATAGCCAAAGCCGTGGATCATTACCGCGGCATCGATGCCTTCCAAGCTGCCGCCGCGGATCATGTACTCCTTGCCGGTATGGCCTTCTTCAGCAGGTGTGCCCTGTAAAACAATCCTGCCCTCAATACCTTCCGCGGCCTGCGAAGAAAGCACCTTCGCCGCTGCCAGGTATGCACCCACGCCAGATGCGGCAATTATATTGTGTCCGCAGGCATGACCAATTTCTGGCAGCGCATCATATTCCGCCATAATCACGATGCTCGGATCCTTGTCAGCATCAAAGCCCGGGGTTTGCACCGAAGATTCGAAGGCTGTGCTGACACCGTACACGCCAAGTTCAACATGGTGCCCATGGTCTTTTAGCACTTTGGCGAGCACTTGTTGCGAGCGCACTTCCTCAAAGGCTAGCTCCGGGTGCGCGTGCAGATCCTCAACGATGAAATCGAGGTCTCTCTGGATTCTCGCGATATGGCTATCTACTGCCGCCCACAGCTCTTGCTGCTGTGGGTAGGCATCTAGGCGCAGCTCCCGCTCTCCTTGTGCTTTCTGCGCAGCCGTAACCCTTGCTTCAATCAAATCCGACGTGGCGTCCAAGAAGGCAGTCGAGGGCACTTGCGGGTGCCGCAGACCCGGATTATCTAAATGACCAGAATTTTCAGTACACATGTTAGCTACCGATCATAACGCCATTTCCAGGGCCAAGAGGCAGGTCAACGAAGTACCACACCCCTAACAGTACCGCCCACGCTACCCAGAATGGGATAACAAAAGGAATCAGACGCGCCATCAAAGTACCAATTCCGGCGCGCGGTTCATAGCGTTGCAAGAGACCTAACATCACAATCAGGTAGGGATTCAGCGGGGTAATAATCTGCGTTGCGGAGTCACCCACGCGGAAAGCTGCCTGAATGAAGGCTGGCTCGTAGCCTAGCAAGGCGAACATCGGAACGAATACAGACGCCATCAGAGTCCACATAGAAGAACCGGAAATAATCAGCAGGTTCAGCAGCGATGCTAGGACACAGAACGCCAGGATCGCTGGGAAGCCGGTAAGACCGATTTGCTCCAGGAATGCTGCGCCCTTCACCGCACTGTAGGTACCAATGCCGGTCCAGGAGAACAGCGCGATGAACTGGCCCAAGATAAATGCCAGCACCAAAAATCCCATCATGGAAGCCAAAGACTGACCCATCATATCCACAACGTCTTTCATGCCCCGGATGGTTTTGACCACGTAGCCGTAGACCAGGCCCATGACGATGAAGTACGCGAAGATAATAAAGACGATGGAACTTAGTAGCGGCGAGGATGGTAAGAAGCCGCCTTCTTCATTGCGCCATGGGGATCCTGGCACCAAGACGGCTGCCAGAATGATCGCAGTCAAAATAACGATGGAAATAACCGACCACACCAGGCCGCGGGATTCTTCGGCAGATAGCTCAGCGGAGAGTTCGTTGCCCTCGGCATCGCGGTCGCCGCGTTCCTTGGCCTCTTCTGGGTCAATATCCTCTTCAGTCGGGACATCCTGGCGCCACATGCGCGGCTCCAGCACCTTATCGATGAGCCAACCGGCAATCAGACCCAGCACAATCGAAGACGCAATATTGAAGAAGTAGTTGGACACTGCCGTGACTTCCTGGAAGTCAAAGTCCGGCAAAGTTTCCATCACCGCGGTAGATATACCGGCAAACAAAGCATCCAACGAGGTTGGCACCAACGCCGTGGAATAGCCCGCACCAACTGCGGCGAAACCACCCAACAGACCTGCTACCGGGTGACGGTTCGCTGCTTTAAAGACCATCGCTGCCAGCGGCGGGATGACCACGAAGGCGGCGTCGCCCATAACAGAGCCAGTAACGCCGATAACACCGACGGCATAAGGCAAAACAGCCGGGCGTGCTGAGCCAAAGAGCTTGCGAATCAGCGCTGAGAGCATGCCAGAACGTTCGGCGATACCCACACCCAACAGAATGGGTAGCACGGTGACCAGCGGCGGGAAGCCGAGGTAGTTCTCGCCCATCGTGGTGGTCAGCCACGTCATTCCTTCGCCCGTAAACAGGCCGTGAATCTCTTGCACTTCATCGCTTCCTGGCACCTGGAAGGTGATGTTTTGCCACGCAAAGATGGTGGACAAGATACCTGTTAGCAGGAATAACCCAAGGAAGATAGTAAATGGTTCGGGCAGCTTATTGCCTAGGTATTCAATACCGTTTAAGAATTCATCCAGCCACTTGGTACCAGTCGACTGGTTGTCTTGGTACGGGTCTTGCCCGCTTGTCGATGTCTTAACGGACGAACCTGACTCCCCTGCATTCCCAGTTCCTGCTGCGTTCTTCGGATCGTCATGGGGTGCATGCTTTTTATCATCGGCCATGGCGCTCTCCTTAAGCCAGTTAAACGTCACATATTTTGCAACACCATAACCAGCCAAACTAATGAGACTCAAACCACGCCGCAACCGATATGTGGGGCGCGGTACCAATTTGTTACCAATGCTCTCCCCCGCAGCTAGCCCCTATTAGTGCATGAAAACCCCTATTAACGACGATATTTAGCTAATTTTGTGAAAAATCAGCTGCTTATCGCGTTTGCCCCCGATTTATTCACCCCGTGAAACAGGCCCTAGTCAGCTCTCCAACCATTCTTTCAGCACTACCGCGTGGTTAATATCGTGGTCTTTGGCCGCGTACATCAGCGAGACATCACCGTCATCAACCATCTTCTGCAACGTGGCTAAGTCTTCATTGCCGCTGGAATCTGCCTCTGTCAGCTCCGCATTATAGCGCTTGGAAAATTCTTTGAATTTCTCTTCATCATGGTCGAACCACTTGCGCAGATCCGGCGACGGCGCCACTTCTTTGAGCCAATGACCCGGCAGGTCTTCTTTCTTCACGCCACGTGGCCACAGCCTATCCACTAGGACCTTCTTGCCAGGGGCCGTCTCTTTCCCAGAGACATAATCATGGACTTTGACCGTCTTAATCATTTTAAGCAGCACCCTTCTTCGAAAATCGCCGAATCGAAACCTACATATCCAAGACTACGCCGCTGGGCCTATCTGACATGACGGAACAATGAATGTACAACCAATCAATATTCGTCCATCCCGTGGCTCGGAGGAATTCCCACTTCTCGTAGATATTTGGCGCAGTGCGGTTCTAGCAACCCATGACTTCCTTCCAGAAGCCGACCGAGCAGCTATCGAATCCAAGCTAGCCAGTGATTACTTCCCTGCTGTAACCCTCACCGTCGCAGAATTAAACGGACATCCGGTCGGCTTTTCTGGCGTGCTCGAAGGCAATCTCGAGATGCTCTTTATTGACAACAACTACCGTGGCGCCGGAATCGGAACAATGCTTCTCAACCACGCCATCTCAGACCTTGCCGTAACTAAGGTCGATGTCAACGAGCAAAATACCCAAGCGGCAGAATTTTATCTCCGCCGGGGTTTCCAAGTGGCAAGCCGCAGCGAAACCGACGAAGCTGGCCGCCCCTACCCACTGCTGCATCTCAAGCTCTAAAAGATAACCCAAAACACAGAGGTCAAGACATAAAATGCCGGGACTCCACTAATAACGCTACTACCTGCACCGTATCTTTCACTAAACGGTCGTGAGGGACTAATGAGGGACAGGCTTTCGCTGCCTAAACCTGCCCGAGTGCGGTCTATTGCTATGAAGCATCACGGGAAACTTCAATGAACTTTAATGGCTCATTTTTCTTGGACCATTCCTCAAAATAGTCAAACGCGTCATTCGCTACTTTGCCAGCATCCACTCCGTACATTGTTGGGTACTCGGACAGAGAATCTACTGCTTTGTCCCGCTTTGTACCTCGCAATGCCCACCCCAAAGCCCAGTTGTATATCTCTGCGTGTTCTTGCTCTTCGTTCTCAGGCAGACCGAGAGCCTGAGCAGCTTTCTGGCTCTTATGCTCTCTGGCGTATAACGAGGCTTCCTTTTGATCAACGAACTTTTGGAGTTGATCAATCTGAAACTTTTTCAGGTTCAATTCCCATTCAAATTTAATCTTCTTGAACTCAGAGATTACTGCAGTTAATAGCGGCGTCAACACGGAGCCTGCGATGATAATCGCTACTAAATATAAAACTATCCGCACTACTTGATAACCAATGTTCCTAGTCGAATCATCGAGTGCTCCAGTCCAATAATCCAAAAGATAGAGAAAGGCAATCAGGAGAAAGAGAATGACATACCTGCGATAAGCATTTCTATACTGCGACCGTAGCCAATCATTTTCGGCAAAGTCCAGTAATGATTTCTGTACATGCGCGTTGAAAGCTCTATACCCCTCGGATTCTGGGTTCATCTGCCGGAGTATCTTAATCTCTTTATCGATCTCTTCTCGCCTATCTCTCTCGGTCATACTCACCAAGATTGGAGCAAGCAAGGTCGCTATTCCGGTAATAATCGCCACGACAACGCTGGTGTTCATTAACCCTTAAACTTTCTTCCCAATGCAATCTTGAATAATCGACATATTTAGCCAGTCTATTCAGGGAAGAAGGCTTCCAGTACTTGAGCCGTAAAACGCCGAAATGACCCCACCGCAAGGTGAAGGTCATTTCGGTTAGTTTGTCTTCAGAGGAATCGAGGGTCGCTCGATGCTTCACTGTCCACGTTTCGTCTAGTAGATGTTCGGGAGACTTTGGCCCCCACTCGGTAAGTGTACGTTCAAGGTCATTTATGTACCGCGCTGCCTCACGTACTATTAGACAGGTTTGATGGTCGTCAACACGGTCCACATTGGTCATATCCACTGAGCCCCGAAGATATTATCTAAATTCACGCAGTTTCTGAATAGGATATTTCTCGAATCGTCATAAGAGTAAATCGATCTTCGCTCCGGCACTGACCTAGCCAATCTAGAAAGTTTTCAATGTCAGTAATGTTTGAGTCCCCGCTCTACCCGACAGTTTCCGGATGAAACGACACGATGGTGCCGCAGCCAGAACGCACAGCAAGGAAACAATTTCGCGTCAAGATATTTACCCCAGTTGGAGAATCTATCCAATCCCGAGAAATTCCCAGCGACGAGCTATCAGAAAGCAACCGGACGCGAAGTTACGCCGCACCGTCTTTCGGTCAGAAAGCTGCTCTGCGAAGCCGTGCGAATAGACGCTTTCGACTGTGCCCTTCATTAGGCAAATGATGTAGCACACTTTCGCGTTCAATCGCGTGCAAGAGCTAACTGTTTAGTCTAATCTTCTTCTGAATAGCAGGTTCTAGTCAGAAGGTATCCCTATGCCAAACCCCTACGCCTCATCACCTGACCCCAAGAAAAAGAACCTCATCAAGAAGATTCTTGCTTGGGTCCTCATTGTCCTCAGCCTCCTTTTCCTTTTCGCCATGACTGGCTTCTTATCCAAGGTCTTCGGATTTATCACGTTCGCCTTGCCCGGCGCGTGGATTCTGCTTCATGCACGCCGTGAGTCCGCCGGCGCGGAGCTGATGAAGCGGCATTGGGGAATCATTGGTACCATCGCGGCTGCTTCTTTCGTGGCCACGGTGGCCACCAGTCCAGCGACTGAGAATGCGGATGATGAGCCGGAGCAAGCGGCCGTGGCCACGACGGTTGAAACTACAACCAGCGAGACTTCTACGACCGGGCCGACATCGAGTGCTACAAGCACGACCGCAACAACAACAACCAGCGCCGCGTCGACATCCACGGTTGAACCGACGCCGACTCGCGAGCCGGAGCCAACGACGGAAGCACCAGCAGCGGTGGCCGTGGAGCAAGACGAGGAAGAAGATGATCGGCCGGTGGGATTTACAGGAGGTCCAGCAGATTCAACCCCAGCCCCAATGAATAAGACCATCGAGTCATGCGGTGACCTCTTGATTCATGAAACTGGAACGACCTTCTTCACCGATGGCACTTCTGGCTGGACTGAGCAGTGCTCGAACGAGATGAGTGCAGCGCGTCAAGCGAGCGTTCCGGAGGTAGTTGAACAAGCACCAGCCGCGCCCGCAGTTCCATCGCGCGGGGCAACCTGTGCCCAAGTCGGTCACAAGACATACATCGGCGACGGCGTATATGCACCGAACCAGGACGGTGACGGCGACGGCGTCGGATGTGAATCCTACCCAGGATAAAAGAAATGACCTGCTCCGATATGGAGTAGGTCATTAAAGAAGTAGTTCAGATACCAGTCAATATGAATCTAAAAAATGGCCTCTTCCAAATGGAAAGGCCATATTTTTGCCTTTCTGGGAATGGTCGTTCCGGACAATTCCAGTGTTACAAACTGTGTGATATTATCACTCTTTGTAATATTATTACCGAGAATTTAACCCCTCGGTAATGCTTCGCTTCTACTCCAACCGAAGGGTTAAACATGTTGCAGGCAGTTCTTGAAGAACTCATTCCTCATTTTGAAGATTTCCAAACTGCGAGTCTGGCAGGCTGTGAAAAGCTTGTCCAACTACCTTATGATGATCTGCAGTTCAAATACCGTCGACTTCAACGCGAAGCGATGCTCAATGCATTCTTCACTCAGTTGCCCTCGAAACTCGGAAGCTTCGAACGGCGCGAAGATTCCTACCGAGCAAATCGACTGGTCTATTACTCCGCTGAGCATAACGCCGAGCTCATCTTCCGCCGAAAAGGCTCAGTCTCCTTCATGGCTGCGCAGAAGCGACGAGAGCTAGATGCACAAATCCCGCTTTTCCAGATTGCAGGCGAGCCTCACGACAGCAATCCCCCCGGCAAATCGCACTTATCTGGGAGTTCCCAGAGCTCGATGAAGATCATGAACCTACAGGCCCTATCATGCTAGTACTTAGACTCGCCAAAATAGGTGCAAAGGTCGACCACCGTCAATGGGAATCTACTGCAGTACTCGATGCAGAAACAGAGTTTATGCCCAAGACCACTACATTCGATCCGAATGTCTCCGAATGGGACATTGACGACGAAGAAGACGACACTCAAGCGGAAGGAAAATAACAATGATTGCAGCGAACCAGCGACTCCACAGCCTGCGTCTGCTTAACGGCATGGGACAAGCGGAGTTTGCTGCAATCCTCGGAGTAGGGCAGTCTCAGCTTTCCCAAATCGAAAGAGGAACAAGGTCGCTTACATACCAGCACCAATTGGCTGCAAGAATGTATTTCAAGCTTCCTGCTGATTACTTTGAGAAAGAGCCTGTTCAATACTCTCCTGCGCAATTGAACTTCCGTCGGAAAAAGCTTAGTGCCAAGGCCGCAGACATGGCTACTCAGACCTTTGGCCTGATCGAAGAGAACTTTAAGGACCAGGAAAACAAGACCACCACTCTTGAACTTAAAAATACCCCGGCACAGCGAAGTCTCGCTGAAATCGAGGTAATCGCCGCTGAGACTCGTTCACTTATCGGAATCAAGCCTGATACCGCTGTCCGGAATGTCACACGCTGTATGAATCACATTGGCATAGTGGTCACGGAACTTGCCAACCCACTTCTTCCAGCCGGGAAGATAGATGGCATCTCGTCCCCGATAAGTACGCAATCCGCTTTCGTCACCACACTTTCCCGAGATGTCCCGGGAGACCGCTACCGGTTCTCAGCAGCACATGAGCTTGGACACATTATTTTGCATACCAACGACACAACCAAGTCGACGGAAATCAAGGAGAAAGAGGCAGACGACTTCGCCTCTGCTTTCCTGCTTCCCAAGCGCGCATTGTTAGACGAACTAAGCCCGACGCTCACGCTCAATGGATACGGTCGCCTTAAAGCCAACTGGGCTGTATCCATGCAATCGATTATTCGACGGGCACTGGACTTAGATGTCATTAACGAGGACCGATATCGGTCCCTCTACATCCAGCTAAGTTCACGAGGGTGGCGTAAAAAAGAACCAGTGGAAGTACCTCTCGAAAACCTGATCACACCGCCTCCTTATCTTGGCATCTCACCCGCCAAAATGAGCAATTCCGACGTCATCGCCGGACCTAACGAAATCGCCGGCGTCACTCAACTATTCCCATAAGCCATTAGGAATCTGCAGCTAGCTCCTGCTCTAACTGTTCCGAATCCGAGCCCTTAGCAGCGTGCTTGGCATCCAGGTCTGCAACACCATCGGGGACCTTGAAGGTATCATTGACGGCCGCGAGGACGGAAGCCTTCTTCTCCTCGGTGGCGCGCATGTAGACCTCGGTGATGGTGCGGGTGTCACGTTGTCCAAGAATTTCTCCGATGGCCGGAATAGGCATCGATGCTTCAGCCAAAGTCGTGATGATGAAGTTTCGTCCATAGTGCGGGGTCAGTGGCATGTTCTCGTACCCGGCGCGCTTCTTGGCGCGATTAAGGATGGAGCGGTAGGAAGCGTCCAGAACGATAGCGCCGGTTGCGGTTGTGAAGAGCATAGCGTCTGGTTTGCCGCCGACGAAGTGCTCGAGGTGGTAGCGCACGTCGCTGTGGAAGGCTGGGAAGATTTCAACGTCTCGGTATCCGGCATCGGTCTTTACAGTGTCTTTGCGAACCATTCCGTCTTTTGTGCGGTAGCAGTTTCCGCGGACTCGGGCGATAATGAGATCTCCAAGGTCGACGATGTCCATTCGGCGTAATGCTAGGGATTCGCTGATGCGTAGCCCATGGAAGAACGTCAAGATTGCATTGAGCTTGTGTGTTCCGTCGACGCGCGGGACGCTGTGGTCTAGCTGTGCAACGATTTCTTGGAGGACGTTTACGGGTGGAAGTTCTTTGTGCTTTCGCTTTGGTTTCTTCTTCGCTGCTTTAATTCGGGCTGCTGGATTTTCAGGAATCATGTCGCGGTCAACAGCTGCTTCGAGTGCGGTATGTAAGCGTTTGTAGGTATTAAGGACAGAAGTTGGTTTAAAGCGCGCGGCGATATCGTCGTACCAGGCTGAGACCTGGCGGCGAGTGAGTTGGGTCAGGGGGATGTCGCGCAGGCGCGCGGCCTTCCCATCGACCTCCAAGATTCTAATTCGAACGTCCTTGTTGTAGTCCAGCAAGGTCGATGGTTCGAGGGCATTGGCTCCGGTTTTGCGCATCTCGAGCCACTCCTCCATCCAATCGCCAACGGTGCGACCGCGGTCTTCGCGGGATTGAGCGCGCGATTTCGGCGGTGTCCATTCGTCATACTCGATGAGCTTTTGCTCGGAGCGAAGCCAGGCGCTCGCGTCTCCGGTATCAAAGAAAGTTTGTGGGGCACGGTGACGGAGGCCGTCAGGACCACTGTAGTTAGCGCGGTATTTTCCAGACTTAAGAAGCTCGACATTTCCGAATTGGCGGCGGCGGTTTTCATGGGACTCGGGTTCAACTCTGCAGGCTTGAACCCGGGCTTTGAGGGAAAAATGAGGGACACGTGGGCACTATCGTGGACTCTATCGTGCAAAAAGTGGTTGATCTTTCCGGTTAGCTCGGATCCAAAACAAATTAAGAACACCCAGCTCAAAGCATGAAAATGCCGCTTACCTCGATTAGAGGTAAGCGGCATTTGTGGAGCTGCCGGGATCTGAACCTCCTACCTTCATAACCCCAGGTAGACCACTATTGTGCAAAACTCAAACCCAGAGCATTCCCGTAACTTTCCCGTAACGCTCTACATTATTCCACCATCGAGCACGTCGGGCTGGCTAATTTCCCCCTGCTTCATATCCAACGCAATCAATCTACCAGCTATCCGCTCGATACCAACCTCTGCACCATTATTGACCGCGCCCTGACCCCGGTTTGGGCGACGTCATTCTTGGCAGTTGTAAGCCACAGATACAAAGGTGAATCAATCTCTCGGGTTAAAGCAACCAAACCCCTTTGCATGTCTTAGGCTATAGCCATTGTCTTTATCGAAAGGTGCTGGTTGTGTCTACGTTGGCTCAAATATCACGCGGTGATGTAGTTCGAGAGCTTCACAGTTTCATTGATGTGTGGTCAAGCCGCATTGAGACGTGGAAAGACAATAACCAAGGCCATACTGAAAGCACAGCTGCACAGCAGTTTTGGGGGCATTTACTACGGTGCTTTGGTGTTATCCCTGAGCGTATTGACCTGTTCGAGCGTGACGCGATTCGTGCCACCACCGGTAACACCGGTTATATCGATCTATTTTGGTCATCGGTCGTACTAGGTGAAGCTAAGTCACTGGGTAAAGACTTAGTAAAGGCAGAATCACAGGCGTTGGATTATCTAGCTGGTGGTTCTATCGCTTCACATGAGTGGCCTAAGTTCGTTATAACAACCAACTTTGAAACAATCCGACTGACCAAACTTGGTGATGAAGGTTGGACAGAACAATTTGGGCTTGAAGAATTAGCTGACCATGTCGATCAATTCATGTTCTTAGCAGGACGTGAAGAAGTCACCAAGATAGAAGAAACCCAAGCATCTATCGCAGCATCTCGGCTCATGGCAGAACTATTTACAGCCATGACAAACACAGACGTTGACGAATCAGTCGGTGATGAAGCACCCACCAACCCAGAAGATGAAGACTGGCAAGTTCAAAAAAGCTCAGTATTTCTCACCCGCGTTTTGTTCCTACTCTACGGTGATGATGCTGGCCTATGGGAAAATGACCTGTTCTACCGGTTCATTCTCAACGACACCAACGATGAGAATCTTGGCAGCCAACTAGCCGGACTATTCCAAGTGCTGAACACACCAGAGAATCGTCGTCAACGAGTCCCCGACTCTATGGCACGTTTTCCCTATGTCAATGGCAGCTTATTCGACGAGTACTGGCCACAAGAGTTCTTCGATCACGATATGCGACAAGCATTGCTCAACGCCTGTCGCTTCAATTGGACACGCATTAGCCCAGCTATCTTTGGCTCAATGTTCCAGCTGGTCAAATCCAAAGAAGCGCGCCGGGCAGACGGTGAGCATTACACCAGCGAAACAAACATTCTCAAAGTCATTGAGCCACTGTTTCTGGATGACTTGAGGAAAGAAGCCAACCGGCTGATCGGTAACCGGTCAACAACGGTTAAGGCATTGCGTGCGTTCCGTGATTCTTTGGCTGAGATGGCGTTTTGTGACCCTGCTTGTGGTTGTGGCAACTTTCTTGTCGTGGCCTATCGCGAGCTGAGAAAGATTGAAACTGACATCATCGTTGCTATTCGCCAACGTGAAGGCCTTGGAGATTTCTCGCTCGACACCTCATGGGAGCAAAAGCTGAGCATTGGCCAATTCTATGGTTTCGAGCTGAACTGGTGGCCTGCAAAAATTGCAGAAACAGCCATGTTCCTAGTTGACCACCAAGCTAACCGCGAACTGGCATTGCGCATTGGTAACGCACCAGAACGCCTACCAATTAAAATCACTGCTCATATTCGCCACGGCAATGCCTTAAGGATTGCGTGGGATGTGGAGATTAAGCGAGTCAAAGGCGCTACCTACATCTTTGGTAATCCACCGTTTATTGGTCAGTACACCAAGACTAACGAACAGACCGAGGACATGAAGCATGTGTGGGGAGACGATTACGACGGCTACCTAGATTATGTGACTGGTTGGCACGCCAAGAGCAAGGACTTGCTAAGCGATAGACCAGGTGAATTTGCGTTCGTAACGACGAACTCTATTGCCCAAGGCCAACCTGTTCCAGCACTGTTTGAGCCACTGTTTAACGCTGGTTGGGTGATTAAATTTGCTCACCGTACGTTTGCTTGGGACTCAGAAGCACCAGGCAAGGCCGCTGTTCACTGTGTGATTATTGGCTTTACCAGGGACTTAGACATAAAGCCTAGGCTGTGGAATTATCCCCGTGTTAACGGTGCGCCAGTGGAAGAGCCGGTAACCCGGCGCGTCAACGCTTATCTAGTCGATGGCGCTAACGTACTGGTCAAGAAGCGTCTAAAGCCGCTAGCTGATGTTTCAACAGCAGTAAGAGGTACGCAACCAACAGATGGTGGTCATCTTATTGTTGAAAAAGAAGATTATGAGCGAGTTGCTAGTGATCCGATTGCAGCCAAATACCTACGCCCATTTATGGGGGCTAGGGAGTTGCTGCACGGCCTAAAGCGGTGGTGCCTGTGGATGGGAGATGATGACTTTGATCCAGCTGACATCAATCGTTCCCCCGTATTAAAAGAGCGAGTAGAAGCGTGCCGCGATTTCCGCGAACGAAGCGGAATTAAGTCCCCCAAAGGAGACGCATACAAACTACGCCATATTCCCCATCTGTTTCGCCCGAACGAGCAACGCCCGCTAGTTCCTTATCTATGCATTCCTAGTCTGGTTAGCGAAACGAGACGATATTTTACAGCTGAACTACTTCAACCTGAGGTAATTTGTTCCAATCTGGTGTTTCAGACAACAGATCCAGAAGGCTTGCAGTTCGCTCTTATATCTTCGTCCATGTTCATAACGTGGCAACGCACTGTCGGCGGAAGGATGAAGTCGGATCTTCGTTTTGCAAGCACACTGACATGGCACACATTCCCTGTTCCTGAGCTATCAGAGCAAGACCAGGCCGCGATCATCAACGGCGGCAAGGCTGTACTTGAAGCGCGTGCCAAGTTCCCTAATCGTTCCCTTGCTGACCATTACCAGCCTTTGGCTATGGATCCTGACTTGCTCAAGGCTCACGACAAGCTAGATCGTGCTGTTGATAAGGCTTTTGGAGCACCAAGGAAACTCACGAACGAGAAACAACGACAAGAATTGCTATTTCAAAACTATGTGAGACTGACACAGCAATAACATCCCGCCCAAGCAAAGACCAGGATCTGAACCTTCTACCGGTTCAGCACCAGGTAGAAGGCTATTATCTGTACCTCAAACTCAGATCGTCCCTGTGGCTTTCCGGTAGCGCCCTACATTGCCCCGCTATCGAGCGCGCCGGGCTGGCCATCTGCGACCTCCCTCATCGCCACCGCAATCAACTTATCCACCGCCCCATCAATATCAACATCCACACCATTATTCACAGCTACCTGTTGAGGCGCATCCAACCCCAACAGACGGGCACGCCGATCCATAATCTTTATGACCCTATCCATCGCGCTTAAATCACCATCTATCGCCCTCTCCCACACGGCGTGCTGCAAAGCATCCAACCGCGCTGCCTCAAGGTCTCGTAGCTGCTGTGCGTATTCTTTGGTGACCTCTGCGAGCGAATCCGTGACATAGCCGTGAACCGTGCTCAAACTCTTCCCCATACGCTCAGCTATTTCCGCGTAGGTCATTCCCTCCAGGCGCAACTGTAGTGCCTCTTTCTTACGGTGTTGTAGCTCCAACGCCTTACCTGTGTGCCTCATGACTTTCTTGCCTTTCTCCCCGTAATTTTCGGGGGTCTTAGTTTCAACGAAACAGCTTTGGGTTATTCGTCCATCGGGTAGCTGTCAGGGCGTTGCGCATCGAGTTTCATAAGCTCTTCCACGTCAGCCCAGCCGCGCCCCGAAAACACGAAAATCAGGCCGTTAAAGATTTCCCCATTCTTCGGTGCAAGGTCATGCGCTGGTGGCAGATATACGGCTAGATAGCCGCCCTTTTGTCGCCTTATCTCACCACCTGCATCATGGATCGCTGTGGCGACACGTTGACGGTATGCCGCGTGTTCCCGGTTGCGCTGTGCATCACGGGCTTGTGCATCTATTGCTTCATCTACGGTGTTCCAGTCAACCCCTATACCGCCCCCTGTCCATCCCTGTAGGCCGTTAGGGCGTTTCTTAATCGAGTACCCGGCATCTTGTGCGCTACGGGCGTTGGCCTCTTCTGCCCGGCCTATTAAGGCTCTTTCGGTGGCTTCTTTTTCGAGGCGGGCTTGTTCCTTAGCTAGGTATTCTTTTTCGCCATCTTCCACGAACTTTTTATAAGCCAGGTATGAACGCACCATCCCCAGGCGGGCTTCTTCTTCGGTGGCAACACTTTTTAGGTTTGGTCGCATGCCGTAGACGTATGGCCCATATTTTGAGTCTTGTGACTCTTTCGCCCAGATGTACCCGGCTTCTTGTGCTTCACGTTCCGATTCGAGGTTGAACGGTTTACCTTTCTTAAACAACATGGGTTGTCCTTTCGATGATGTTGTTGTCATGTGGCGATTACGCGGGCTTCTACTGTGTGCCTGCTGGCTTCAAGCCCGGCGCGCTGTGTGTGTCGTGGGAGTGGCGATCACCTCTATCCAATTCGTTGGTATTTGCCCGCTGGCTCTTCCTTAGCGAGTCCACGATGAACTAGGCCATCAAGTACAGGGGTTAAATCATCCACCCCAAAATCAGCGAGTTGAGCTTGGGGGAAACAGCCTCTTAGGGTTCGTACGTTCATCGGATAACTACAAAGCGCGCTCAAGATGGCTTGTTCTGTATCGCTTAACCCAGCTGGGTCAGTTGTGCCATCAATGTTTGCACGCGTGCCACCCGTGACCTGACTAGCTTTATCGGGCACATCCCGGGCAACATCCTCGTTCGTGGGATGTGGGATGTTGACCTGTTTGGGATGTTGTTTTTGTGCGCTGACCTGCGAACATCCTACATCCCGACTCCCACGTGCACGGGACATGGCTTCGGGATGTTGTTTCTCTAAAGTCCACACCCAACCGTTGCCCCGTTTCTCTGTGCGCACGCCCCATTTCTTTCGGGTGTTCTGAACTGTTTTCCAGGCAAGCCCCGCTGCCATGATTTGCTTTCGCACATCGTTGGCCGGGGCTGAACCTCCCTGCGAGATGAGGAAGTCAACAACAATCATTTCCGCCTCACTTCGGTCATCATCGTCATCATGCGATACCAACAGATCCGACGCAGATCGGTTCGTCTCATTGCCCCACACAATGCGACCAACCTCTGTTGCTTTGCCGTCATCTGTCGGTATGGTCACAGACTCAATGCGGGCTTCACGCGATACCTGTTTGGGCGCTAGGTTTCCTTTGGTGTTCGTGACAACTATGGTGCCTTCATCATCGACTGCTACCGATAGGACTGAACGGGCTATTTGGCTCCAGGCGATAGAACCTAAAATGAGTTTGCCGGGGTCTGTTGATTCGCGTTTGCCGAAGTGCACTAGGCCGATGACCACGATGTCTAGGTCATCACAAAGGGATGCCAGTGGTTCTAGAAACTGTCTCACGTCATCATCGCGGTAACCGTCAAGGCTGGAGTGCATGGCAGATTTAGCGGCATCGAGGATGACTAGCTTTACATCGTTCGTCTTAAGGGCATCAGCAAGTAGATGAATATCTCCGGGTAGGCTTAACGCTCCTGTGCGTCCTGCATCCGTGGTGACGTTAAGTAGTAAAGCTCTGTTGGGGTCTGCGCCTGCTGCCACCAGGCGGGGCTTCACTGTGATGGATAGTGAATCTTCGGTAGCAACATAGGCAACATTGATTGGTTTACCGGTTAGCCCACCTGTTGTTGCTTGCGCTGCAATGTTTGAGGCAATGGTTGATTTTCCTAGCCCCTCCCGCCCGGCCAATAGGGTGATCGAACGGTGCGGTACCCAGTTGGGAATCAGCCAGTCCAAGTGCTCAGATTTAATCTGGGACGCGGGGACAAGGTCTATCCGCCTCTTAAGTGCAAGCTCTGTTGTTGGGGGCTGTGGCGCGCTTGTAGCGGGGTTCATCGGTGTGTTGTCGATAGGTTCGCTCATACGTGCTCACCTGCCTGTCGCTCCACCCCAGCCCGGCGCGCTAACGCCTGTAAATGTTGGGTGCGGCCGATGGCCACCAAGATGTGGTCGTGCGAATCTTGAGACGCCACAATCAGCTCCCGCCCGGCGGTGTCGAGGGCACGGCGTAAACGCTCTACCCGTAGGTCTTGTGCAAGCCGATGCACCGTAGGCGGAATAGGGGCTGGGTCGCCTGTAGCCGTGATGGAAAGCAGGAACGCATCGAGCGGGTCATTAAGACACCCTGTTGCCTTTAAAGCGTTTCTAATGACGCCCGCATGTATCTCATAATCGTCGTAGCCCTGTACATCGAGGTCGTGAGCCACCCTAAGAATCTCCCGGTAGATTATGCGGGCGTGCTCATTGAAAAAATCTTGCTCTTCCAGGCCGCTTGCCACATCGAGTATCAAGCGCGCCGGGCACCATATGAGTGCCTTTAATAGGGCGTTTTCGGTGGTATTGAATGTGGTAAACTTTTGTTCAGAATCACACCAATTCTTTGAGGCCTCTGCATCCAGACGTGCGGGGGTCTTTTCTTTTGCGGTGGTCATTATTTCACCGCCCACGAATCGGTCGCCGTGAACATTGCTTCAAGGTCGGACTGCTTGTAGCGAATAAGCCGACCGGAACGGTACGCTCTTAGTTCCCCGTTAGCTACGCGCCTGCGTAGTGTTCGTGCGCTTACGTTTGAAAACTCTACTGCCTCAGCGGTCGTTAAGAATGACTCTCTTTTAGCCATTTTGACTTTCCTTACATACTTTCAGGCATCACAAGATGCCCAGCATGTGAAGGCTGGAGAAACACAACCACGAACAGTATTTACCGTAAGTAGGGGCGGCTAAAGTTCCGCCCATTCACGTATTACTACGCTGCCACAAACGATACATCTAAAGTCGCATATTGGCCACCTTTGGGGACTCTTAGCCTTTCCCGTAGTTTCCGTGGATAGCTTGTTTCACCAAACCAAAAGGCACTTTCTGCAGACGTCCGATAAGGCGAAACTTATGAAGTATCTCCCCTAACTGCACGCCACCAACCCATGCCGATTTATCCCCTGCGTTAAACTTCACTTGCATTGCTCGGCTGTAAGGGTCACGGCGTACCTCAGCTAAGTCATGACGGTGTACATCTCCCCGGTTCGCCAATTGCTTAGATAGCTTCAACGGATCATGGTTGACTTCCCTGTGATAGTCCTCTCCCCAATTGTCAGGGTCACCGAATATCGACTGAGGCATCTTCCCCTTTGCATCGCCCCATTTACGGCCTTGATCAATCCTCAAAGGACGCGTGCCCACCACAAACGGATTAGCGGGCTTCTTCTTCCGTGGAACAGCCAGATACGCATCATGTAATTCCCCGGACTTCTCCAGCAGGAAAAACGTAGCCATGCTGTGAGCATGCCTACTCATGTCGTGGGTTATCCGTATCCATCGGAATACCGTAGGGGCTGCGCCCTCTTCATCCCATCCAAGGCCAGCGAGGTCAATAACACCTTCCCCATCCAACGCGTGCATGTCCCACACACGTATAAGTGCTTCTTGCTGCTGCCTGTGGTCTAGCTCTTCCCATATGGTGCCTTCTGCCTCCAAGACGGCACGAACATCGACCTCAGGTAAGTCATCGAAGTTTTTCACCATCGCCTACACCTTCCCCAACGAATCATTGACTTTATCCATTAACGAGGTTGTGCGCCCCGCCCTAACTTTCATATACACCTCTAAAATCGTGTCCATATCCGATTGCCCTAAAAGGTGCCCAATCTCTTTAAGATGCGCCCCTTGTTCTGCCAGCCGCGTGATCAACCAGTTGCGCCCCGTATGAGGGTTAATATCAGGATGCACGCCGACGGCCTTCTTCACGCGGCTTAAAACACTTCTATACGACGTGTCCATGAGGATTGTTCCGCTTGATGTCTTGGTAAACAGCTCTACTTCTTTCGCCCCGTCAGCGGTGCGCACAGGGGTCGTTTTACCGTCAACAAACTTTTCTAGGTGGTCGAGGAAGTACGGCACGTCTTTGCGCATTATCGGCACGTCCCTATAACCTGCATCGGTCTTAGGGGGTTGAATTAACATGTATGTCTTTTCACCGTCAGGGGACAACCTGCCTGCATCCTGTTCAATCGTCACAGTGACGTTAGGCGTATCCCTCCCTGGCACATGCTTCACATGAACATGCCTCACCTCCAGGGCGATGGCCTCACCGATGCGCAGACCGTGGTGGAAAATAAGCGAGGTAAAGGCTTTATACCTGTCATTCATACCGTCGAGAATCTTTTCTATTTCTTCATCGCTAGGCAAGTACTTTTCCTTAGCTTTGCCCCGTTCCCCGGCCTTTTTAACATCTACAGGGTTTACGGTGACCATCTCACGGCGCACCGCTTCGATATACGCAGCTTTCAACCGTTTATAGGCCTGTTGGTTTGTGGTTGCAGACTTGTAATTGCGCTGTACTGCATCCCACCACCGGTACACATCATTCTTAGAAACGTCGGTTAAACGCATCGAGGCCAGACGGGTTAAATCATCATCCATGTCTCCCGGCGCGCTAGGCTGCGTAATTCTCCACCTAGTCACATTGCGGTAGTTCTGCATCGTGGTCGGCTTCAACGGGCTAGCGCCTACCTCCAGCAGGTCGTGGAATTGGTCTAGCCACTGTGCGACTGTTAGCGAATCAGCCTTTTCTTTCTCAGCCCGACGTGCCGGTGGTGTCCTTGTCTCCAAGTCCATGAGACGGCGCTCTGCTGCAAGCCAACCATCTGCGTCCGTTCTATTGGGGAATGAGTGCCCCGGGGTATGTTGCGCACCATCGGGGCCGGTGTATTCCGCATAGAATCGTTTGCCCTTTTTGCGGACGGTTCCAAAATCGCGCCGGGTTCGTCTTTTAGCTGCCATGGTGTCGCTCTTCTGAGTTAAGGAGAATTGCTGGGAACCTTCCCGTAACTTTCCCGTAGTGACTACACTTCACGGCAATCTGTGGCCGCTCATGGCATAATACTATCATGTCCACTACCTGCATAGATATAGCAAAACCCCCGGTCAATCACGACCAGGGGCTTTACCATTTGTGGAGTTGCCGGGACTTGAACCCGGGTCCTCCGTCATCTTGCCAGGGCTTCTCCGTGCGCAGTTCGCGCAGGATCTCTGCTCGGCTCTCCGGCTCGGACGAACACGTTCCGGATGATGAGCCCAGTCGCCAGTAGAAGTCCCGTCTGGTCCTGTCGACCCAGCCAGACGGCAAGTTCCCTAGTCGATGCCAGGTTCTAGGTCAGGAACAAAACCTAGGCTGACAGACACGCGTCGCTGTAATTAGGCAGCGAGGGCGTAGTCACGCTGAGAGTTCTTCTCTGCGTTTATTGGTTGCTACGACGCTTAACGGTGGTCTCTAGCCTTCACCGGCACGCTTCCCCTGGCTCAATGAGCGAAGTCGAAACCAAATCAACCCCATTGCTGTAGGCGGGATGTGCATCTTCCTACAGTCGTTACAACACTACAGCAGGACGGTTCATTCCCACAAGCTTGCGGCGCAAGCGAAGCTCTCGCCAGCAAACCTGTTTCCGACTTTCCTCGGCGAAGCAATTAGGCGTTGATGCCCTTGATACGCCGGCCAAGCTCACGCGTGATGTCCCGGTCCTGGTCGCGGCGCTTGATGTCCTCGCGCTTGTCGTAGTCTTGTTTACCTTGGGCAAGACCCAACTCTAACTTTGCATAACCGTTGCGCAGGTAAACCTTCAGCGGAATCAGGGTCTTATTGCCATCACGGACTTGGCCCATGATTTTGTCGATTTCACGGCGGTGCAACAACAGCTTCCGGGTGCGCTTAGGCGAATGGTTCGTCCACGAGCCCATGGAGTACTCCGGAATATGCAGATTGCGCAGGAAAACCTCACCGTTATCTACGGTTGCAAAAGCATCGGTTAGAGAAATCTTGCCTTCACGTAGTGATTTAATTTCCGTGCCCAGCAAGACAATGCCACACTCGAATTCCTCGAGAATTTTATAGTCATGGCGGGCACGCCGGTTGGTCGCCAACGTTTGAGTACCGTCAGCGCCTACCGCATTCTTTTTCTTCTTGCCCTTTTTAGCCATAACAAATAACCCTACCTGCACTAAGGGCTGCTATTCAAGAAAAGAACGGACAACATAATGCTTGTCCGTTCTTTCGTGTTTTGGGCGCTGGCGACTAGCAGTGCGAAGCCAGCCGCACTATTTGCGCACGTAGGCTCGCAAAGTAATCGAGGCCGTAAACGCCGCAGCCAAAATAGCGGCAATGCCAACTAGTGGCCACGAGACCCAAATATCAGAGGTTCGAATCGGCGCCAGCAGCTGGGATTGGTACAGAGATGCAAGCGAAGAATCCACGATCGTGGACTTCGCGGCAAAGACGCCAAGTCCGGCAAGAACCACACCGATAAATGATGCCACCACCGCTTCCAATACGAATGGTGCCTGGGTGATCCAGCGAGAAGCGCCCACCATGCGCATGATGCCAATTTCCGTGGAACGGTTATAGGCGGCGATCTGCACCATGTTCGCAATCAAGAAGATGGCAGCAACCGCTTGCACAAATGCCAGCAAGAAGGTGGCATTTCGGATCGAGTTGAGGTTATCCGTTGCCGAACGCACTTCCTCTACTTGGTCAACGATGGTATCCACCTGCGGTAGGTCACGCACTGCATCAATCGGCGCGGTATCGGTCGGGTTAACTAGTCGCACATGCAGCGCAGCTGGCAATGCATCAGGGGAAGTTTCTTCTACCAGCACTGGGTCAGTGTCTTGGAAGACTTCGACAAAGCGCTGATAAGAGTCCTCACGGGAGCGATAAGTTACTGTCTCTACCCCGTCATCAGCTTCCAGCAGCTCTTTAACTTCAACACACGCAGCGGAAGAACAGTCCTGGTCAGTGTTGGAAATTTCTTCATCCAGCTGAATCATCACCTCGACGCGCTCGAGATAAATCTCTTGGGTTTCGCGCGCCATATTCGACACCAAAACACCGGCTACCACCAGCGCGACTGAAATCGCGGTGGTAATCACCAGCGCGATGGTCATGGTCAGGTTGCGGCCCAGGCCTTTGAAAGCTTCACGGAGAACAAATTTAATCTGCATTGTTTATTTCGCCTCTCCGTATTCCGCGTTGTGCTCATCGCGCACCAGGTTGCCATTGCTCAGCTCAATAACTCGCTGACGTGCATCATTAACGGCACGCGCATTGTGCGTGGACATCACCACGGTAGTGCCATGGCGGTTGATTTGATTGAGCAAGGTCAAAATTTCATCAGCGGTGCCAGGGTCCAGGTTGCCGGTGGGCTCATCGGCAAGCAGCAACTTCGGGCGGTTCACAAAAGCTCGCGCCACAGCAACGCGCTGCTGTTCACCACCGGATAGCTCAGCTGGCATGCGGTGGGCTTTCGTCCCCAAGCCAACCATGTCAAGTACCTCAGGCACTTGCTTTTCGATGCGGCTTTTCTTCTTCCCAATCACTTCCAACGCGAAAGCCACGTTGGAATACACATCAAGCTTGGGCAGCAGGCGGAAATCCTGGAAGACATAGCCAATGGATTGGCGCAGCTTATTAATTTCTGTGCCTTTGAGCTGATTAACGTGGAAGTCATTGAAGTAAATATCGCCGGCCGTAAGGTTCGTCTCACGCACCATCAGCTGCAAGAACGTGGATTTACCAGAACCAGACGGGCCAATTAGGAAGACGAATTCGCCATCTTCGATCTTAAAAGACACATCATTTAAGGCCGGTCTGGTGGAGGTGGAATAAACCTTGGTTACATTCTCGAACGTGATCACAGGTGCAACACTAGCAACATTAGATGCGTACGAAAACTAAAATACAGGTTTATTCAGTATTTACAGCCCGTGCCCATCTGCCTTTCAGGCTTCGCTCATCTCTGCCATGCGCCAGCGAATGCCTGCTTCGAGGAAGTCATCAATATCGCCGTCGAGTACCTTCGATGGATCGCCCACTTCATGGTTAGTGCGCAGGTCCTTGACCATTTGGTACGGATGCAGCACATAAGAGCGCATCTGATTACCCCACGATGCATTACCGCCGGCACCGAGTGCATCCATTTCGGCGCGCTCTTCTTGGCGCTTGCGCTCCAAGAGTTTCGCCTGCAGGACACGCATCGCAGATGCCTTGTTTTGAATCTGCGATTTCTCATTCTGACAGGTCACCACAATGCCCGTGGGCACGTGCGTTAGGCGCACTGCCGAGTCCGTGGTGTTGACGGACTGCCCACCTGGACCAGAAGAGCGGTAGACATCCACGCGGACTTCCGCATCGGGGATCTCAATAGAGTCAGTCTGCTCCACGACGGGCAAAACCTCGACCTCGGCGAAGGAAGTCTGACGGCGGTTTTGGTTATCAAAGGGCGACAAGCGCACCAAGCGGTGTGCGCCTTGTTCTACGGACAACGTGCCGTACATATATTCACCGTGGACTACAAAAGTCGCCGACTTAATGCCGGCTTCTTCGGCATAAGAAATGTCATAGACATCCACCTTGTGCCCGTGCTTATCTGCCCAGCGGGTGTACATGCGCATGAGCATCTCCGCCCAATCCGCCGCATCCACACCACCAGCGCCAGAGCGGATATTAATCACTGCTTCACGCTGGTCATATTCGCCAGAAAGCATGGTGGTTACTTCCAAAGATTCGATGGCTTCGCGCAGGTCGGCAAGTTCTTCATCGACAAGCGATGCATCGCCTTCCTCTTCTGCAAGCTCATACATCACCGGCAGATCATCCAAGCGCTGCCGCAGCGCTGACAGTTTCTTGAGCTTGCTCTGGGTCGAGGACAGCTCCGAGGTAACTTTCTGCGCATGGTTTGGGTCATCCCACAGTGATGGATCACCGGCCTGAGCTTCCAGCTCACGCGCCCTTTCTTCCAAGGCACGCGGATCCATGACCTTTTCAATAGTGGTCAAGGTGGCAGAAAGATCATCAATCGCTGCAGAAATATCCGGTTGCATGGCACTAGAGTCTACCGCGCGGGAGCATTTCAATTCGCAATCACCTGATAAAGCGACAACAATAGCTTCTATGACTGAATCAGCTCAGCCCACTTTTGAAGAGATGCTCGCAGCTATCACCAAGACTTTCATCGTCGCCCATGTCGATGACTCGGATGCACACCTGGCCCAGGCTTTGGTGTACAACGCCGGGCGTTTAGCGTGGCGTATGCGTGAACAGGGCATTTCCACCGAGCAAAAGACATCCGTGTCCGATGTTGTGACCGAAGCAGACCGCGCGGCCGAAAAATTCGTCGCCGGAGCGCTCGAAGCCATCCGCGCTGACGACGGCATCATTGGCGAAGAAGGTGCGCAGCGGGAGTCCAAGTCAGGTCGCACCTGGGTCATCGATCCAGTCGATGGCACCTATAACTTCACCAACGGTTCAGATTATTGGTGTTCAGCACTAGCGCTGAGCGACGCCTCCGGCACCCTGTTGGGCGCTGTCCACCGCCCCGCGATGGGATATACCTGGTTCGGCGGCCGTGATTACCCAACCTCACGCGATGGCAAGGAAGTAGCACCGCTTGCCGATGCCCCCGCATCGCAGCTGTGTCTAGCTACCTACCTGCACCCACGTTTTATGGCAGATGAGGCGCTGTGCGGCGCCTGGCAAAAGGTAGCGCAGAATTTTGCCTCCGTGCGCATGTTGGGCGCAGGCTCCGTCGACCTATCCACCGTTGCTGATGGCTCCATGGGGGCATGGATGCAGCACTCTGTTCCGGACTGGGATTGGCTACCTGGCCAGGCATTAGTACACGCTGCCGGGGGTGCAACTTCCAAAGTTGAAGCAGGTGGAGTTGAATGGTGTATCGCTGGAAACCAGCAAGTTGTATCTGAAATGGAGAACTTCCTTCGTGGGTAAGTACAAAGAAGACCTCGGATTGGCACTCGAACTAGCAGGCCACGCCGATGTTGTGACCATGCACCGCTTTGAAGCAGCGGATCTATCGGTGAAAGCAAAGCCCGATATGACCCCAGTTTCCGATGCCGACCTAGCGTGTGAGAAGAAACTGCGCGCCGAGTTGAAAAAGGCACGTCCGCAGGATGAAGTCTTAGGCGAAGAATTCGGCGGCGAGCCGGTCACCTCTGGCCGCCAGTGGGTCATTGACCCCATTGATGGCACCAAAAACTACGTCCGCGGCGTTCCTGTCTGGGCAACGTTGATTTCGCTGTTGGAAGATGGCGAACCGGTAGTCTCCGTTGTGTCGGCGCCGGCGTTGCGCAGGCGCTGGTATGCATCGAAAGACGCTGGCGCTTTCCGCGTGTGGTGCGGCGAACCGAAGCAGTTAAAGGTCTCCCAAGTATCCAAGCTTGCCGATGCCTCCGTTGCCTTCTCCTCCCTTGAAGGCTGGACTGAGCGCAACCTGCTGCAAAACTTCATCGATCTATCCGAATCCACCTGGCGCCTGCGCGGCTACGGCGACTTCTGGAACTACTGCCTCGTCGCTGAAGGCGCAGTCGACATCGGCGCTGAACCAGAAGTCTCCCTCTGGGACCTAGCTGCACCCTCCCTGTTGGTTACCGAAGCCGGCGGCACGTTTACCAACCTCGAAGGCATCCCAGGCCCCGCCGGCGGTTCGGCCATCGCCACCAACGGCCTGCTGCACGAAAAGGTTCTAGGCAAGCTAAATAAGTAAATTAAATTCTCCTCCCCTCGCTCAACGCTGCTTTGCACAAATCGTGCTTCGCGTTGGCGGGGGTTTGGTCTTTCCTGTCGCTTCTTGGAATCTCGGCTTATTAGCTTCAAATCATCAATAACGCTTTGCATTTGAGCCGTAGCCGTGGGACACCGAGGTTGAGATAATTCCTTTAGACTTTCTGTAATTAGAATCCTGATTCTTTTTGCCTATAAGAAGTAGAAAGGTGATTGCCCCAAAGTGAGCCGCATTCTCATTACGACTGACTATCTCAAACCTGGAGACAGCGTTGACCAACTATTGCGTGAACACGGCCACGAACCGGTCTACGCGCCTTTCCGCGGGCAGAGGCAGGAAGGCGAAATCCAACAATTACTTAGTGGAGTCTCTGCTGCAATTCTCGCTAGCGAGCCTGTAACTGCCAAGAACCTCGAAGGAGCCGAGGATCTCAAAGTAATCGCTCGGAGTGGCGTTGGTTATGACACGATAGATCTCGCTGCCGCACGGGATAAAGGAATTCGAGTCTGCTATGCGCCCGGAACAAACCATCACTCTGTGGCTGAGCTAGCTTTGGGAATGATAATCGCATCCGCACGTAATCTAGTGTCCGTCCACAATTCAGTAAAAGATGGAAACTGGCCACGGCAGGCTGGACACGAATTACGTGGAAGTACACTTGGCATCATCGGATTCGGCCCAAGCGGACGGGCATTGGCTCATTTGGGTCTAGCTCTCGGCATGAACGTCCTTGTGCACACGTCCCATCCGCATGACGATATTTCAGGCGTTGAATTTGTTGAGTTGGAAAGCCTGCTAAATCGCTCCGACTATGTCTCGCTCCATACACGAGCTAACCCGCAGTCCCCTGAGCTTATAGGCGCACATAGCTTCAGATCCATGAAGCCCACCGCTGTCTTGATCAATACGGCGCGGGGATCATTAGTCGATGAAGACGCGCTAGTCGATGCCCTTGAGGCCGGCACCATCGCCGCAGCCGCGCTTGATGTATTCGATAGCGAACCTCTGCCTGTGGACAGCAAACTGCGTGATTTCGACAACGTCATTGTGACGTCACACCTCGGAGGGCAAACTGCTGAAGCTCGCGAGCGCGCAGGACTCGCCGCCGCCCAAGAAGTCATTGATGTTCTGCAAGGAAAAGAACCTTCTCATCCAGTCGATTTCTAATCAGAACCAAGCATAAAAATGCCCAAGTTTCATCTGCGTCGAACTGGCGCTGCAATTGCGGGTTCCGGTATTGCAGCGCTTTTATTGACCTCGTGTAGCACCATCGATCCGCTGCTGTCGCATCTAAAGACTTTTGACAGTGTCATCGCTGGCGAGCCCGCCGCTGCCACCGCCTCCTTTGATGAGGTTTACGGGCCGGAGTGGACTGAATACGCCATTGTCTGCCCATATTCTCCCCAAAAGAACGTCCATGAAGCCCTCGCAACGGAAGATTCCCCCATTCGGGAGCACGGCCTGCAAGATTCTGAAAACTACCTCTACCTCAAATCCGGTGACGGCACTGGCAATGGCGAAGAGAAGTGGGTTCGGTTCGCAAGCGCAGAACTTGATTTTTGCAATCTACCGAATACAAGTTCACAATCTCTAACCTTGAAGCCGACCACTGACACTCTAGATTTCACGCTCGTCCAGCCGGATTCACGGTGGACGTTGACTGACTTCGGAAACTAGTGGGAGACGAAAACATAAGGAAGTCCTCGAAGCGATTGCTTCGAGGACTTCCCTGTGGAATAAGCAGTAGATCGTGCTTAAGGTGGCGCTAGGCCAACTTAAAGCCTACGCCTACTCCACCGCGACGGTTCATGTCTGCGATAACGACATTAGAGTCAGAAACCACGGTTGGCACATGCAGCGCACCCTGCAGCGGGGTGATGCAGGAGGAGCCCATATTTCCTGGGCGGTAGCCGCCGGAGATAGCTCCCACAATCTGGCCATTGCGGAAGACTGGCGCGCCAGAGTCGCCGACAGTCGCGCAGACCTGATTGAGGTGGATATTCTCGCTCTTCATCAAGGTCATGCCGCAAGTGGTACCGGTGGCCACGCCGCGCTTGCACACGACATCGCCCGGCTGCACGTTGCCACCAACGCCACGTGCAGTCACGCCGTTGTAAGAATTGGTGACTTCAGCATCAGAGCCAAATTCGATAACGGAGTAATCCAAAGCTGCGTTCTTCGACACCACCGTGCCGGTGGGGCCGAGCTGCCAGGAATCAGCCGAAGCTACCGAGTCGCCTACTTCCGCGCAGTGGCCAGCAGTGACGCCGACCTTGCGGTTTTCTGCATCGGTACCAGCCATCGTCAAAGTACACATGGTCTGGTCATTGATGTAGATAGGCGTACCCGGACCGTACAAAGACTTTCCTTGGGTCATGGCCTGGTTGGATTCTTCTGGCACGCGAGGTGCATCAAAGAAAGAACCCGGTGCGCGGTGCAAGACGAAGTCTTCAAAAGGTTTGCCAGCGGCTACCTTAGAAAACAGGTCATTGCGCCACACATAGTTCGGATCAACCTGTACTGGCTTAAATTCCGGCTGCGTTAATTCCTGCAAACCGATAGGGTTCGGGTTGGTAAGCGCCTGCGTCTGGTCATAGGCCTGCGTCGCAAATTCTTGGACCTCACTCGCTACAGGCAACTCCGATGCCGCAGTTTCCTGAGGAGCCTGCGGCGCTTCCGGTTGTGGTGGTGCCGGCGAATTCTGCGGCACTACCTTCTGCAGCGCGTCATCGACGGCATCCGTTACTTGGCTATCTACTTGCGGAGTCTGCACTCCTACAGATGACAGCTCTCCACGGACGTGCTCTACAAATCCAGCCGAGTCAATGACCGGGTTTGGAAGTTCAGCAGCGCCCGCGGCTGGGGCTCCAATAAAAAAGGCACCCGCAAAGGCCGAGCCCACTAAGACTCTTTTTAGGTGCGGCATCCAGCGCATAAGCTTATTGCCTCATTTCAACATCTCGCATCAGTATTCCCCTAGTGCAACATCACACTGCACTGGCATCCCCCATCATGTCACGTGCTGAAAGTTTGCGTCCTGAAAAATTTCGAGCGTTACATAGCCGTAATAAAACACCCGAAATCCCACCTGCGATTTCCCCTCACACTGATCCAAACCCGCAGTTCACCTACATGTAAAAGAAATGAATCACACGGGCCCAGCAGCAGGCACATTACCCCCGATTGGAACGCCGATCCACAGCCAACCTAAAGATTCGGACTTTTCTCCATCCTTCGCCTTAACCCATTTTCACCGTTACTGCCCTCCAACCACCAAAGTCCCAACGGTTCAACATATGTCAAAGAAGTATCCGACAAGGAACCAATGACATGGGCAGAGTGATGCACAACCATTAGGAGAGTGAATTTAATCCATCTCACATGGAGTTGCGTTGCATCCCATTCACACCGCTTACATCCGGAGGAATCTTGCATACACTCAGCACATCTACGCTTGATAAGGCACCAATAGAAGCGTCGACCGCTACCTCATCGCTAGGGTCGCGTCTAAAATCCGCGCTGCTATTTACTGGTGCGCAGTGCTCCTTTTTCATCGGCGCCGGTATCGCCACCGGCCAAGAAAGCTTGCAGTATTTTACCGCGCACGGCTGGTGGGGAATGGTTTCCATCGTCCTCGTTGTCGTATTGTTTTCCTGGCTGCTTTCTTCGCTGACCGAATGGGGCCGCAAGAACCGCGACAACAGGGCCGATCCCTTCACCGATATCTGCGGTAAGACCGTCGGCACGGTGTTGCGCTACTGCGTACCCGTGTTCGTCTTCATGATTGCGGTGACCATGTTCGCTGGAGCGGGAGCATTGCTTAACGATGTCCTTGGCACGCCCACCTGGGTCGGCGCCACCGGAATGGCAGTCGTGGTTGCCATTACTTTGATGTTTGGTTTCCGCAACCTCGTGGAAATTATCGGCCGCATTGGCCCCGTCATCGTCATCGTTATTGGCATCGTCGCGCTATGGGTAGTTGTTGAGAATTTCGCAGCGCTTGCCGATGTCCCCGAAAACCTTGCCCAGTACCAACCCGCCAAGGCGAGCGAGAACTGGTTTATCGGCACTATTTTGTACAGCACCGCCATCTTGATTATCGCAGTGCCTTTTCTTACCAGCCTTGGCCGCGAAGACCGCTCGCTGCGTTCGACCGTTCGCCCAAGTATTCTCACCGGCTTTCTCTACGGCGGGGTCATGGGCCTGTGCGCGCTGGCACTACTTGCCACACTGCCCATGGTCTATGACGAAGCAACGCCCTTGGTCATGCTCGGCATCGATCTCGCGCCGTGGCTCGGCTACGTGTTCTCAATTATTACCCTTTTGGGCATTTACTCCACCGCCGCCCCCATGCTGTGGACCGTCGCCGACCAGTTCCCGCTGAAGTCCCGCCGCACCTATGCCATTGTCTGCCTAGCGCTAACCGTCGTCGCACTCATTGGCGGTTTGAAGCTGCCTTTCGCTGAGCTGGTCGGATTCGTTTACCCATCCATCGGCTACTTCGGCCTCGTCTTCTTCGGCTGCCTAGCCTACCGTCAGATTAAGTCACGGTTGGCACACCGCTAGGACCAACGATCAAGTAAAGAAAATAGCCGCAGCCAGTATTTCTACTAACTGCGGCTATTTGAAATTGGTAGCGGGGGCAGGATTCGAACCTACGACCTCTGGGTTATGAGCCCAGCGAGCTACCGAGCTGCTCCACCCCGCGCCGATTGTCATCAACATTGCATGTCAATGGCACGGCGTTAACCATATCAACAACCTTGTTTCTATCCAAATCTGCTCGATCTAAGTCTTAACCGCGCAGGCATTTGAGCAGTTCCACGAACATGCTAGTGCCGACACAGTAACGGTAAAACCATGACCGTCATACAGAGCGAGAAATTTTCTCGCGGAAATTCAGTGAGCTGTACCCACGATCACTCTTTTATGAACGCCACCAACTATTGCTCTTCGGGCGTTCCACCGGGCTGATAAGCAGCGCTGCACGCACACCAAATGTCACCAGAGTTCCTGCTAATGCGGAGCACTCCGGTGCCGTCAGCAACCACAAAGCTGTGCCGAGCCGACAACTTTGTGCCAACAGCGCGAACCCAAACAGCATGTTTTAACAAACCTAGCCAACAATACTTGTGAGCTTTAGAGACCACCTACCCGATCTGCACGCGAGATTGCAGGGCTAGTCCATGCCTCACCAAAGACTATCGAGCGCGCATCTGTGACAGAAACTGGTGAGACTTTCCAGGAACGGCGCATGCAGGAGCACACGACTAAGGCCAAGCAGCTCATCATCGATGGTCTCCCATGCATGCCATCGCTCTGCACGTTGGCTATTCCACGGCTAGCGCTTTCGGCCGCGTCTTCAAAAAGCGCACGGGTCTCTCCCCGAGTGCCTATTTCAAAGAGCATGTCAGCGCTGGCGTACGGATTTGATCACTTCTCTGGCAGCCCACCAGCCGGGCATGCCATGTACCCCGGCACCGGGTGGAGTTGCACCAGAGGCCATGAATAGTCCAGGTCGCAGCGTATAAGGGTGCAAGGAAATATTCGGGCGCATGAGTGCTTGCCTCCCAGCCATGGAACCACCGGCGATATCCCCGCCAATCAAGTTGGGATTCCACTGTTCCAAATCGCGCGGGGACCTAGCCACTGCCTCCACAATTGTGTCGCGAAAGCCCGGCGCGAAACGCTCAATCTGACAGGTGATGAGTTCGCGGATCTCTCCCGGATAGCTCTCGACATATCCATGTGGCACATGCGCATAGGTCCACAAGGTTTTCCCGCGCGAGGGGTCAGCAACAAATTGCTGGCAGACCATCACAAATGGTTGCTTCGGCATTCGTCCGGCGGCTACTTCGCGTTCGGCATAGCTGATTTCTTCTACGCGGCCACCGATGTGCACGGTTGCAGCTTGTCCCACGCGCGAGTCTTTCCACGGCACGGGCGCATTGAGCAGGAAGTCAACCTTGTATGCTGCGGGACCGTACTTCCACTTGTGGAATTGCTTAACCCGCTTCGCCGGTAGGTTAGTTCCTTTTAGCGCAAGAACCTGCCGTGGGGTGAGATTTAAGATAATGGCATCGGCAGGTCCAAACTCGCCCAAGTCACGCACATTGATGCCGGTATGAATCTGTCCACCGTTGGCACGAATGACAGAAACCAAAGCATTTACGATGGCCTGAGTACCGCCTTCGGCAAAAGGCCAACCGCGGCTCATGCCGAGGGCGCCAAATAAAATGCCAAAAGCGGCCGTGAAAGGCCGGTCAGGAGAGGTAACCGCGTGCACAGCACTGCTGGCGAGCAAGGCCTTTGCCTGCTCCGTTTTAAACAATGCCTTCCCCAATAAAGAAGCCGGCGCCAGCGCCGGGAGACCAAAGCGCACAAGGTGCGATGGGTGCGGTGGCATTTGCAGCACCGGTTGTAAAAGGTTCGCAAGATGCTTATCGATGCCCCCTACCACCTGCCCGTGCAACCGAGTCCACGCCTTATTATCTACGCCTAGTCCGGCGGCGGTTTCTTCTAAAGAATTCCACAAGATTGCTGTTTCGGCCTTATCGAGTGGATGCGCCATCTCAATAGGTGCGTTCATCCACGTTAACCCGTGTTCTTCAAGCTTCAATTCGCGGAAAGCGGGACTTGCCACACCGAAAGGATGGCCAGCGGCGCCTAAGTCGACGGTTGCGCCGGCGAAAAGCTGCGTTGACGAACGCGCTGCACCGCCGGGAGTGGATGCTGCTTCATAGATATCAACATCCCATCCAGCTTTCAGCAGCCGGGCCGCGGCGGTAAGCCCGTTAGGGCCTGCGCCGACGACAACTGCACGAGGATTACCACTCATAGGACCTAGACTACGGCCTTAGTCGCCTTTGGCAATTGTGTCTTGATTTTCCGTTGCTAAGGTCTACTAGGGCTAGGGCGCAGATAACTTCGCAGTGCGTCCACCATCAACCACTAAGACTTCACCGCTGACGAACCTGGAGCTATCGCTCGCAAGAAATACCGCGACATCCCCGATGTCTGTCGCTGCCCCGACGTGCCCAACCGGGTGCAAGTTGTTAAGGCTTGCCCGCGCAGCAGCCGGATCCTGCATTCCGTCGAGGTAGTTCTCGCTCAGGTCTGTGGCTATCCAGCCCGGCGCGATGGCATTGCACCGAATATTGTCCGCTCCCAAGTCCACGGCTAGAGCTTTGGTCATGCCGTGGATACCACCTTTGGATGCGGAATACGCCGCATGCTCGGGATTCGCGCCGATACCTTCAATTGACCCGATATTGACGATGCTGCCACCACCCGACTTCCGAAGATAAGGAAGCGCTGCCTGCGTGAGAAAGAGCGGAGCTTTGAGGTTTACATCCATCATCAGATCCCACTTTTCAGAAGTGATCTCTGAAACCGAGCTCTCAAACATAATTCCGGCATTGTTGACCAAGATATCGATCCGTCCGAAGTATCCCACGGCATCGTCGATCACCTTTTGCAGAGAGTCCGCATCCCGTAGGTCAGCCGACAAGTGCTTTACTTTTGTATTCGCCGAGAGATCTTCATCTATCGGACTGCGCTGCACAATGGCAACGCTGGCACCTTCTTCCAAGAATCGATTTACGATGCCGCGACCAATACCGCGGCCACCACCAGTTATGACCGCAACTTTTTCCAATAACTGCATGTAATTCTTGTTGTCGTTAAATCTTTGCAACGGAAGCCGTTGGCGGTAAATAGTGTCCGTACTCTGCCTTCCATGCCACCGTGTCCTCAATATCCTTATGAATCTGGCTTGTGAGGGACTCAGCGGAATCAAAGGTCATTTGGGGGCGCAGGAAGTGTACAAGCTCAACTTCCAGTAGTTGCCCATACAGGTCGCCTGCAAAATTCATGAGGTGCGCTTCCAACAAGAGCCGGCCAACCTCTCCATAAAAGGTTTGGCGGCGTCCAATAGATACGCACGAGAGATGGATGTTTCCATCAGGGCAGCGCACATATGCGACCCAGACACCGTCTAGCGTGTCCTCGCCTTCCAGGGCGATATTCGCAGTTGGAAATCCGAGCTCTCGCGCGCGGGCATCACCGTGCTCTACAAAACCGGTCAGAGTATACATTCTTCACATCCTTTTCCGTTCATTAACTGAACACGGCGTTTACCTGATGACCCTTATTAAACGTGACTACTGACACTTTGTCAATAGATAGCGCTTGCGTTCATACAAATTCACAATGAGAAAACCGGTCGCCACCACCCAATCTTGGACACTGGAAGTGATCACATCACCTATGCTTGACGCAGTAGACGCAATTAACCTGAGGTGATCAAGATTTCCAGCAAAGAAAAACCTAAAGGTCAAGGAGGAGACGTCGAAGGTGAAGACGCAACCCCTGATTTGATGAATCGCTCTGTCGTTAGAGCGATGACGCTCCTGAGCGAGCTGGGTAATCACCCTTCAGGGATTACTGCTGCGGAATTAGCTACCATTACTGGCCTTCCACGCCCAACGGTCTTCCGCCTCCTTCAGACCCTGGCATACAAAGGCATGGCGATTAGAAACGACAAGCGTTTCTCGCTTGGCTACGAAATTGCACGCTTGGGGCGCGCCGCTGATCCCTACCGCGGTCTTCGTTCACAGATTCAAGTTTTTATCGAAGGACTTTCATCAGAGCTAGGTGAAGCGACGTCATATTCCGTCGTGGAAGGTCCAGCCCAGCTTCGTCTGCTCGCGGAGGCTCAAGGGTCCTACATGCTCTCAACCGCAATGGGCTACGTCGACCGAGACATGCCTTTGCATGCTACTGCTATGGGCAAACTCCTACTCGCAGATCTCACCGATGACCAAGTGCTCACCCTGCTTCCGGACGAGCTCGAGCAATTCCTTCCCAATACGATTACAAGCCCCAGTAAGCTTCTCGAGGAACTGGCTGATGTTCGTTCCAACGATTATGCAGTTATGGACAACGAACTCGAAGAGGGTCTTTTTGCCCTCGCGGTTCCGGTTCGTGACCGCTCGAACAATTTAATCGGTGTATTGGCCACATCAGGGCTAGACCAACGAATGAAGTCCACGGATATCACTCGTTTCGTTGGGCAGATTCGCGAAGCTGCCCAACGCCTTCTCAGCACCATTATCGAAGCCTAAAACGCCGCGGAACTGCGCAACACAAAGTGGAGCCTGATGAAAATCAGGCTCCACTTTATATTTCAGGATTCCCAAACCAAGCTGAAGTGAACTTGATCTTGGTTTGATTATTTAGCAGGCACCTCAGTCTTGATAGGTTCTAGAGGCATCGTGCAGGTTTCGATATTCGGATCAGAATCCTGGTTTTCAACGATATGCTCCACATCTGCATCACATTCGACAATCGGTACGGATCCTAGAAGCGGACGGTGCGCAGATTCGCGCATCTTCCAGATAGCTACCAGTGCAATGACTGAGAAGAACATCACGTACATCGCAGGTGCGTAGGCATTACCGGTCTTGTTCAGCAACATCTGGCTAAACAGTGGGGTTGTTCCACCGAACATTGAAATTGCAATATTGTGTGTGAATCCAACGCAACCATAGCGTGAGGCAGTTGGGAAAAGCTCAGCCATTACAGCACCGGTATTGGCGAGGAACAATGCACTTGGAATCGAAAGCATAAACAGCACTGCATATAGCGACCAGACCGTGCCCATCTGTGCGACAGCAAACGCTGGGAAGAGCAACACAATGTTTCCGCCAGCTGCCAGGAAGTAGACTGGGCGGCGCCCAATCTTGTCACTGAGGATTCCGAAGAAAGGAATCAAGATTGCCTGAATTACCAGGACAATTACGGCCGCAACCGCAGTATGCGATGCGTGAACTCCCGTTTCAATCTCAATGTATGTAGGCAAGTAACTAGTCAACATGTAGGACGAAGAACCATCAGCCGCGATAAGCGCTACACCGATGAGAATCATCGGCCAGTAACGACGCAGAATCTGCTTGAGCCCGTGGCGTTCAAACATAGGGTGCAAATCAGCCTTCGCTGCCTTCTCGCCCATCTCTTCTGCAAGTTCGAATGCAGGTGATTCAGGAGTCTTGCTACGAAGAGCCACAGCCAAGATACCTAGTGGGAGCGCCATCAGGAATGGAATGCGCCAGCCGCCTTCAATCATGGCGTCTTCGCCCCAGTACGAGGTGGTGATGGCCGAAGTCAGTGCGACCATACCGGCACCAGCTGCGAAACCGAGCTGCGAGCCGGAGTTGAGCAGGGCCGTCATAAATCCACGACGATTATCAGGCGAGAACTCTGCAATATAAGTTGATGCACCGGAATACTCACCACCGGTGGAGAAGCCTTGCAGCATTTTCAAAAGGTAAAGCGGAACGATTACCCACAGGCCAGCGGTTTCTGAGGTAGGTAGTAAACCGATGAGAGTCGTTGCACCGGCCATCAGCGCAATGGTGAAGAACAGGACCTTACGTCGTCCGATCTTGTCTCCCAATGGTCCAAGAACCATGCCACCCAGCGGACGGACAATGAAGGAAACAGCGAAGCCCAAAAGTGTGACAACAAGACCCATCGACTGGTCCATACCTGCAGTAAATACGGCAGTCATGGTCACCGCTAGGTAACCGTAGACGCCGATGTCGTACCACTCAACGAAGTTACCTACGCCGGCACCGATTTGAGCCTGCCGGAGAGCTTTCTTGTCAGCAACGATGACATCATCTTTGCGCAACGCCCTATTTGGTACGGTATTTATTCGATTATCGGACATGTCGTCCTCCTGAGGTTTTGATGTGGGTAGAAATACTTGTCAAAAATGGAGTTTTGATAAACGAGTTCCTATTCCGGTTGCCGCTATCTCCGGCGAACACAAACCCAAGCGCCAGCCCATTTCTGAATGGGTTGAACGCCTGCGTTTGCGTTCACCGGATGAGACAAAACCAACCGGAGCATGAGTCATCCTGCGTACGGGGTGTTGTGAAGGAAGTTGGTTACATCGCCCTAGGCCACTCATACCGGGGCCGAGTGCTGACTTTCGGTGCGATGGCACCGAAAGTAGCGAGTGAACTGCGTGACTTTCGCGAAAGCTAGGCGCGTCCGTTCACAAGACGCTGTGATACTGGAGCGCCAGGTTCGTCGCGAAGCTCATCTGGCAGGAATTGCTGCGGGAATCCTTGGAAGGCAACTGGTCGCTGGAATCGGGCGATAGCAGCAGTTCCTACGGAAGTTGACCCGCTGTTGGTGGAAGCTGGGTAAGGTCCACCGTGCTGCTGTGCGTAGGTTACTGAAACACCAGTTGGCCACTGGTTCCACAGCACGCGACCGGCCTTGGTGGCAAGGACATCGATAAGCGCTGCGAGCTCATCGCCCTCTTCTGCTTGGAGCGATGCCGTCAATTGGCCTTCAAATACCTTCGCCAGTTCAACAAGGCTTTCTTCACCGTCATATTCAACTACTAACGCGGCGGGACCAAAGCATTCTTCGAGCAAGCTTTCCGGATTTTTGAGGATGTGCTCAGCGGTAGTCAGACTCAGAATCGGGGAAGGGATTTCTCCGTATGGCTCGGCACCCGCAAGGAGCTTTTCGACGCCATTGGCGGCCTGTAGATCCTTGATGGAGTCGATGTAGCCTTCACGAATTCGCTCATTGAGCAATGCCCCTACGTCTGGAAGCTCCACGTTTTCAAGTGCTGCGAGGAATTCGGAGCCCTCGGGAACGAAAATCGTACCTGGCTTGGTACAGAACTGGCCTGATCCCATCGTGAAAGAGCCAACGAACTCTTGCGCGATCTCGGCCCCACGTGCCTTATCAGCTGCTTGCGTGACAAACACAGGGTTGTTACTGCCTAATTCGCCGTAGAAGGGGATTGGATCTGGACGCTGCGAAGCAATATTGAACAGTGCTCGACCGCCTGGGATAGAGCCTGTGAAACCTACTGCCTGCACACGGGAGTCTGAAACTAGTGCGCTACCACTTGCGGTTCCGTAGACAATTCCAAAGGTTCCTTCTGGTGCGCCCGCTGCGGCCAGGGATTCGGTTACAACGCGAGCGGTTTCTCGAGACAACTCAAGGTGTCCGCTGTGTGCTTTAACAATCACTGGATTTCCGCCAGCCAGCGCCGAGGCAGTGTCGCCGCCGGCAACCGAAAATGCGAAAGGGAAATTACTTGCCGCAAAAACCGCTACTGGGCCAAGCGGGATGTGCGTGCGGCGAAGGTCAGGACGCGGCGCACCCATTGGCCAATCAGCATCGGCGTGGTCAATGCGTGCATCCAGATACGCACCATCTTGAATTACTTCTGCGAACAGTCGGAGCTGAAAGGTCGTGCGCTTCAGTTCCCCACGCAGACGACCTTCAGGAAGATTGGTCTCTTGCTGAGCAATCGGAACCAAGGTATCGCCGGCTGCATCAAGGCCATCAGCTACTGCGTTCAGATACTTAGCGCGGGTGGCGCGGTCCTGTCCGCGAAGGATATCAGCAGCTGCTGCGGCTGACGCCAGAATCTTTTCCAGCTGCGCGGTGTCGGTATTTTCAATCGTGGTAGTCAATGACATCTCTTTCTTCCGGATTTGGAGGTTCTACTACTTGGATGCTGTGTATTCGAAGTTGATTTCTCCCCAGCCTTCAAAGACGCCGGAGACTTGAACACCTGGCACCAACTTCTCGGCAGCAAGGCAGCTGCCAGGCAGAACGAAGTCGCCTGCCTTCAAGGTGATGCCGTAATCAGAGATGCGGCGCACCAGCCAAGCAAGTGCGGATACTGGGTTGCCGTAAATGGCAGAGGTATTTCCCGATGCAACTACTTTCCCGTCGTAGCGGATTTCTCCGGCGAGGTTGGAAAGGTTGAGTTCGCTGAGCTGTCGTGGTTGGGCTGAGGTGATCACGCCTCCGACAGAGCCACCATCAGCAATGGTGTCTAACAAACCAATGTTCCAGTCCTTCACGCGAGAATCGATGATTTCGATGGCGGGAAGTACGTAATCGGTAGCTGACATCACCTCCAACGGAGTGACATTCGGGCCGCCGAGGTCCTTTTTCAGCACGAATGCTGGCTCAAGCTCAACGAATGGCTCAATGAATTCGGATTCGGAGATTGCTAGGTTCTCGGAGTAGAACTGGCTAGCTAGCAACGGACCGTAGTCTGGCTCGTCGACGCCGAACTTGTCTTGCATTGCCTTGGCAATGTTTCCGAGTTTGAAACCTACTTGGCGGTCTCCTGCTTGTACTCGTCGGCGCACTACTTCCTGCGCGACGCGGAGTGCATCATGCTTGGTAGCGCCCTGGTCTCCAGTACCGATCAGGGTCTCGACTGGGGTCTTGGTGCGGTGTGCTTCTTCGATGAGGTCAGCGACCTGGTTGGTGTTGATTGTCATGTAGCTTTCTCCTCATCCGGCTTTCGATGCTGCACCGAGGTGCACGATCTTCATGGCGTTGAGTAGGTCTCGTGGGTCCCAGACCGAGGTTTCTTCAACGATTTTTCCGTCCGCGTGCTTGATGAATGCGGCCCCGCTGACCACTACTTTTCGACCGGTTGGCGGAACACCCATGAAACTTCCGGTGTGAATGCCATTGGCTTGCCAGTGGATTGCGATGGTTTCGTCATCTTCAACCGAGCGCAGAATTTCTACGTCGAAATCTGTGAATGCTTCGTGAGATGCTTCAATTTGCTTGATGACATCTTCAACATTTTCATCAGCGGTCTTCGAGTGACGGATGTAGCCCGGCGCGACAATCTCTTCGAATGCTTTAGTCTCGCCTGAGCACCAAGCTCGCAGCCACGCTTGACTCACTTTTTCTAACATCGTGCTCATACCGTTGCCTCCTGTGGAATTGGTGCTTCTGCAATTGGTTTTGGTGCGGGAGCTGGTTCGTCCCAGATGTCGACTTCGCCGAACTTTCCACCTCGGAAGACGAGCGCTTCATTCGTGCCAGTTTCCATGCCGTCGATTGACGCGACGATGATGTAGTGGTCTCCTGCTACGACCTCGTGGAGGACCTTGCAGTCCAGCCACGCGGTGGAGCCAGGAAGACGTGGGTTATCATTCGACCCCTTGTCGTATTGCAGGTCTTGGAACTTATCGACCCCACGGCGAGAAAGTGCACGGCACACTGGCAGCTGCTCAGTGGAGAGGATGTTTGCGGTGAAGGTGTCGAGGGTTCGGATTGTTGGCCAGGTACTCGATCCCTTGTCTACTGAGAACGCGACGAGCGGCGGATCTAGTGAGAGGGACTGGAAAGTACCGACGACAAATCCAACGGGCTGGCCCTCTGGAGTGGTACCGGTAATTGCTGTGACACCGGTTGGAAGCAAACCGAAAAGCTTGCGGTAGTCCATAGGATCTACGGAGCCGTCTTCGGCAATATGAATGGCATTCATGTTTGGTTTCCCTTTCTAAACTGGGCTCTTTACAGAAGAAACACGGTAGGCTGCACCTGGGTGATCCTCTGCTAAACGGTTGTGGCCTTCGCCGAATAGGTTTTCGCGAAGTGTTCCGGCTGCTGACCCGGTGCGCATGAGTCCGCGTCGCTGCAGTTCAGGGGCCACAAACTGTGCAAAGTCAGCCATGTCCTGGTACTTAACAGCGTGGGTTACGTTGAATCCATCAACGCCAGTCTCATTAATCCAAGACTCCAGTTCATCAGCGCAGGTCTTGGGACCGCCGACGATTACTGGTGAGGTTCCGCCAATACCGATGTACTCGGCGATATCGCGTGGGGTCCATTCCTTTTCTGGATCCATCTTGGTGAATACATCCAGCATGGTCTGAGTACCTTCAACCTTCATGTCCTTCAACGGCACATCTGGTTCAAGCGTGCTGGTGTCCAAACCCGTCCAACCGCTGAATCGGGCCATTGCACCTTCATAAGAAACATAAGAGAGGTATTCCTCGTACTTCTTCTGTGCTTCTTCATCGGTTGCAGCACTGATCACGGTGATCATCTGGAGAACTGCGAGGCTATCTGCACGTCGGCCCGCTGCAACAGTTTCTGCGTGGAGGTTATCAACCCACTTCTTTAGGCCTGACTTGGTAGTCGAGTTCATAAACACTGCTTCAGCAGTTGCGGCAGCAAGGGCCACGCCTCGGCTCGAGCCACCTGCTTGGAAAATTACCGGAGTACGTTGCACGGAAGGCTCGCAAAGGTGAATCCCCGGAATGGTGAAACTGTTGCCTTCGTGGTGAATCTCATGGACCTTGGACGGTTCAACATAAGTACCAGATACTGGGTCGTTGACTACGGCATCGTCTTCCCATGAGCCTTCCCAAAGCTTGAGGCAAGCATCCACGAATTCTGCTGCGCGTTCGTAGCGGTCAGCATGTGAACGCTGTTTATCAGCACTATGGTTGCGCGCCGCGCTATCGGAATAAGAGTTGACAACATTCCAGCCAACGCGCCCGTTGGTGAGGTGGTCCAACGTGCTGAATTTACGTGCGACTGTATATGGCTGTTCGTAGGCAGTGGAGGTGGTTACGCCAAAGGCCAGGCTCTTGGTAGCCGCCGCCATTGCAGGGATGAGGTATGCCGGATCGTTGGTTGGAATCTGGGCGGCATCACGAAGTGCTTCATCCACTGAGCCTTCGTAAACATCGTGGTAGCCGATGTTGTCAGCGAAGAAAATGCCATCAAAGTTCGCTTCTTCAAGCAGCTTCGCATACTCAACCCAATATTCAATGTTCTTGTATTCGCTCCCCCGGTCATTTGGGTGTCGCCACAGACCTGCCGACAGGTGGGCAGGGCCAGAAAAGTCAAAAGCAAAGACCTTCATCTGCTTCGTGTTCATATGCTTCGTCACTCCTTCACGAGCTCGATGGATATCGTTCACTGTTTGAACTTATTGTTCATTCAGTGATTTAGAACAATAGGTTGAGAATGGCGTGATGTCAAGCACTTACAGAGAGATAGCTCACTTTGGGGCGCGACTGTTGCTAGAAACTCCCCCCGAAATTCCCACAAGATAAACCGTTCAAGAAACCCCCTAAACGCCTCTCACCTTCACACTCACCCACCCCGTCAAAGGAACTGCCTGCACAAACTCAAGATTTCCGACATGCCGGAAGCCAAGGGGGCGTCCAGGCCGACGGGCGCAATGGGGGTATTTGGCCAGTTTCCAAGACTTCAGAACGTAATATTTGCGTACATCAGATGAACTGTGAATTCATTTGTTGAACTTATGTGGCTGTTTGCTTATCCACATATAAGACATCAAATTCGCGAAAGGATTTTCTTTTGACCGCCCTCGAAAAGCCGAAATTTGGCGCTTGGATTACCTTGAACTCCCCTGTTGCCGCTGAGCAGATTGCCCGTTTGGGCTTCGACTTTGTAGTCGTCGATGGCCAACATGGCCTGCTGGGCTACACGGAGATACGCGATAGCCTGATTGCACTAACTGCAGGTGGCTGCCCGCTTCCTATTGCGCGTGTGAGCACCAATGATCCAGGTGAGATTGGCCGAGTTCTGGACGCAGGTGCGCGCGGTGTGATCGCGCCAATGATTAACACTCCTGAAGAAGCAGCCCAGCTGGCTAAAGCTGCACGATATGCAACATCAGGTGGGCAGCGCTCATACTCCCCAGTCAGGCACGGTACCCACTTTGGTCTTGCGCCCGGCGACACCGATGACACGGTGATTGTCCTGGCGATGATTGAGACCCGCCATGGAGTCGAAAACATTAACGAGATCCTGGATACACCTGGAATCGATGGAGCTTTTGTCGGCCCCTATGACCTTTCCCTTGCTCTCGGAGCACGCATGCCTTTTGAAGAAGCGCTACGCCCAGAGCTAGAACAAGCCCTCACGAAAGTCCGTGAAGCTGCGATTTCGCGTCAAAAAATCGCGGGCATCTATGCAGGTACCGGCGAGGACGCCGTTGTCCGCACTCAGCAAGGATTCAATCTGATTAATACCTGCCACGACATGAGTGCGCTGCGCGAAGTAATGGGAGGGCAGCTCCAGACCGTGGCCAACAACGGATTACACACAGCAGAAAGACTCGAAGAAGAACTTCGAGCACATTAGCGAACCTCAGAATTCAAATACTACGAAAGGAATTTTGCCATGTCAGATTATGACGTCATCATCATCGGAGCGGGACTCGCAGGTGTCACCGCTGCACGCGAACTAAGCCAAGCCGGACGAAGCGTTCTTGTCTTGGAAGCAAATGAGCGTCTTGGCGGCCGCGTTTACACTGCTGATCGCCTAGGTGTTCACCTCGAGCTTGGCGGAAACTGGTTGCACTGGCTGCAGCCACACGTATGGGCAGAAATAACCCGCTATGGTTTGGAAGTAGATCGCGGACCAAAGTCAGAAGAGACTTACTGGTTGCAAAATGGTGAAGTTATCAAAGATGACCTCGCAGGATTTCTGAAGTTCATCGATCCTGGACAGAGGAAACTTACTGAGCACAGTGCCCGCCTTATGCCGCGACCAGACCGGATTGAAACCAGCGAGGAGTTCCGCGAGGCAGATAAATTCACGCTGCAAGAAGTTTTTGACTCACTGGATCTGAGCGAGGAAGAACGTGATGCCAATGAGTGCGCCTGGGTGGGGCACTGTAATGGCCCGCTCAACGAGGTCGGATATTCGGCAGCACTTCGGTGGACCGCAGCAACTGCTGGTGAGTGGAGCATCATGCACACAGCAACTTCTGTGCTGCGGATCAAAAATGGCAACAACTCGCTTGTCGATGCCATCGCTGGCGATGCCAACGCAGAGTTTCGTCTAGGTTCTCCTGTTGTTTCAGTTCGACACGGTGATAACAGCGGCGAGGTCACCACCGCTGACGGCACGGTATTTGCCGGACGCCGGATCATCAGCACGCTCCCGCTCAATGTCCTGCATGAATTAGATATTCAGCCAGCACTTCACCCCATCAAGCGCAGCGCCAGTGAGGTCGGCACTGGATCCAAGGGTCTTAAATTGTGGATTCGGGTTAAAGGACCCATCACTCCATTTTTCGCCTATTCGACTCAGCACCATCCACTCTCTGTCATCCGCACCGAGTTCGTTGGCGAAGAAGATGCGGTTCTTGTCGCCTTCGGTGCCGATATTGATCGCTTTGATTTCGAGGACGTCGAAGAAGTATCGAAGGCACTGCAGGTCTGGCGTGATGACCTCGAGGTCCTAGAAATCGCCGCACACCCTTGGGGTCGGGATCCCTACACCCGCGAAACTTGGCTTATTCAACGTGCGGGTGAATACTCCCGCAGCCAAGAGGAACTGCGCCGTAATGAAGGCATCCTGCACTTTGCCAGTGGTGATATTGCGAATCTGTGGGCCGGATTCTTCGATGGCGCTATTGAAAGCGGATTGGAGACTGCCCGGAAGGTAAACCAGTCGCTTGGCTAACCACTAGAATCTACCCCTCCCACAAAACAACGCACTCCCCGGCTCTAAGTCCTTTAGAAGACTTGGTGCCGGGGAGAGCGTTGTGTCAGATCGCTTAGCGTTAACTATGAACGAACCCGCTCTGAATCTGGGGTCAACGGCATGGTTGCCGTACCAATATCGGGATTAGAATCTTGATTAGCCACTAGATCTTCTACTTCTTCAGGCTCTTCAACAACTGGAACGGAACCAAGAAGTGGGCGGTGCGAGGACTCACGCATCTTCCAGATGGCAAACAACGCAATGATGGAAAAGAACATCACGTACATCGCAGGTGCATACGCATTGCCAGTGCGGTTGATCAGCATCTGGCTAAATAGCGGGGTGGTGCCGCCGAACAGCGAAATGGCAATGTTGTGGGTAAAGCCGACAGAGCCATAGCGCGACGCAGTTGGGAATAGCTCCGCCATCACCGCGCCGGTGTTGGCCAAGAACATTGCGCTGGGGATCGATAGCATAAAGAGTGCGGCGTACAAGGACCAGGTGGTTCCGAGCTGCGCGATGGTAAATGCTGGGAACAGTACCACGAGATTTCCGCCAGCTGCCATGAAGTAGACTGGGCGGCGCCCAATCTTGTCGCTGAGCATGCCGAAAAGGGCAATGAGAACTGCCTGCACCAGCAAGACCACAACGGCTGCCACGGCAGTATCTGCTGCACGCACGCCGGCTTCTACCTCGATAAAGGTAGGCATGTAACTTGCCAGCATGTAGGAAGATGAGCCATCGGCGGCGATGATTGCAACGCCGATAAGAATCATTGGCCAGTAACGGCGCAACAGGTCTTTTAGTCCGTGGCGCTCAAACATTGGATGCAACTCTGCCGGATCAGCCTCTTCACTGGCCGCTTCAGAGACCTCGAAGGAAGGTGACTCCGGAGTCTTGCTGCGCAATACAACGGCCAAGATGCCCAGTGGCAAAGCCAGCAAGAATGGAATGCGCCAGCCGCCTTCCAACATGGCGTCCTCGCCCCAGTAAGAGGTGGTAATCGCAGAAGTCAACGCGACCATACCTGCGCCAGCCGCAAAACCAAGCTGAGAACCGGAGTTTAGAAGCGCAGTCATAAATCCCCTGCGGTTATCCGGGGAGAATTCTGAAATATAGGTAGACGCCCCAGAGTACTCACCACCGGTGGAAAAACCTTGAATCATTTTCAGCGCATAAAGCGGAAGAATAACCCACAGACCAGCTGTCTCAGCGGTAGGAAGCACACCAATCAAGGTGGTCGCCGTGGACATCAGTGCGATGGTGAAGAAAAGAACTTTCCGGCGCCCAATCTTATCCCCCAAGGGTCCAAGGACCATTCCGCCCAAAGGGCGAACAATAAAGGAGACCGCAAAGCCAAGAAGGGTCACTACCAGGCCCAATGATTGGTCCATGCCTGCAGTAAATACGGCGGTCATCGTCACGGCAAGGTAGCCATAGACACCGATGTCATACCATTAGATGAAGTTCCCCACTCCGGCGCCAAGTTGAGCCTGCATCAGGGTCTTCTTGTCTGCCACGATGACATCATCTTCGCGCAGTTTCCTACTGGGCTCAGTGTTTATTCTGTTGTCGGACATATCGTCCTCCTGCTGTTTTAGTTCGGGTTTGAATTCTTTTTCAAAAGTCGAGCTTTGATAAACGAGTGCTAACCCGGCTCACTATCTCCTGGGCAATCCCAAACTTCTTGGCGTGCGTTTGGGACCACCGAAAAGACAGACAAGGAAAAAGACTAAAACATTTGGCAGGAGGACTGGGAGAAATTTTGGGCCTTGCTATGAAAACCTAAGACTTCTCCAAGAAGTTAATCAGGAAAATTAAAACAAAAACTCACCCCGCGTGAGTTTCCTATTCGGTGGGAGTGGAATTTGCGAGAACACTACGCAGAACCTTTCGCGCCTGCTCAGTAATTTCAGCGAACTCCTCCGGGGCGTGCCCGTGGAGTTCAACTCGGGAGCCAATCCAACGAAATACCCCGTTGAGCATGTTATTAGTCATCGCGGCTTCATGGGCGAGCTCTTGCTCGGAACGCTGCGGATCTTGATTTTTCAACCGCAGGGTCACAATCTCATTGAGCTCACCTTCCAAAGCTTCAAGGCGTTCCATCTGCTTAGAAAGCAGTGTGGGCGTAGCGGCAATAACCTTCCACCTGTCTGACATGCGATGATGTGTTCCGCCGTCAGCAGGCATAGTGATAAGCGAGACGGCATCGGTAAGCACCGGCCCTCGCGAAACAATGAACTCCCGTGCTGCGCGCTCATCGATTTGTGGCAGGTCATGACCTAAAAGCGCATCATCTTTCGTCGGAAAATGGTTAAAGAAGGTGCGCTGGGTGACCCCGACTTGCTCGCAGATCATATCGACAGTGACCTGGTCATAGCCACGTTCCAACGCGAGATCCAAAGCAACATTCTCAATCGCCGCTTTGGTCGCTGCTGCCCGCGAAGTTGTCATCTATGGCCTCCATCTCAATCAATACGCCGCGTTTATCTTCTCAGACTACTGTGCCGACTCGTCAATTACAGTATGTACAGCTTACAATTTCAGTCACTGTAATTTCACTTCTTGTTTTTCGATGAGGACTCCATGACAACAATGACCAAAGATGCGCCTCTGCTGCTGACCAAGCGGCGTATCTGGATTATCTTCTCTGCACTGCTAGCTGGCATGATGCTCTCCAGCTTGGACCAAACAATTGTGTCCACCGCTATGCCCACCATCGTTGGCCAACTCGGCGGCGTGGAACACCAGATGTGGATTACCACCGCATACCTACTGGCCACGACCATCGTGATGCCTATCTACGGCAAGTTCGGTGACGTACTCGGACGGCGCAACCTGTTTTTGTTAGCCATCGCGCTGTTTACCCTGGCCTCGGTCGGCTGTGCTTTCGCCGGCGATTTTTGGACCTTTGTTATCTTCCGCGCCATGCAGGGCCTTGGCGGCGGCGGTCTGATAATTCTGTCGCAGGCAATCATTGCAGACATTGTCCCTGCTAGTGAGCGCGGCAAGTACATGGGGCCTATGGGTGCTGTTTTCGGAATTTCCGCAGTTGCCGGACCACTGCTGGGTGGCTACTTTGTAGACCACCTGACCTGGCAATGGGCGTTTTATATCAACATCCCAATCGGCATCATCGCTTTCTTCATCGGCGTCTTTGCACTGCAGCTGCCAACGCACAAAGTTACCAAGCGCATTGACTGGCTCGGCGTTGTATTCCTGTCTGCAGCGACCGCGTGCTTGATCATGTTCACTGACTTCGGCGGCAGCGCTAATCACGGCTGGGATGCTGCATCTACGTGGCTGTGGGGCGCTGGTCTGCTTATCGCTGTATCCATCTTTATTGCGGTGGAAGCCCACGCAGAAGACCCCATCATTCCGCTGTCACTATTCCGCAACAAGCTATTTATCATCACCGCGGCTATTGGTTTTACCCTTGGCATTGCCATGTTCGCAGCACTCGGGTTTATGCCGACCTTCTTGCAGATGGCTTCCGGCACTTCCGCCGCCGAGTCCGGCCTACTGATGATTCCGATGATGGCCGGTTTGATGCTGACCTCTATCGTCTCTGGTCTTTGGGTAGCTAAGAGCGGTAAGTACAAGGTCTACCCCATCATCGGCATCATCCTTGCCATCGCGGCACTGTTTGCCATGACTACGCTGTCGGCGCAGACCCCGATCTGGCTCATTTGCGCTTACCTTGCGCTTTTCGGCGCTGGCCTAGGCTTTGTCATGCAGATCATCGTGCTGGTGGCACAAAACTCCGTTGCTGCTGACACCGTCGGCACTGCAACCAGTACCAATAACTACTTCCGCGAGGTCGGCGCGTCTTTGGGCACAGCAGTCTTTGGCGCTTACTTCACTGCACGGTTGGCAGAGCGGCTTAACGATGTCTTCACCAACTCCGGCCTCGACGCCTCCCAAGCAGCAGACGCCACCGCAACCATTGACCCGAAGACTCTGAGCACCCTGCCGGAAGACGTGCAAGACGGCATTGTTGCTGCCTACGCTGATTCTTTGGCGCCAGTGTTCTGGTACGTCATCCCCTTCTTGGTTCTCGCGCTGCTGTTTGCTTTCTTCCTCAAAGAAATCCCGCTTGAGACCGAATCCGGCCTAGTCGCCCGCGGCGAAGCCATCGGTGGCGAAGAAGCCGAACGCCTCGAGGCTGAGCAGCGAGCTGACGCTCAGCGTGCTGAAGCTCAATACACTTCAGCAGCACTCACCTCCGAGGACGACGGAAAGCTCAGCTCCTAGCGTTTCGGGGCGATGGCTTGAGGTTGAGCAACGTACCGGTCTCGGTAGCCAAGGCGCGGTCATAGATTGCGCGCCCCACGGTCACATCGCAGACAGCCATGCCGATATTGCTATTTAGAATGAGCTCATCGGCATGCTCCCTGCCAGGTTTAACGCCGGCCAGAACCTCGCCGGTCTCGCCAGCAATCGGTGCTAATCCAGCGGGGAAATAGCCCATCTGCTCAAATAGCTCGTGCTCTTCGATGCTATCTACGATGTATTTACCAGCGCTACGTGCGATTTCAGGATCCCAGAAGGTGTTCAGATCGCACGGCAAAATAGTTTGCCCGGCACTGACCCATTCCTTCTTCACTACAGACAGTGGATCCTTCAAGATGATCGTGGCGGAGCTGAGCACCTCACAGCTTTTCGTCACTTCTTCAGGGCTTTTGCCTTTGATGAGGGTAAACGGAACTTCGGTTTGAAGTTCATCGATAAGCGCATCTGCGGCCGCCTCCCTGTTGTCGTAGACGTAGACTTTCTTCAGCTCTGGCAATGGCCTCCGCTGCGTACTTGATGTGCTCTTTGCCCTGCACACCGCAGCTAAACATGCCAAAGGTCTCAGCCCCCAGGATGCAGCGCCGCCGCAGACAAAACCGTGACCGCCGGGGTTCGCATAGCGGTCACCCACGTCGAATCCATAATCGCCAGCGGCACACCAGTTTCAACATCATTGATGATCATCAGTCCTGTGGTCTGCGGCAGGCCGAACTTTTCAGTGTTGTTGGGATAGCACTCAATCCATTTGCAGCCCACCGCGTTCATGCCTGGCACGAAAGCCGGCATCGCATGGTAAAAGACTTCTGGGTAGGGGTGGGCTCCGATTTTCGCCGGCGTTTCATAGCGATGATTGCCATGCTCAATAAGCGCATTCTTGGTGATGTCCAGGATTTCAGTGCGGTCAATGCCTAGATTCAAAACATCGTGCTTGCTCAGATACACAATGTCCTTGCCAGGCTCGAGAACTGAAAAAGTTGCACGTGCAGTAGCGATTGTCATGGCGACCCTCTCTGGTAGCGAATAGATTCCGAGGGCATCTCCCTCATACACTAATCATGCGCCAGGTCACATTTCCAAATCATCCGCACAGTCACGGAACTTCCATCGCGGCTTTCCTCATTTTGTGGAAGAACATCCTCCAAGGTGCGTAAATACTTACTCCCCGACATTGCTAACTGATGCACCAGAACGCCAACGACTGCTATATCCCTGTCGTGAAATTTACCGAATGCGCTGCTCGTGCCCGGGAATGCAATCAATATCTCGGAAGAAGCCCTCGCCTTTGATACTCGCTGCAGTGTAGGCACACGCTTTGCAGAGTGGCGCGATGGTATTAGCGGCGAATCCCTTGACTGTGGCTAATTTACGTTGAACGAATAGCTACCGGTTAGACCGTTGTGCACCACCACCGAGTAGCTTTCTCCGCGAGCATTCGCTCCTTCCACAAGCGCCTCAAGCTCCTGAGCAATGTAGTACCGGTTAAGCCCTAGGTACAGCAGCAAAAGAAACATTCCCACCACAATTGCTGCGGCGACCAATGTACGGGCATGGTTCTTTCCCAAATCCAACGAGGCAGTCACGGAAAGTCCTTTCAGTCCTAAGCGGTCACAGCCACGGTAGCAAAGAGAAAGAAAAATAGCCCCAGTCGGCATTTCTACTGACTGCGGCTATTTGAAATTGGTAGCGGGGGCAGGATTCGAACCTACGACCTCTGGGTTATGAGCCCAGCGAGCTACCGAGCTGCTCCACCCCGCGACGAATGAACTAAAAGTTCACCTGCGCTTTGCTTAAAGTTCAAGCATTGGCGACTTGTCCCACTATACACACGGGTTATCTAATACCCAAATCACTCATCGATAAGCAAAGTGCGGGCCACCCTTTTCTATCAGGGCGACCCGCACTTAGTTACTGCTTGTAGGTGAGTTTAGCTATTACTCAGCTGGCTGTTCAGCAGAATCTTGCAACTCCTGGAAGCGCTGTACGGCGCGGTCCAATTCATCCAAGGCACGGCCGTACTCCTCATGGGAGCCATCGCGTGCATCTTCCAAACCAGTCAATGCGTCACTGATGGAATTCAATGCTTCATCAGCATTTTCTGGAATCGGTGCAGCTGGGGTTTCTTCTTCATCAGCTGGTGCTTCATCGGCAGGCTGTTCATCAGTACTGGTATCGCCGCCGTCATCGACAACGTCGATATCTTGGACAGCATCGGAGTTAATACCGACCTGCTCAAGCGCAGCATCCACGGTTGGGGCATAACCAACGCGGCCCTTGTAGGAAACCAGAACACGCAACAGCTTAGGGAAGGCAGAAGCCTGGTCCTTACGCTGGGAGTAAATAGGCTCCAGGTACAAGATCTCGCCGCCACCGACTGGTAGAGCCAGCAAGTTACCGTTGTGCAGATCATTCGATCCACGCCACAGCGTCATATCGCGGGCTACCTGGTCCGAAGACATCATCGCATCCTGCGCCTGCTTTGGACCCTGGGTTTGGGTGTTGGTTGGCAATACGCGAACAGTGATGTCGCCGTAGCTTTCTGGATCCGAGGAAGCAGTCATGTGAGCAGACAAGAACTCACGGGACAGGCCACGGAAGGAAGAAATCAGCTGGAAGGTTGGCTCACCGGTCTCAGGATCGGCAGCAACAACATAGTACGGTGGCTGATCCAAGTTTTCTTGGTCGGCACCGGTTGGGTCTGCTGGGACAGACCAGAAAGCGTCGTTGTTAAAGAATACTCGTGGGTCATCAACGTGGTAGCGCGCCAGGATGGAACGCTGCACCTTGAACATGTCCTGTGGATAGCGGAAGTGCGCGCGCAGTTCATCAGAGATTTCTGCCTCTGGCTTGACCACGCCTGGGAATACGCCTTCCCATGCCTTCAGCACTGGGTCTTCGGTATCGAATTCGTAGATTTCCACGGTGCCGTCATAAGCATCGACCGTGGCCTTAACAGAGTTACGGATGTAGCCGACTCGGTCAGAGATCAAACGCTGCTGAGTACCTTCGGCATTCAAAGCATCCGCAGTAGCCTCGGTCAGACTCTCGCTTTGGGAGTACGGGAAGCTATCCAAGGTGGTGTAGCCATCGACAATCCACTTGATGCGACCGTCGACAACTGCTGGGTAAGTCTCGGAGTCAGTGGTCAACCATGGTGCGACCTTCTCGACGCGCTCACGTGGATCGCGGTCGTAGAGGATCTTGGATTCAGAGCCAACACGATCAGATAGCAGCAGGTTCATTTCCTGGTAGCGCAGAGCATAGGCAACGCGGTCGAACATGTTGCCAATGTCAACGCCGCCCTTGCCGTCATAGGTGAAGTTAGAGCTATCAGTATCGAATTCCACTGGACCGTTGCCGGTATCGCCGACGATGGCATAGTCCGCGCCATCTTCAACCGAAGCAGTTACCGGACCGTAGTAAATACGCGGCTGTTCAACATTAATACCCAACTCGGATTCAGCATCTAGGGTCTCACCTTCGCCTTCAGCTTCTTCGCCGGCCTTGGTCTGCAGGTCGGAGACGTTAAAGACTGGGAAACCACCACGGGTAGAGCCCGCGTCCTGTGCTACTTCGTCAACGCGGTTTGCCTGTGCGGCGACGAAGCCATTGCCGTGGGTGTACACGGTGTGGCGGTTAATCCAGTTCAACTGGTTCTCCCGCAGAGCATTAGGGTCAACCTCACGCGCTGCAACAACGAAGTCGCGCAGCTCGCCATCCACGATGTAGCGGTCCATGGACAGCTGGTCAGCAAAGCCGTAGAAGTTACGCAGCTGCTGCATCTGGGTAAAGGTTGGTGACAAAATGTCTGGGTCCAAAAGACGCAGGTTAGAAATCGTGGCCTCATCGGCTGCGACTTCTTCATCGGAAGCTTCTTCGGCGCCCCAGTTTTCGACGTAGGTTACTTCGTCATCGGTAAGCCCGTAAGCAAAACGGGTTGCTTCAATATTTCGTGAAATAGACTCTGCTTCTTTTGCCTGACGGTTCGGCTGGACGGAGAAACGCTCCATCAAGATTGGCCATGCACCGCCAATAACGATGCCGGAGACCAGCATCAGCACTACAGCCAGTGCTGGGATGCGCAGATCCTTGAGGACGGTAGCAGCAAAAAATGCAACGGCGACGAAGACGCCGATGACCATCAAGATGATCTTCGCTGGCAACTGTGCGTTCAAATCGGTGTACGAAGCACCCGAGAACATGTCGTTGGAGTTGTAGAGCAATTCATAGCGTGCCAGCCAGTAATCGATGACCTTCAGAAGCATCCAGATACCAGCGGTCACCGCCAGCTGCACGCGTGCAGGCTTAGACAAAGAGCCCTTGATGCCGGCGGCCTGGTTACCGATGCGGATGCCGCCGAGAACGTAGTGGCCAACGAGTGCAATGATCAACGCGACGATGGTCAACATCGACAGCGTCGAGACAATCATCTGGAATACGGGCAGCTTGAAGGCATAGAAACCGTAGTCAAGGCCGAACTGTGGGTCAGTTTCGCCAAAGTCCGTGCCGTTGACAAAAAGCAAAATGGTGCGCCAAGAGCCCTGCAGCATAAAGCCGCTAAGCAGGCCGATGAGAAGAGGCAGGACCTTCAGGAAGGTTCCGACTGACTTTTCAATCGCCTGACGGTATTGGTAGACCGGCGAGTTTAAGTCGCCCAGATCTAGGATGTCGGGGCGTCCACGCCATACAAAGAAGCCAGCTAACCATACGACTAGGGCTGCGATGATGGCGGTAACAATGAACAGGACTACTCGAGCAATGATGGCGGTGTTAAAAACCCCGCGGTACTCAATTGCGCCGAACCACTTCCAGTCGGTATACACTCCAACGAACAAAGGTCCGATGAAAAGTATTACAGCGATGATACCGAGCACCCACGCTAATATGCGGGGCGGTCGCTTCATAGGGGCGGAGGGTTGGGCTGTATGTGAAACCAACGCCAGCTCCAATCAAATCGTATGCCAAAATTGTCTATTAGTTGGCCAATTTTAAGGCCAGTACCATCTAGCTAACGAATGAGGTTGCTTATGAGTTCCCCAGGTTTTAACCAACAAGCATTAAACAAAGCGATGATGGAAGCTGTTGACTTCGTTCACGCTGAGGGCTGGGAGGCTCCCCCAACGCTTTTCGCATTGGTTCCGACCGAATTAGTCGTTGATCAAATTGAGCTTGACGATGACTCCGCGCCGCTAACCTTGGTTGTGCAGGATAACCTGCCAGAAAATATTCTCCCCGGTTCAGAAGAGCTGGCGGAATATGTCTCGCGCATCGCGTGGCCGCGCCAGGTTGAAGGTGCGGTGCTTGCGCAAGAGATTCTGTTCAAAGACATTGCTGCCCCAGATTCAGAGCCACGTCCTGCCAGACTTTTTTCAGGATGTTTGCGTGAAGAAGGCTTGGAATTGACTGTGTTGCAGATCCGCCCAACCGAGGAAGAGCTCGCGGAGGCAGGTCCTTTTGCAGAAGATGATATTCAGCTGCGCGGTGGCCCTGAGGTGGCGCCCGGAGTTGTTGCGGCTTTGCGCTATGGGCTGGAACAAGACCCAGATGAGTTACTTTAAGCGATTCGTCTAGACTATTAAAAGCAAATCTCACGCATTACTTTCAGGAGTAGGTTCCCGTGCTTAAATCCCACAAGCCGCGCATCATTGAACTGACTGGCGCTGTCTTTTTAGCAGCGACCCTTGTTGCATGCGGCAACACGCAAGAACCTGCTCCCGAACCCGCACCGGAGACCTCTGCTGCGGCAGAAACCTCGCAGTCGACCTCCGAGAATTCAGAAGAATCCAGCTCTGAGGCATCGGAAACTTCGTCTGAATCCAGCACCGAGACAACCTCAGCAGAACCTTCGGAGTCGGAGTCAGACGAGCCGACAGAGACGACATCGGCAAGCGCCAGCGACTTTAGCGATGACATTGAAGCTGCCTATGAAATCTTCGGTTCTATTGCTCCGCGCGAGCTTTTCGCCCAATTCGATTCTTGCGACTCCGTGGGCAGCGAACATAACTACAACTGCTCCGGCCCAGAAGTAGGCCAGATGCAGTTTTCTAAATCCTCTAACCGCGCAACGCAGACCACCCAGGTGCTCACCGAACTGCGTAGCTCCACCGTCTTAGAGGACAGTGGTGACCGCGTGGTGGGCTGGTCCACGCTGGGTAGCACCGCCGTGCTGACAGTGGTGGATAACAAGGAGGGCTTGGTCCTGCAGCAGATGCTGTCCACCGACCAAGAAGATCCCGAAGACCGGCTCATTGAGCTCGGCCTCTACGATCCTGCGGGATAACCTGAGCTTTCCGTTCTCCCCCGCGGAATAACCTGAGCTTTCCTTTTCTTTGCGGAATAGTCTGAGCTTTAGCGAAGACTATTCCGCGCAGGTCTTAACCTCTGCCCCGCTGGCGAAGTCTTCGATGGCGTGGATGGCATCGTCGAGGGTCTCGACGGAAGCAATGACCATGTCGCCGTGATCGCGGCTGGTGGCCGCCTCACAGTTGGCAGCTGGGGCTAGGAATAGCTCAGCTCCTGCTTCTTTGGAGGCTTCGACTTTGTGTTCAATGCCGCCGATGGGGCCAACGGTGCCATCTTCGGAAATCGTGCCGGTACCTGCCACGAAGTGTCCTTCGGTGAGGTCGTCTTCGGTGAGCTTGTCAATGACAGCCAAAGAAAACATCATGCCTGCAGAAGGCCCGCCGACGTCTTGCAGGTTATAGGTGACATTCATGCCATCGCGCGGTGCAGAGGACATGGTCACACCCAGCAACGGGATTTTGGAATCGTGGGGGTGTTCGCCCAAAGTAATGGTTTCTTCGCGCTCCTGGCCGTTATTTTCTAGGGTCAACGTGACCTCATCGCCAGGCGCTTTGGCGCGGATGAGTTCTTGCACCTCGGCAGGCTCGGATACTTCTGTGCCGTCTACTGCGAGAACCACGTCCTCGGGCTTGACCCTATCGACAGCCGCGGAATCATCCATAACGCCTGCGACAACCACGTGGACGGGAATGTCCAGGTAATTCATCGCGGTAACGGTGGCCGCTGCCTCTGATTGCACAAAGGCCTGTTGGTTGGCTTCCTGCATTTCTTCAGAAGACGTACCGGTGGGAATGACAGTTTCCAGCGGCACGATGGTGTCATTGGTCGTCAGCCACCGGCCAATGGCCTGCGACAGCGACATATTCGTGCGAACAGCCACCGTGGTCATGTTTAACTGGCCGGAGGTGTCATAGGTTTCGGCGCCGGAGATTTCTACGACATCCTTGCCTTCCACACTCGACAAAGTATCCACGGTAGGCCCTGGCCCTTGGGCCGCATATGGCACGGTGAGAGAAATATCGGTGCCAGGAATATGGTCAATGCTCATTAACCCACCGAGGGCGACGATGGGCACAGCACCCAAGGCCAAGGTGGTTAATCGACGGTTCGACGGTGTACTCACGCCAAAATACCCTACCCTTGTTCGCTGTCAGCGTAGCTATCACCATGGAGATATCCACCTCACACTGGGTACATTGGGAGTATGAGTAATGGATTCGGTTTTTCATTCAACAATGATGACGACGACGAAAACAATCGCAATAACAACCCATTCGGTTTTAACTTTGGCGGAGCCGGTGGCGGTGGCTTAGGCGATATGCTGAATCAGTTCGGCGCCATGCTATCTGGCATGGGCAGTTCCATGAATTCGCCGGAGGGCTCAGGCCCGGTTAATTATGAGATGGCTGAGCGCATTGCACGCCAGCAATTAGGTTCTGAAAAGTCCATTAGCGCTGAAGATACGCGCGCGGTCGAAGAGTCCGTGCGTTTAGCGGAACTGTGGTTAGACGAGCACACCACGCTTCCGACTGCTTCTGCATCGACAGAAGCTTGGAATGCGCAGACCTGGCTGGATAAGACCATGCCGATGTGGAAGCGCATGGTCTCCCCTGTCGCCCAGCACATGGCAGATGCGCAATTAGAGTCCATGCCTGAGGAGGCCCGTGAGATGATGGGCCCTATCGCCAATATGATGACGCAAATGTCTGGCATGAATTTCGGCATGCAATTAGGTCATGCTTTAGGTGATTTAGCCCGCCAGGCCCTTACCGGCTCTGACTTCGGTTTGCCGGTCGCTCCAACTGGCATCACGGCTATCTTGCCGCACAATATTCAGTCCATCGCGCGCGATTTGAAGGTGCCAAGCCAAGAGATTTTGGTTTACATCGCAGCGCGTGAGGCCGCCCGCCAGCGCCTGTTCAAGCACGTTCCATGGCTGGTAGAACGCCTGGTCTCCTCCGTGGAGGAATACGCCATGGGCTTGGAGATTGACACCTCCCACATTGAGGAAGCAACCCGTGAGCTCAACTTAGAATCTGGGGATCCACAGGCGATTCAAGATGCCATCGGCAAGCTGCAAGGCATGGACTTAAGCCCTCGAATTACCTCCCGTAATGCTTCTGCCGTAGCGCGCCTGGAAACCCTGCTGGCGCTAGTCGAAGGGTGGGTTGAGTACGTCGTCAATGAGGCACTTAGCTCGCGCATTCCTTCGACCCCAGCGATGGCCCGTGCGTGGCAAAACCGCCGTAACTCTGGCGGCTCTGCGGAAAAGGCTTTCGCCAAGGTTGTCGGTATCGAATTTGGGGCTCCAAAGGTTGAAGCCGCAGCAGAGTTGTGGCGCCGCTCCACCATCGCTGTTGGTGTGGACAAGCGTGACCACGTCTGGGACCACCCAGACCTTCTGCCTGCTGCAGAGCACTTGGAAAACCCTGCTGCCTTTATTGACGGCTTGCTTGACGATGCCCCCTCGGATGACTTTGATGCCGAGTTTGCCAAGCTCGAAGAAATGCTGCGCAGCGGCGACACGGGTGTAAGCGAAGACGAAGAGACTGAGAAGGCTCAAGACGTCGATTCTGACTCAGATACAGACGCAGCCGCCGAGGATAAAGACAAAAAGGACGGCGAATCCGATTCTGATTTTGACTCCGGTTCTGACTCCGATGAGAAGTAATTAATCTTCTTGGATGTGACCAAAGCGCGCGAAGGCCTCAAGGTAGCCCTTTGCGCGCTCTGCTTTTGGTGCCCTATCGGCCCAGTTCCAAAACTCTTTGGAGTGCCCGGGGATAAACGTGTGCGTAAGTTCGTGAATAATGACCGAATCTAGAACATAATCCGGCACCTTCTGTAGCCGGTCAGAGATACGGATATCTCCTGTCGCAAGCGACGTACTGCCCCAGCGAGTGTTTTGATTACTCACCCACCGAATCGAGCCGACAGTTGCCCGATTGTCTAAATACTTAGCGTTGAGCTCATGCGCGCGTTGAGCCAGCTGTTCATCTGAAGCATGCTGCGTCGTGGTGCGTTTAGCCACCCGCGCTAGCATGTCAGCAACGGCTTCGGCTTCTTCTCGCTGATTCATCCAGCCCGGGATCCGCACTTCTAAAACTCCGCTGTTGATGCGTCCTGCCACCGTGCGCTTGCGCCTTGCGGAGCGGATGACCTTGACGGGCATTTCAGAACTACTCGACATAACAGTCAATATTATCCTGCGCCCATTTCCACTTCGTGGCAGACTGAAGTTTAAACGGGGGTAAGACATAATGACAGTAGATATCAGCGAACGCGCACGGTATTTTCTCAGCACCGATATTGGCATATTTTTACGCGATGAGACCCACATCCAGTTTGGGTTAGACTCCACGCGCGCGGGCATAATTAAATCACACAACGCTGAAACTTTAGTAGAAATCTTGCGTGCAGGACAGCACGAGGGCGCACGTACCAGGTATCAGTGGGAGCGTGCTTTCGCAGCTGGGGGCATGTCCATGTTGGCTGCACGCAGCTTGCTGCATGATTTAGTGGAGTATCGAATTATGCACCTAGAAACTGCTCCCCCGCGTGTGGTGATTTTAGGAGATTCTCCGCTGGCGCAATCTATCCGCAAAATGTGCTTCGACCGCGGTTTGGGCGTGCGCTCACCGCTGGATTGGGAAGCGCTGGGCGTGTATTTATCCACCATGGAAGATGACACGGTCGTCATAGCTGTTGACCAGTTGTATCGGACTACGAAGGTTGCCGCGGCCTTGTATTCACTGCCCAAGACGTGTTCGTGGATGCCTATTTCGCTCGTGGATTCACGCGGGTTTATCGGACCTTTGCATTTAAAAGGCAAAGGTCCGTGCCCTTTGTGCTTTGAGCTTCACCGCGCGGCTTTTGACCCGCGCTGGGCAGTCATTACCGAGCAGTTAGAAGAGACCATCATCGCCCCAGATGACCAGGTGCTTGCGGCGGTGACCGCGCAGGCAGCAGTCATTATTGATTGGCTGACTGGCCGGCCCTTTCCGCCCGGCGCGCCGCACAAGCGCTTTTATGCCGGGGAGCTTTTTGATATCGATATCTATGGCAAATCCCAGCACCAACTAGTCGGCGCGCACGCACAGTGCCCGGCCTGTTTCCAAGCCTAAGTGCGCACTGAAGAAATCACTTCTAAGACTTCATCGCCGTATTGTTCCATCTTGGCCGGGCCAACGCCGGAGATAGACAGCAAGCCATTTTTATCAGATGGCAAGGATTCAGCCATCGACAGCAAGGTCGCGTCCGTAAAGACGACATAGGCTGGCTTGCCGATGTCCTGGGCCACCCGCGCACGCCACTGACGCAAGGCAGTAAAGACCTCTTCATCAGCTAAAGACTCACAAGTCTCGTGCCGGCCCAGCACTTTGTCGGCGGGCGCATTGAGATAGCCATTGCACACCCGGCAGCGTTTAGGCCGCGATGCACGCGAGGTGTGTGCGGAAGCATCGCCAAGCTCTGGCACCACACCGTCGAGAAAGCGCGTGCGCTGGCGCGATGCGCGCGAGCCCGTGGTCTTCGCCAGCGCCCAGGAGCACAGCAGGTGGATGCGCGCGCGGGTCATGCCGACATAAAACAGACGGCGTTCTTCCTCAATGGCTTCATCATCACCGCGATCATCTTGGGCTTTAATCGCCTGATTAATGGGCAAAAGCTTTTCGGTCAGGCCTACCAAAAAGACCGCGTCCCACTCCAAGCCCTTCGCCGCGTGCAGCGTTGATAACGTCACGCCTTCCATGGTGGGAGCTTGTTTGTTGCTAGCGCGGCGTTGCAGATCCACAATCACCCCGGGCAAATCGATGCCGGGCTGGTCGCGCACGATGGTACAGATCAGATCCACCAGCGCGCTCAGCGACTGCCAACGCTCACGTGCTTGAGCACCTTCGGGCTCAGCAGACGAGAGCCCGATTTCCATAAACGCAGCCTTGGCAATAGCGACTGGGTCGTAGGGCAGATCGGTGCGGCGAGCTGCGCGATGCAGCGCGCGGGTGGCTTCAATGATTTCTTGTCGATGAAAAAAGCCATCTCCACCACGGACTTGGTAAACAATGCCGGCATCAGCAAGTGCTTCTTCAAAGACCGCCGACTGGAAATTGGTGCGATATAAAATCGCAATCTCACTCGCAGCAACGCCTTGATTTAACAGGGTGAGAATTTCTCCGGCGACTTCTTTCGCCTCAATTTCTTCTGACTCATAAGCGTGGAACTTCGGAACTGGTCCCGGGTCACGCATACCTTCCAGGCGCAGGCGCGTGCCTGCAGCGCGTCCGACGGCTTTATCAATAACCGTGTTCGCCAGGTCCGTTACTTGCGGGGTCGACCGGTAGTCACGCTGGAGTTTCACGACTGTGGCGTTGTCATAAGTCTTAGAAAAATCGAGCAGGAAATCAGGGGATGCACCGGTAAATGAATAAATCGTCTGGTTGGCATCCCCGACCACCGTTAAATCATCGCGCTCGCCTAACCAGGCGTTGAGCACGCGCTGCTGCAAAGGCGTGACGTCCTGATACTCATCAACAACAAAAGTGCGGTATTGCTGGCGGAATTCCTCAGCCACCGCGGGCGCATTTTCTAAAGCACCCGCGACATGAATAAGCAGGTCATCAAAGTCTAATAACATCCCATCGGGCTGGGATTTAAACTCTTCATAGCGCTGATAGACCTTCGCTACTTTCACTGGGTCTTTAGGCGCGATGCGGTCGTGCGCTTTTAAGGCTTCGACATAACCATCGGCAGAAATTAGCGAGGCCTTCGCCCACTCAATTTCACTTAAGATATCGCGCACGGTTTCCTTAGAAGGATCCATGCCGACATTGCGCACGGCACGCGAAACAATCGGGAATTTATTATCTACCAAACGCCACGGCAGATCGCCTGCCACCTGCGGCCAGAAATACCGCAATTGGCGCAGCGCAGCGGCGTGGAAGGTGCGTGCTTGAACGCCAGTGACGCCCATCGAGAGCAAACGGTCGCGCATCTCCCCTGCTGCTTTCGAGGTAAAAGTCACGGCCAAAACGCGCTGCGGGGAGACAAAACCTTGGTCAACTAAGTGCGCGATCCGATAGGTAATAGTGCGGGTCTTACCGGTTCCCGCACCAGCCAGAATACACACCGGTCCCCGGGGCGCGGTTGCAGCAACGCGCTGGTCATCATCCAGCGCCTCCAAATCTAACTCGAAGGAACTCACTGCGAATACCACTCCTCTAATAACCTGTGCGCAATTGAACCTGGGCCTGGCAGATTCAACTTATCAATCTCAGTCTTGCCCACCCAACGGACTTCAACCAATTCACCATCACGCGGGCCGGGGTTTTCCAAAGACTCTTCGGTTGCCACCGCACTAAACCCAACCATCAAAGAGCCCGATAAAACCCAGGGCTGCGAACCAACGTATCGCACGTCCCGGACATCAAACCCTGTCTCCTCTTTGACTTCACGTGCAGCGGCTTCTTCCAAGGACTCACCAATGTCCACATAGCCAGCTATGATCGAGAAATTCTGCGGTCGCTTCTTGTCACGACCCATCAAAATCGCATCCTTTTCTGGATGGTGCACCCGCGTAATCACTGCCGGATCAACCCGGGGAAATAGCATTCCAGGACGCTGTTCCGAATGTCCCACCACGCCAGTATCCGGAAATTCCAGACGCTGCCCTGTCGCCGCGTCAAAGCGGTGCAGATAGCGATACTTCATCATGCCGATCGCACGCGTCATGAGTCGATCCCCGAAGAAAGCACGCGCTGAGACCAACGTTCCCAAACTTTGAGCGTGGTCCTCGGAAATCGCGCACGCCCACAGCTCGGGAAACTTGGATACCCGCACGGTCATCTGCCCGGACGGAGCCTCCAACAAGATAGGTTTGCCAGTACTATCAACCGGCACAAAGCCGTGTTCAGTAACCGGAACAAACATCTACTCATCGTCCAATATCTCAGAAGGGTCTTCCGTGTCGTGTTTGATGTAGAGCAAACGGTCACCGGGTTTAAGCGCCGAAGCACCCGCGGTATCAACGCGAATCAATTCCCCATTGCGCAAAACCGCCAGCACAATATCGACCAAGTGTCGGGGATTCGAGCCCACCTCATATTCACGCACTGGACGCTCGGCGACCGAGAAACCTTCATTTGGAGAGAGCAGGTCTTCCATCATCTCCACCACTGTCGGCGTGACGGTGGCAAGTCCAAGAAGGCGTCCTGCAGTTTCCGCGGAGGTAACTACAGAATCAGCACCAGATTGCAGCAGCAAGTGCCGATTCGCTGATTCTCGAACTGAAGCCACTATCTTCGCCGATGGAGCCAACTCGCGCACCGCTAAAGTGCACAGCACAGCCGTGTCATCCGTGGAGGGGGTAACGACTACTGCTTCCGCGTGCGCAACGCCCGCGATTTTTAGCACGTCGTTTTTAGTCCCCGAACCAAAGACAGTCACTAGTCCGTGATGCTCTGCATTGGCAAGAGCCGCGCGATCTTGGTCGATAACTACGATTTGTGCTGGGGAGATGCCGTCGGCAAGCAAGGCGGCAACTGAGCCAGCACCCTTGGTTCCGTAACCTATAACGACGGTGTGGTTGCGCAAAGTTCTTCTCCAACGTGAAATCTGGAATGTACGGCGAGCTCGGTCAGTCAATACAGATAAAGTAGCACCCACCAACAGCACTAAGAAGGCAAGACGAGCAGGCGTAATAACAACCAAGTTCACTAAACGCGCCTGCTGGGTCACGGGGACAATATCGCCGTATCCCACTGTAGTCAATGAGACCGAAGAATAATATGCTGCATCAATGAGTGTGAGCTCCTCACTATATCCCTCCCGGTCAAAATAGACCACGAAAGTCACAAAAATAACCAGAGAAAAGGCCCACATCAAGCGCTTAGCCAATTGCCGCCACGGGCTGGCCACGTCGTTGCGAGGCACCGTGATCACATCAATCAGTGCATGGTCTGGCTGCGAAGACAACTCTATCCCGGGCCGAAAAGACTCTGCGATCCGATTTTTCATCCGCTTCACTCGTTGTGCCATAACCTTCCGACGCCTTCCTTTCTGCGTGCGCGAAGCCATTAAGACTGATAAGCATATACCTACTTCGTGGCCACCGTTGAAAACAGCCGCGCAAGTGCATCACCGTCGGGAAGATTCTGCGGCTCAAAGGTAAAATTGTCCGCAACATAATGGAACCCGGCGCGAATCGGTTGGCCATCGGCAACAATTCTGCGCCACGCTTCACGGTAGATGGCCAGCTGCAACGCCGCATTGTCCATATCACGACCTTGTGGTGGCCGGCCAGTTTTCCAGTCCACCACGAACCAGGAGCCATCTGGTTCTTTAAAGACTGCATCCATACGTCCGTTAAGAATCTGCCCACCGGAGTTAAAACGAAATGGCGTCTCCACTGCAAAGGGTGTGCGATCCGCCCACGCCGATTCAAGGAATTTCTCCTTCAAAGCTTCAACATCAGCGATTGGCACTTCGCCGGTTCCTGGCAGTTCATCTTCTTCCAGCAAGGCTTCCATGCCAAAGCGTTCTTCCAGCCACGAGTGAAAGGCTGTACCGCGCTTGGCATAAGAATTTGGTTTAAAAGGCACAGGGCGACGGCGCCGGCGCGCAAACTCCTCCGGGTCAGTGGATAAACTCACCACATCAGAGGCCGTGAGCTCACTGGGCATAGTTACTTCAATCACCGGTGTGGTCAGCGCACGGTGTTCTTCAATCAGTGCGGTAGCATCGCTTTCCCACAGCCCAAATTCCTCACCGGATTGTGCCTTCGGCAGTTCCTGCTTAGCGGCATCGACAAGCAGCGCGCCCGCAAGTGCTTCTGGGGTCGGCTGCAAGAAAGGAAACTTCGCTGCATCCATCGCCGTATCAGCAGCCTCATCAGCAGGGTCTTCAGGAATAGTCCACTCCACCACGAGGTCGGGGAATTTCTCCGCCAACATCTCGAGGTAAACATACGGCCCCTTCTTCGATCCATGGCCGGCCTTGTAGCTATTGGTGCCACCGCCGGTAACGGTCAAAGACTTCTCCGTGCGCGTCATCGCCACATAGAACAACCGCGCGGATTCCTCCGCGTTGGCGTCTTTGTACTGCTTATCCAAAGCCTTCGCCGCTTTGCCATAATCCGTGCGCGTTACCGGTTTCTCATCGCCATTTTTGTCATATTGCGGCTCCGGTTCAATCACATCCTCATCAGAGGGAACCTGTTCGACTTTGGTGATGAAAGAATTCGCTTTGGCACCATACGTCGTCGAATCCGCATGCAGGACACAGACATGCTCCCATTCCAAGCCCTTGGACTTGTGCACGGTAAGCACCAGCACGCGGTCATCGACAGCCGGGACTTCGCCGGGATCCAGACCATCTTCATGTTCGCGGGCAAGGTCCAGAAAATCCAGCAAGCCGCCGAGGCTATCTCCTTGATAACCAGCAACAATATCGGCAAATTTATCCAGATGCGTTGCACCGCCGGCACGGTTTCGCGACAGCACTTCGGTGCGCAGGTTGAAGATAGCTTCAATATCAGAAAACAAGTCAGCTAGGGATTTGCCCAAAGAATAGGTTCGCAGGTGGCGCAGCTTCGACGCGAGCTTTTCGATGCGCCCTCGCCCCTCCTCGGTATAGCGCTCCGCCTCACCCATATCGGCCACGGCATCAGCTAATCCCAACACCTGCTCAGGACGGTGTGTGGTGGCACTAGCTACTTGCCGGTGCAGCTGCGCGCGCAGGTGCTCGAGCGGATCATCACCTGGGGCATACACGACGCGTTCATCCGATGCGCCAGTCATATTGTCCACGCGCTGGCTCAACGCCAAAATGTCCGACATGCCCAGCCCACATAGCGGACCGGCCAAGATACGCAGTGCTGCAGCAGAGTCTTGCGGGCGTACCAGCATGGTTGCGAGTGCGACTAGGTCTTGGACTTCTGGTTCCCACAAAAGACCACCTAGGCCAACGATTTCATAAGGCACGCCTTCTGCTTCCAAGTGGCGTGCGATCTCGGCCGCATGGCGGTTGGTGCGAACTAAGATAGCCGCGCTTAAAGGATCTTTATTTTCTTGGGTTTTGTCATAGATTGCGCGCATATGACGTGCAACGAATTCGCGCTCTCTTTCTTGGCTTTCAAAATATCCCAACTGCACATCGCCGTCGTCGGCGCCAGGACGCGCGCTGAGCCTATCGACTGGGCGCGGATTAGCGCCGGCAAAGATGTCATCTGCAACAACGTTGGCTAAATCCAGCACGCGGGAAGGATTCCGCCACGACACCGTCAGCTGATCTTGTGGCGCCGGAGTGGAATCGTCTACAGGAAAGTCCCTCACAAACTCGTTGAGGTTCTCGGTGGTCGCACCACGCCAGCCATAAATCGCCTGCATCGGGTCACCGACGGCAGTAACGGAAAGATTCGGGTGCGCAGTTCCGCCGAAGAGACTGCGCAATAACACACGCTGCGAGTGCGAAGTGTCCTGATATTCATCAAGCATGACCACGCGGTAGCGCTGACGTTGAATCGCACCAATGCCTGGGTTTGCGGCAGCTACGCGCGCTGCAAAAGACATCTGCTCGCCGAAACTAACTACTCCTTGAGCATGCTGTTCTGCTTGCACCGCTGCAACAAGCTCCAGATACTCCACGCGAATTCTTTGCACATCGAGAATCTTTTGTAATTCTTGAGAAAACTCCGGGCCACTCTTGCGCGCTTTCGGCAGCTCAGTGGCATCGCTGAGCATAATCCGTGCATGCTCGCGGATATCTTCTTCACTCATGAGCACATTGCCCATGTTGTCCGCGAGTTTCAGCACGGTCTGCGCCACGGTTGCCACCGAAGTCTTCGTGGTCATCTCACCCTCGAAGTTGCTGACTATCTCATGGGCAATCGCGAAACGCTCAGCATCAGTAATCAGCCGCGCGCTGGGCTCGACCGGCAGGTACAAACCATATTCGCGCACCAATTCACCCGCATAAGAGTCATAGGTAGATACCTTCGGCGCAATCGACTCTAAAGACTTAGCCACCTCACTGCCTGGGGCGAACAATCCTGTATCGCGCAGTTGAATCAAGGATTTGCGGATGCGCTGTTCCAGCTGCTGTGCGGCCTTGCGGGTAAAGGTCAGGCCTAGTACTTGTTCGGGGCGCACCAATCCGTTGGCAACCAAAGACACCACGCGTGATGCCATGGTTTCGGTCTTTCCGGCGCCTGCGCCCGCAGTCACCAGCTTCGGGCCGAGTCCACCAGCAATGACCTGAGCTTGTTCATCGGTCGGCGCAAACTTTTTGCCGACTGCCGCGGCAATATCCGCGGGAGAAAAATTAGGCGTTGACATCAGTAGTCACCTTTCCTTCAGCTTGCACCGGGCAAATGGGTTTCAGTGGGCAGCGATCACACTCGGAGCTGATCCTGGCGGTTACCCGCGGGCCAGCTAATTCCTCCAGCAAAGGCGGCAGCGCCGCTGCGAACTCTGCCAGCTCCTCATCTTCTTTCCGTGCCTGTTCTGCTGTGCCAATCTTCTTCGTATCCACACCCGGATATACCAAGGTCGCGCCATCGCGTTCTTCTCCCTGCGGCGAGGAAACTACCCTGGTGAAACCGTCAACCTGGCGCAGTTCACCGTGGGCAAGCACCAGTTGATAGGCCATTAGCTGCGGGTGCGCAGAAGTCTCTTCATCAGAGGGCTTATACGCGCCCGTCTTTAAGTCAATAACGCGCAGGCCACCGTGCTCGCCATTCTCGCCGACGGCACGCTCCAGACGGTCCATATAGCCCCGAATGCGCACCCCTGGCTCGGTTTCCACGTCCACGCGCACTTCCACATCGACAAGCTCTAGCACTCCGCGGGTTTCTTGAATCCACTGGTTGGTACGCACCAATAACCGTTCAAACTCTTCACGCTCTTGCGCGCGCTTCCAGGACGGCGAGGTCTGAACCTGGGAGAATGCCTCGACGGTTTCCCGGCGCGCTAGTTCTTCATCAGCTCCACGTCCTAGCGCTTCCATGTATGCGTGAGCCAGGTTGCCACGCACCAAGTGGTAAGTATCGCTGGTGTTATCTGCCGTGTCTTTCAACATCGCGTTCAACGGGCACTTCAACAGCGCCTCAATGCGCGAGGGGCTCAGCCGTGGATTGTTATTTAACGGCTTTTCTTCAGAGATCGTCTGGGTTGCCCACCACTGAGCAGGGTCAGCACCCGGCACGCCAGCTTCAGCCAAACGCGCAAGTTGCCGGGCAGCTTGTGCGCGTGCGGCCTCAGTTGCTTGAGGGTTCCCGACCACCGTGCGCATCTGGGCAATAAACGACGACACCGATAACACGGATACTTGCAGCGGATCGATTTCTTTGTCAGGTTCGTGTATCTCGACGGTCGCGGGCGGTTCTAACCCCATCTCACGAGCAAGCAACTGCTTACGGAAGGTTTCTTGCCGCGCCAGTCGTTGCAACTGCTCAGGGATATTGCGAGCACGCCCTGCACGATTAGCGAATTCATCAATAAAGCGTGATGGTTCAGCAACTTCATCACCATCTGGATTATCAATTGCTACCAACAGCATGCGTGAAGTGTGCCGCGTGGTGGCAACGTGGAATAGACGGCGTTCTTCATGCAGGCGGTCTGCGATGTTGTTGACGGGAATATTTGGATCGATGCCCAAATCCACTAGATCGATGAGTTCTTCTTGGGCAAAGATAGTGCCGGTCTCCCCCAACGCCGGCCAGGCACCTTCTTGGGCGCCAACGACGGCCACGGTGTTAAATTCCCGGCCAACTGCACCGTGCGCGGTGAGAATGCTTACGGCATCCGGCACAGCCGTGCGCCTATCGCGTACACCGGTCGGTAGTACTTGCTCGGTGATGTGGTTGATAAAGGCACTAAGTTCGGCGCCGGGGCGACGCTCTGAGTAGTCACCTGCGGCGTCAAAAAGACTCATCATGGCATCTAAGTCACGGTCTGCTTGTGAACCCGTAGCGCCACCGCGCAGGGACGAGTTGCGCAGACGGTTAGCTAGCTCGGTCTTATGCCAAATCGCCCACAGCACTTCTTCCGGCGAGCCATTGTGTTTAAGCACTTCGCGGCCGCTATTTAAGATGCCAATGATGCGCTCTAAGGCCGCGGTTTCGTAGTTGTTGAGAACTTCTTGCAAAGACTCCTCGATTTCTTCGCTCGCGAGAATCTCCCGCAGCATATCCATACCGCGAGCTTCTGGCTTCCAGCGGCGCAGCGCACGAATCAGGCGACGCAAGCCAACTGGGTCAGCACCACCGATGGGACCCGTTAAAAGTTCTTCTAAGTCTTTATTATCCAGTGGTTCTTCAAGCGCCCGCACGGCTAAAAGAATCGCCGCCACAAGGCGTTGTTCAGATAAGACAACGTCCGTGGGATTGATGTGTACGGGCACGCCAGCGGCCAGCAAGGTACGGCGGATCAGACCTAAATCTCCCGAAGAGCGCACAATACACGCGATGTCTTTCCACGCCACCCCGTCATCTAAGTGGCGCCGGCGGATAAAGTCCGCCAAAACGTCGCGTTGCGTGCGCTCTGAATCAACGATGCTCACGCACGCTGGTTCGGGATTACGCAATGGCGTAGACAAATCGAGTTGGTGCTGCGCTGGAAAGGTTTCTAAAAAGTCGGTTGTTGCGCCGCGGAAAGCAAAGACCGCCTGGTTAGGGTCGCCACCGATAACAACTAACTTGGCCGACTTCGCTAGACGCCGAATCAACTCACCTGAGGTGGGATCCAAAAGCTGTGCCTCATCCACCACAATGGTCTCCCACGGATGTGATTGCGTAAGGTGCTCGCGCAATAGCACTTGGGTCACCAGCTCTGCTGCAGAATAAGAGTGCATGCCGGATAGCGCCATGACTTGCTCATATTCACGCAAAAAGTGCCCGGCTGCAGTCCACATGGGCTGGTTATGCTGTGTGCCCAAGTCAATGAGCGAGTCTGGGGTTTGCTGCCTTTCGATGGCGCGCAATAAAAAGTCACGTAGTTGGCGGGCAAAACCGACATAGCCCAAGGCAGGGCGAATCTCTGCCGGCCAGTCGCCTGCATTATTTTCTACATGCCCTTCTAGCAGCTCGCGAATAACGGCGTCTTGCTCAGCACCAGTAATCAGACGAATTTCTTCGTCGCTATCTTGTCGCAACAAAGCAAAGGCCAGTGAGTGAACCGAGCGCACAATGGCGGATTCGGCAATAAATTCTTGACCTTGCGCCGCTGCCAAGCGTGTGGTGATATCTTCGCGCAGACGCGAGCCAGATTCTTTCGATGCCGCAACCACCAGGATGCTATCGGGGTTTTGTCCTAGCTCAATCTGGTGCAGCACAGTATCTGCTAAAAAGCTGGTCAGGCCCGAGCCAGCGGTTCCTTTCACCACATAAGACCCCGCGGTGGGAAAGGAAAGATCCCAGGTGCGCGGGGTGATATTTTGTTCACGCGGGATTAAACGCGTGGCAAGATCAATGCTTCCCTCAAGACTCATGCACCCATTGTCGCATTGACACGGGACAACAGATATTCTTCGACCCTCTCAATGTGTGAACGGGTGTACGATTTCGACTCCGGGTGCAGGTTATTAACGTGCCTGCGATAGGCAATAGCACGCAAAAGCAGCTGGTCGATGCACGGAACATGCGCAAAGCGATCGCAAATACCGTCATCACACGCACCGGCGATGAGTCCATCAACAATGACTAAAGCCGCCGAGTAGCCTTTCGGCCGCGGTGCAGCCGTGGGAATAACGTCGACGATCGCAGGTGACTTAGAACCGGAGTAAATAGTGGTGCCCAGCAAATCTGCATGGCCTATGACCACAGGGCGATTGGCGGGTAGTTCTTGGTAGCCTTCGCCAGTTTCTTTCCAGGCGATTTCTTCAGCTTGTGCGAATACATCATCCCGCGCAAGCACCTGTTCGGACTGCTCCAGCAAGACTTCATCCCAGCGCAAAGCAAGCGCTGCGGTTTCATCGACACGCTTGCTCAGCTCTCCGGGCACATGCTGATTGGCCTTCCAACCGCCGACCACAAACCTGCCATCGGTCGCGCGCATGGGGCGCACCACACGTGCTCCGGGAATTTCTAGCTTAAGACGAAGCTTGGCTGACCAAGCGGCGATATCGGTCGCGCGTGCAAAGACTACATCGCCCATGCGCCACCCATAATCCCAAGCCCCGGACATTTTCTCCGGTTGGCTAACGCTCGCGTTAAAAGCACTTAAAACCTGCTCAGAAGGCTGCGGAGATGCAATTTGTGCCATCGATTTTCCTTCCTACTTGGTTTGCGGATAAGGCCACGGGTTTGGATTACACGTGATGTCTTCGTCAGGATAGACCTCTTCCGGAGACAACTTGAGCAGCTCAGCATTATTGAGTGACAAAGTCTGCTGCATCATCACTGGCGCTAACTCTTTATCGCCACCGCAAGCCTGGTGCTCGGCATAACCTATGGCATGGCCAAATTCATGATTAATCAAGTACTGGCGGTAATTGCCCAAGTCGCCTTCAAAAGGAAGTGCGCCGCGCACCCAGCGAGCTTCATTAAGCAAGACCGTCGATTCCCCAGTAATACGGGTGTGGCAGGAAGTCTCCGTCTCTAATTCCGCACCGCATAGCTCCGCTGCAGTCGACAAAGACGTGAGCTGGATGCGGGTATCCGGGCGAGAATCTGCCGGCACGTGGACAAATTTATAGCGATTGTCCTTCGACCAACCGCGTGGGTCTGCCAAGGTGGCATCGACCATCGTGGCAAAGGCAGTGTCTCCACCATAAGGGGTGGTATCAATTCCGTTTTCTACTTCCACGGAATAGCGGACGATAACTTCGCGTCCTTCCCCGACGTCTTGACCAGGGGTACCAACGGGGCGGAAAGTGCCATCGCCGCCGTCGGAAAAAGCCCCACCGGCGGGAAGCGCATTGGTTACCGCTGCTACTGCAGCATCAACTTCTGCTGGATCCGGGCCGGTTTCTTCAGGCTTTTGCTCCGCAGCCTGCTGCGAAGTTTGCACCGAGGTGGCATCAGTAGCCGGCTGCGAATTGGCTGCCGACTTATCCACCGCAATATCTACTAGGACCCAAACCGTCAACACCGCCAGAATTGGGATGGCAACAACTCGCCACCATCCAAATTCTTCAGCGAAATGCACAATTTTTTGTACAACAGGGTTGGCTTCTAGACGCTGTGACGCGCGAGAAAGATTGGGCCTAGAAGAATTCATGTGCCTTAGGTTACCGGGATCTTATACGCCGGCGAAACCAACCTGGCGCTGGCTGGTGCTGCCCACCTCAACGTAGACAACGCGGTCGGTGCGCACGATGAACTTCTTGCCCTTTTCATCCTCGATTTCAACATTCGAGTTATTAGCAAGTGCCTCATTAATTTGCTGCAGGTAACCGTCCTGCTCACCTGCCACACGAATGACAAGCTCACGAGCAGTATCAGCGAAACCGAACTTAATATCCATAAAAATTTCTCCTATCTTTTTCACTTACTAGCCCCACTATAACCCCGACAGATAGTATCTAGGTGTGTCAGTTAACAACACTACTTCGCCGACCTTTGCGGCCATGGGTGTTGCAGCAGAGATCTGCGACGCGCTCGCGGCCCGAGGTATTACCCATACCTTTGCCATCCAAGAACTTACTTTGCCGATCGCATTATCCGGCACCGATCTGATCGGCCAAGCCCGCACCGGCATGGGTAAAACCTACGGTTTCGGGGTTCCTTTATTAGACCGCGTTTTTGACGCCGCTGACGTGCCTGAACTGGACGGATCGCCGCGCGGCTTAGTGGTGGTTCCAACCCGTGAATTGGCGGTCCAGGTGGCTAATGATTTAGCTATCGCTGCGGCCCAGATTCCCGTGCGCGTAGCAACGATTTTAGGTGGCCGCGACTTTGATGAACAACGGGCAACTTTGCGCGCCGGAGTCGACGTTGTCGTAGGCACCCCAGGTCGGTTGCTTGATCTCTATCAGCGCAAAGATTTACGCCTGGATAAAGTCTCCGTCTTAGTTCTCGATGAAGCCGACGAGATGCTGGATTTGGGCTTTATGCCCGATATCGAAAAGATTTTGGCGGCTCTGAGCGACTTCCCGCATCAAACCATGCTCTTTTCGGCCACGATGCCCGGCGCGATTGTGCGCCTAGCGCGGACTTTCATGACGCAGCCGCTGCATATTCGTGCTGATTCAGAATCAGCTGCCCCCACCCACGCTTCGACGCGACAAGTAATTTTCCAAGCCCACCGCATGGATAAGCTGCCGGTGTTATCAAGAATCTTGCAAGTACCCGACCGCGGTCGCACCATTGTCTTTACTCGCACTAAGCGCATGGCGGCGCAAACTGCGCAGGAATTAGCTGACTTAGGTTTTCATGTTGGTGCAGTGCATGGGGATTTGCACCAGCAAGCACGTGAGAAAGCCCTGCAGGGTTTCCGCGATGGCACAGTTCCAATCTTAGTGGCCACCGATGTGGCATCCCGCGGCATTGACGTTGAAGATGTCACTCACGTCATCAACTACCAGGTACCGGATGACGCCATGACTTATGTCCACCGTATTGGTCGCACCGGCCGCGCGGGTAATTTTGGAACCGCCATTACTTTGGTTGGCTTCGACGAGCTGCACAAGTGGCAGGCTATTGACTCGGAATTAGACCTGGGCCAGCCTGAGCCGCCGCAGTGGTTTAGTACGTCAGAAGAATTCATCGACAAGCTAGATATCCCGGCTGATGCTCAAGACGCTGTGGGACCTGCACGCAAAGTTGCTGGCGGAGGCGTTGGCGGTGGTGGTCGCCGCCGATGAAAGCCCCCATACTGCGCCGCACGCGCGCTGATTGGCTCGCACTTGGTGTTATCACGGCGGTTACCGCTGCCGCGGTGGGACTGAGCGTTGCAAATTCAGATATTTCGCACGCGTCCTTAAGCCCAGTGTCACCTCCTGGTGCTGAACATCAAGCAGAGCTTTTAGACTCTGTACCCAACTCCTTGGAAGAAGCATTCCGGGTGCCACATGATGGTGTGCCTGGGGTGTATAAGCCTGTAGTTGCTCAAGGTTTGCTCATTAGCAATGATGCACACACCGTTACCGCAACTAATCCAGATGGCTCCACAGCATGGACTTATACCCGCGATAACGTGCAGATTTGTTCTTTAGCCACGGCGTGGAATCGCGTGGTCATTACTTTCCGCAACGGCCGCGGCTGCGGTGATGTGGTCGCCATTGACGCCGCGACTGGCCACTATGCCCATACCCGCAGCGCGAATAACTCTGATGAAGTCATTGCGATCTCGTCTAATGACCGCGTGGGCACGGTATCTTCTGACCGCGTGGATTTATGGCGCTCTGATTTGGTGCGCACCGTCGAATATGGCGATGTTGAAGCCAAGCAAGAACCCGATTTGCAACCGCACGAAGAATGCACGATTAACTCAGCACTCACGCGTACAGAACTGCTGGTCGTCTCCGAATCATGCCCCGGGAACACACAAGTAGATCATTTGCGCTTTCAAACGACTACTCCGGAAGATTCCCGCGAGCCGGAGTTAACGCAAGAAGTCACCATCGACGGTGATGGGGCACGTCTTGTTGCCGTTGGACAATCCGCCGCAGCAGTATATGTGCCAGGTGAAAGGCCTGCGATCATCTCCTATAACGATGACGGCCAGGAAACCTCACGCACGGATGTTGCCCCCTCTGCAAAAATCCGTGACTCGGCATCGCCTTTTGCGGCTGCGACCGCTGATTTACCACACCACATGACGTGGTTCGATGGCGAGCGTCTATATCTGTTTACCCCGACTGCCCTGCGCGTTACGCAGGTTATAGAGCAAGCCATTGGCACGGGAGTAACTGCTGGGGACAAAGCCTTAGTCCCCACCCGCGAAGGCATTGATGTTATCGATTGGACTACCGGTGATGTCCAACGCAGCATCCCCGTGGACCGCGAAGGTTATGCCGGCGAGGTCTATCTCGCTATTGCTGATGGCAATATTGTGGAAGCCCGCGACGGCGAGCTGGTGGCGTTAACTAGTAGTTAAGCGCGAACCATTCGCCGGAGCTTTTCACGCCGAAGATCAAAAATACGGTCAAAATGGCGGATACTAAGGTTACAATTCCCAAGAGGATGGATCCGCCAGTCATCATCTGGAAAGAGCTCGCGCCGAGGATGAATTCCACCAGCACGATGGCACCGCGTCCCCATCGCTTGCCGCGCGTCATCGCCCAGGATGAGGCGATGACAAATCCAAAGATGATGAAGATGAAGATGGCGGTTCCTGTGCCCACGTGCGAAGCAGTGCTTGTCGATGTCACCATCGAATCATTTTCCGCCCCCGTAAAATCACGCACCATGAGAAATGCCCCAAAGACGATCGCTACTAAAGACTGCAGCGAGGCTAAAATCGCCGCGTAGAGGATCGACGGCGGTGGGGTTGGCCCCTTTGTCACTTGCTTTTTATTCTTTTGGCTCACGCGCCACATCATACTTTGGTTTGGTGCGCGGTGGTTAACCAACATCCACCCCCTTCCCCACATGCGATTTGACGCACACCACGAAAGTACACTCACGTGTGTTTTTTAAAAACTGCAGGTTATCCACCCGGGGGTCTAAGTAAGTCAACCCTAAGTTGGTTAATATTCTTAAGTCACCAGGGGTGACAAGCGTTAGGTTAGTCACAATTTGACCTTTACCCCTAGCCAACGGTAGGGAAACGTGCGATTATTTCCAAGTAGCAAAAACAACGAACTGTTTAACAGTTCCTAACTTTGGGTAAGCCCGAAGTTAACGCCAAGTAAATAGCGCGGTCGAGCGACGCGAACCTGATTCCCACTGACTCACCGCCTCTTGGCACAAACCACGAACACTTTTGCGTTGCCTGCGCGCAACGCGTGAAACCGCTGTCTTTTAAAAACTAGTTAGGAGCATTAACCATGGATTGGCGCCACGAAGCAGTATGCCGAGATGAAGACCCAGAACTGTTCTTCCCAGTAGGAAATTCCGGCCCTGCACTTTCCCAGATCGCAAAAGCAAAGCTTGTCTGCAACCGTTGCCCTGTTGCAACCCAGTGCATGAAGTGGGCCCTGGAGTCCGGTCAGGACGCTGGTGTTTGGGGCGGACTGTCTGAAGAAGAGCGTCGCGCACTCAAGCGTCGTCGCAACCGCGGCCGCGGCCGCACCCGTATCTCCGCTTAAGAGATACCCACCCCAATTTATGTCCCGGCGTTCTTTGCCGCTAAAGTAAACAGAAGTTCATTTGACCCCAATATAAGGAGTATGCGATGAGCAAGCGTGGTCGTAAGCGTAAGGATCGCCGTAAGAAGTCCGCTAACCGCGGCAAGCGTCCTAACTCATAAGACAAGCCCTCAAAGACCCCGTCATTAATTTGACGGGGTCTTTGACGATCTGAAGCAAGGTGGGTTTCAATGACTGGAGAAAGAAACGCTAGCGCGAGCAAAAGAAATAGGCATGCAAAGCCTTCCCAGTTTGCCCCACTCCCCTTAGTTATCTTTGGCAACTAGGCTGTAGCCATGCCAAGACGCAGCACCATCGCGGATACTACGGCGAAGCAGGCCTAGCCCTGCCAGTGCACCGTCGTTTGTGACATGTGAATTTGGTAACTGATTTTTTCCCGCAGCGTTTTTGGCGCATGCGTCGACTTGTCGCATCCTTTAACAATCTGGCGAACAGTCTCTTCCGAGTCCAGGCGCGAGGAACAACACGAGCACTCCGAAATGCGAGTGCGAATCTCTTCGGCTCTTTGCGCAGAGGTGCAATTATCTAGAAGTTCGCAGCACAGACGCTCTATTTCTTCGGAGCTGCACCGCGAGTGATCTTCTTTCGACATTAGTTGTCCTCCATATCCGGGTGTCCTATTCCAATTCCTTGTTCACGGGCTACATCCTTCAACGCCTTTCGCAGTAATTTTCTTCCCCTATGAAGCCGGCTCATCACGGTTCCCAAAGGAGTTTCCATTACGTCAGCGATTTCTTTGTAGGCTAAACCGACAACATCGGCGTAGTAGACCACCATCCGGTAGTCCTCCGGCAAGTCATTCATGGCCTCCGACACCGTCTGGTTCGGCATGGACTTCAAGGCCGCAACTTCCGCTGATTCGAGGCCCGTCGAGTCATGGCCGGAGGTGGTATAAAGCTGAAAATCTGTCAGCTCATCTGCAGAAGACTCCGTGGGGCGCCGCTTGGCTTTCCGGTAGGAGTTGATATAGGTATTGGTCATAATCCGGTACAACCAGGCTTTGAGGTTCGTTCCCTGTTTATAGGAATCGAAAGCGTTGAAAGCCTTCAGATAGGTTTCCTGAACCAGGTCCTCTGCATCCTGCGGATTCCTGGTCATGCGCAGGGCGCCACCGTAGAGCTGATCAAGCAGCGGGAGCGCTTGTTCCTCGAAAGAATCAGCCACTGGCGTCCTCCTTGTAGTATTGGCAGCCATCTTCACTATTCTAACCTCATGGCAAAAACTCCAGCGCTACAGGTAGTGGCAGTTTCCGGTACCCAGCACACCATCCATACTTTTGATGCCGGTTCCAGCAATTTTGGCGAGGATGCAGCCCATTCCATGGGTGGAGATCCCACACGTATTTTCAAAACCCTGGTTATTGAATTATCCACCGGCAAGTTAGCCGTGTGCGTTATTCCGGTGCCAGAAAAGCTCAACCTCAAGCGCGCGGCGAAGGCTTTCGGCGTGCCCAAAGCAGCCATGGCGGAAACGGCGAAGGCGCAGCGCTCCACCGGATATGTCCCCGGCGGTATCAGCCCGCTGGGGCAGAAAAAGAAGCTTGCTACGGCTATTGATTCCAGTGCGCAAGACCATGACACGATTTATGTCTCCGCGGGTCGCAGAGGGCTAGAGCTAGAAATCTCGCCAACATCGCTTGCAGCGCTTTGCGATGCCACCTTTAGCCAACTATCTTTGAGCAATTAACTCTGGATAATCATTTCTGACATTGCCCACTGCTTTATCCACCGGGCGAACTTCAAATAGCTCCCGCAGCTGCTTTGGCGTCGGCTGCAAAAGTTGCTCATCCATGCTCCCTGTAAGCCACGGGCGGATCTCTTCTTCCGTTAAAAAGCGTGGCAGTCGGTTATGCAGCCAATCCATGGGTTCTAGGGCTTCGGTGGTCACCATGGTGGCTGACAGTCGGTCTAGGCCGGTTGCCCATAGCCCTGCTACCCACATCAGCTCCCCGTCACTGCGGGTGACATAATTCGGGACTTTCTCATGCCACTCGTAATAACCGTTCATGGGAATCACACACCTGCCAGATCCATTTGTGCCTTTGTAGGCATCCCGGAACGAGGGCTTGGACGCGACAGTTTCGCCGCGGGCATTAAACAGTGGTGGCCCCTCGAGGTCCTTTTTCCAGTGTGGCAAAAGCCCCCACCGCCCCGGATCCACTTGGGCTAGGGATTCTTGGACGCGGATGACGGGCACCATCATCGTCGGGGCAATATTGTATCTAGGTCCTGGCACTCCGTCGGGGGCGTGGACTTCTTTAATTCCAGGCAGCTTTCCCACGTGGTCTAGGAGCTCGGAGGTGAATAAAACAAATCGTCCGCACATGGCTCTATTATGGTTGATATGACAAATTCGTGGACTGCACCCGTGGCCCAAGGCCCTATTCAATGGACCCAACCGATTCCAGGGTCCAAATCAATAACCAATCGAGCCTTCATCTTGGCCGCCCTTGCGGACTCCCCCTCGTTGCTGCATAATCCGCTCACCTCGCGCGATACTGATTTGATGGCGCAGGCGCTGCGTAGCTTAGGCGTTGGTGTTGAAGCTGAAGGCGATGATATTCGCATCACCCCCGGTGAGCTTTCCGGTGGTTTCATTGATTGTGGGCTCGCGGGTACCGTCATGCGTTTTATCCCGCCTGTGGCAGCGCTGGCCTCCGGTCCAGTGGAAATCGATGGCGATGAGCAGGCCCGCGTACGCCCCATGGCAACCATGTCGCAGGCGTTGCGCGAGCTCGGCGTGGAAGTCTCAGCTGACACGCTACCGATGACCGTGACCTCAACTGGCGTACCGGCCGGCGGCGAGCTCACCATTGACGCCTCCGGCTCCTCTCAGTTCGTCTCTGGGCTACTGCTTTCGGCTCCGCGTTATGAGCAAGGGATTACCGTGCGTCACGAGGGAGGCACCTTGCCTTCAATGCCGCACATCGAGATGACCGTTGCCATGCTGCGTCAAGCTGGCGTGGAAGTTGAAGTAGGCGAGAATTGGTGGAAGGTTCACCCAGGCACTATTCAAGGTGGCACCTGGAAGATTGAGCCGGACCTGTCTAATGCCACCCCATTTTTGGCAGCTGCGCTGGTCACCGGCGGAGTCTTAACCGTCAATGACTGGCCAGCCACCACTACCCAACCAGGAGATGCTTTCCGCCAGATCATCATGGATATGGGCGCTACTGCTGAGCAGACTCCGGAATACTTCCGCGCTGTCGGTAATCCAGAAGGCAAGCTCAAAGGCATCGAGCTTGATATGTCGCAGATTGGCGAGCTGACCCCCACCGTCGCTGCTCTCGCTGCTTTAGCAGATACCCCCTCGCGCCTGACCGGCATTGCGCACCTGCGCGGGCATGAAACTGACCGTCTCAAGGCGCTGGCTACCGAGATTAATAACCTCGGTGGCGATGTCACTGAGCTTGAAGACGGCTTAGAAATCAACCCTGCGCCTTTGCACGGTGGGCTGTGGAAGTCTTATGCCGATCACCGCATGGCTACCGCCGGCGCAATTATTGGTCTGCGCGTTGAAGGCGTAGAAGTCGACGACATCGACACCACCGCAAAGACCTTGCCGGGCTTTGCACAGATGTGGGAGAAGATGCTCAACGCTCATGGCTAGACGGTATGACGAATCTGATGTCCGTGTCCGCCCCGGCAAAGGCTCACGCCCACGCACCAAAGACCGACCTCTACACAAAGACGCGAAATTTGGGATGGTTATTACCAAAGACCGCGGCAGGTGGGGTGTTGCGCTAGATTACGGCCCCACCGTAGTCGCTATGCGTGCGCGCGAAATGGGCCGCACGCCGGTGGAAGTCGGCGACCGCGTCGGTGTCGTAGGAGATACTTCAGGGCAAAAGGATACGCTGGCGCGCATCGTCAAGCTCGAAGAGCGCACCTCTGTGCTGCGCCGAACCGCTGATGACACTGACCCTTATGAGCGCATCGTCGTCGCCAATGCTGACAAGATGTTGATCGTCACCGCGGTCGCAGATCCACCACCGCGCGAAGGTTTTGTCGAACGCGCCCTGATTGCGGCCTTTGTGGGCAATATCGACCCCATTTTGTGTCTAACCAAGACCGATCTAGCAGATGCTGCCCCCTTTGCCGAGGCTTTCGCGGACTTGAACGTCACGGTTGTCGAAGCCGGCGTCGATGACGGCCTCGAGGCTGTTTCACAGATTATCTCCGGGCATGTCACCGCGCTCATTGGGCATTCAGGCGTTGGAAAATCCACCTTGGTTAACCGCTTGGTTCCTGATGCGTTTCGTGAAACCGGCGAAGTTTCAGCAGTCGGCAAAGGCCGTCACACTTCTACCCAGTCTGTTGCGCTGCGTTTGCCCGATGATGCCGGCTGGATCATTGATACCCCCGGTATCCGCTCCTTCGGGCTGGCACACGTGGACGCAGACACCGTCCTCGAGGTATTTTCCGACCTCGCGGCTATCGTCGAGGACTGCCCCCGTGGCTGCAGCCATGCCGGTCCCCCAGCCGACCCAGAATGTGCCCTAGACACAATAGAAGAGGGCACCTCGACTGCGCGCAGACGCGACGCAGTAAGGGCCCTCTTAACTGCCTTACGCAGTAACGACGAGTACTAGCGCTGCTCTTATCGAGCAGCTCCGTCAAGAAAGCTCGATTAGAGTAACTGCCCTAAAGAAGCTCGACGAGGAATGGGAGCTCGCTGACATCGTAATAAGCCATGAAATTATCCAAGGCATCACCGACAGCGAGCTCAGCATCCTGATCGCCTAAATCGGCGGTGTCTATGACCTCGATGGCTTTCGCCGTCGCAGCCTCAGATTCTTCGACGTCAACGTGTACGCACACAACGTCATCTAAGCTCACGCGCGCAGGATCCAGCTTGACTACTGGGTCGCCCATATCGGGCATCGGAGTAATCTGTGCGTCATCGATATCCGCGGAGATGACCACGCGACGGCGTGGGAAGTGTGGTTCATCGCCGATTGCCAAAAGACGAAGTGAAGCCATGGAAGCTTCGAGGAATGCCGAGTAGGCAATCTCTTCTTCATCACCTTCGGTGTAGAACTCATTGAGCGCCTGCGTGGAGGCAAAGCCCCAACCAGAGCGCGCGAAGAACTCACTATTTTCATTGAGTTCCACCAGCATGTTGAAAGTCGCGGGTAGGTAGACGCGCACTTTAGAACTCACCCTCGAGGTCGAAGACTGCCTGGACTTCCACGCTGGTGCGGTCAAAGACCGTGTACAGCATGCCAATCATGCCGTTTTCTACCGCAGCACGAACATTGAGAATGTTGTCATCAACCATCACGCAGTCGCTCAATGGCAAATCGAGCGCATCTGCAGCAGCCTGGAAAGCAGCGCGATCTGGCTTTTCTGCGCCCACCTCACCAGAGAGGATTACCGCATCTACTAGGCCCTTGTATTCCCACTCGCGGATAGGTTCTGCAGCAGGGCCACCTGGGTCATTAGACAAGATCGCGGTGTCGACCCCATTTGCTTTAGCCGCCGAGAGCAGCGTCTTCCAACGCTTTACGTCTTCGTCTGGCCCGTCTAAGACGCCGACATAGTCAACGATCAGTCCACGCATGTAAGTGCTTCCTCCAAAAAGATTTATACGAAATTAAACTCGAGACTAGCGCAATCTCATGTAATAATGCTTGCTAAGCCCACAATCTACCGCCTGGGATCCTCATTTGAAAGGTCCCACCACGTGTATCAACCGATCCCTGGATGTGCTCATTTGATGCGCTTTATCCCAGACGACCCAATTATTTATTCAGCTCCATCCAGCAACATGGACTCTGAACAAAAGGTGTTCACCAGCAAACTCATAAAGATCGCGCTCGATGTCGCCTCCGGCTTAAGGCCTTTGGCGCATTTATCACCCAGGTACTTTGACCCCTCTATCCTCACGCATTTGAGCTCATGGTCTCGAATCCACGGTCGCAATAATGCGCGGATGTGGATGAAATCACTGCACGCGCGCGAAGATGGCGAATACTTCGGTACCGCCATCTTGGGTGATAAGCAGTTCGCATTTACCGGAAGGCTTTCTGCGCAACAGGACAAGCTGCGCGCCTTCCGGCTGCTTTAGGCCTGCTTTTGCTCCTGCTCTTGGGCAGTCATCTGCTTGCGCAACATGAACAGCTGGCGCACGGTTTCTTCCTTGATGCCTTCGTTCATGGCGTTGAACATATCGCCGCCTTCCTTTTGGTATTCCACCAAAGGATCACGCTGTGCCATCGCGCGCAGGCCGATGCCTTCCTTGAGATAGTCCATCTCATACAGGTGCTCGCGCCACTTATTATCAATGACCGGCAAGATGATCATCCGCTCAGTATCACGCATTTGCTTCTCACCACCGATAGCAGAAATACGTTCTTCCAAGTCGTCGTACTGCGCCAAAGCATCAGTGACCAATGCGTCGGTAAGTTGCTCGGCGGTAAGTTCACCTGGGGCGCCGTACTCGGAGCCATCGACAAGCTCTTGTGCATCAATATTTGGCCCGTACAAGACGTCCAAAGCATTCCACAGCTGGTCTAGGTCCCAGTCCTCGACATAACCCGTAGCAGTTGCTGCAGCGACATAATCAGCGACAGTGTCAGCGACCATGGAACGGATATTGTCCTTGATATCGGATGCTTCCAAAATCTCACGGCGGGTTGCGTAGACAACCTTGCGCTGCTCGTTGAGGACCTCGTCGTACTTGAGAACGTTCTTACGCATCTCAAAGTTCTGGTTCTCAACCTGTGCCTGCGCGCCCTTAACGGAATTGGACACCATCTTGGAGTCAATCGGAACATCATCTGGAACATTCAGGCGGTTCATCATGTTTTCCATGGACTGGCCAACGAAACGCACCATGAGCTCATCACGCATGGACAAGTAGAAACGAGACTCACCAGGGTCACCCTGACGGCCTGAACGACCGCGCAGCTGGTTATCAATACGACGCGACTCATGACGTTCCGTACCTAGGACGTAGAGACCGCCGGCTTCACGGACTTCATCACCGAGGCGCTTGGAACGCTCACGCTCATCCTCGATTTCTGCGTCCCAGGCTTCCTGGTATTTCTCTTCATCATCGAAAGGATCAAGCCCGCGCTCGCGCAGCTTCATATCCAAGATAACTTCGGGGTTTCCGCCCAGCACGATATCGGTACCACGGCCAGCCATATTGGTAGCAACCGTAACGTTGCCGGGGCGACCCGCACGCGCAACGATATTGCCTTCTTCTTCGTGGTACTTCGCGTTGAGCACATTGTGCTTCACGCCCCGCTTGGTCAAAAGCTCCGACAAGTATTCCGAGCGTTCCACAGAGGTGGTACCAACCAAAACTGGCTGCCCCTGCTCCACGTGTTCGGCAATGTCATCCACAACGGCAGCAAACTTGGCTTCCTGCGTCTTATAGATGCGGTCAGAGTGGTCCTCACGCTGGTTCGGACGGTTAGTTGGGATAGAAACAACATCCAGACCGTAGATGGAATTGAGCTCCGCGGCCTCGGTCTCTGCGGTACCGGTCATGCCAGCGATCTTGTCGTAGAGGCGGAAGAAGTTCTGCAGGGTAACAGTCGCCAGCGTCTGGTTCTCGTTTTTAATCTCGACGCCCTCTTTGGCCTCGATAGCCTGGTGCATACCTTCGTTATAGCGACGGCCCGCAAGGATACGACCGGTAAATCCGTCAACAATAAGGACTTCGCCATCGCGCACGATGTAGTCCTTATCGCGGGTGAACAGCTCCTTGGCTTTGAGCGCATTGTTTAGGTAGCTCACCAGCTGGGAGTGTTCAGGCGCATAAAGGTTATCGATGCCCAATTGGTCTTCGACGTATTCCACGCCTTCTTCCAAGACACCAATGGTGCGTTTTTTAATGTCAACCTCATAGTGGATGCCCGCGCGCATGCGCGGAGCCAGGGTGGCAAAGACGCCGTAAAACTGCGACGAGCCATCAACCGGGCCAGAAATAATCAACGGAGTACGAGCCTCATCGATCAAGATGGAGTCCACCTCATCGACGATGCAGTAGTGGTGTCCACGCTGCACGCAGTCTTTCAGGTTACGAACCATGTTGTCGCGTAAGTAGTCAAAGCCAAGCTCGTTGTTGGTCGCGTAGGTGATATCGCAATCATAAGCTTCCTTGCGCTCCTGCGGACGCATGTCATTTAAGATCACGCCAACAGATACACCCAACCAGCGGTGCACACGGCCCATCATCTCCGCGTCACGACGCGCAAGGTAGTCATTGACAGTCACAATGTGCACACCCTTGCCTTCCAAGGCATTCAGGTAGGCCGGAAGCAGGGAGGTCAACGTCTTACCTTCACCAGTGCGCATCTCAGCAACGTTGCCAAAGTGCAAGGCCGCGCCACCCATGATCTGCACCTTGTAGTGCTTCTGGTTCATCACGCGCCACGCAGCTTCGCGCACGGTGGCAAATGCCTCAAGAAGGATGTCGTTGAGTCCTTCTCCGTCGGCTAAGCGCTTTTTAAACTCATCGGTCTTGCCTTTGAGCTCTTCATCGGAAAGCGCGGCAAAATCGTCTTCAAGAGCAATGACTTGGTCAGCCATTTTGTCGAGCCGCTTGACGGTACGTCCTTCACCCGCCCGTAGCAGCTTGGAAAGTCCAAACACTTGTATTTTATTCCTTTACTTCCACGACATTGTTGACTAGCTCCCCGCTATTGTACGCAAGAAACGCATTAGTACTGCCTTAGCTCCCCAGTAAAACGTAGAAAGCTCAGTCGCACTTGCTTTCAAATGCGACTGAGCAAACTAGTTAAGACTTAGGATTCTGCGTCCTCGGTCAAAGAAATCAAACCATAGTCAAATGCGTGACGACGGTACACCACGGATGGCCGCTGCGTTTCTTCATTGATGAAGAGGTAGAAATCATGCCCGACCAGTTCCATCTCGCTCAAAGCATCATCGACGCTCATTGGCGTTGCAGTGTGCTCCTTGGAGCGCACTACCTGACCTGGGCGCTGGTCCTCAACGGTTTCTGCGTATGGGTCAACCAGGCGGTCTTCGCGCGCCTGTGCACGTGCTGCCTCTGCATCAGCAACGATTTCAGCAGCGAGTTCTCCAGTGCCCTTGCGTGCACGGTGGCCGGACTTGGTAGCTTCACGGCGCACTTTAACCTTGCGCAGCGAACGTTCCATCTTTGCCACAGCGGTTTCTAGCGAGGCGTAGAAGGAATCTTCCTTTGCTTCTGCACGGGCAATGTGTCCCTTGCCAGTGGCGGTAATCTGAATGCGCTCTGCCTGCGCGTCACGGCGAGGATTTGGCTCATGCTGCAGTTCTACGTGGAAGAAGGTCAGCGTTGGATCAAGTCGTTCGATCTTTGCCAGTTTTGCCTTTACTCGGTCGGAGAAGTGCTCTGGCACCTCAACATTGCGTCCAGTAATGGTGACCTTTGCTGCGGTGGTGGTGTCGGTCATGACTTGCCTCCCTGTGATCGCGGGGTCAAACATTTGGACCCCTGGGGCCGGATGTACTCACAAGCAGTAAACAATCTCTAGTAGGTAATTGTTTACTAGTTAGCAATTGCTACTGTGTGTGACAACTCCCATTCTAGCAGTGGTCATAACCTATGTCCCTAAACATCGGCAAAAACTAATCCCCCGGCGATTTTCGCCCCCGCTCCACGCAGTACTTCTACGGTGGCAGCAAGCGTGGAACCTGTGGTCATAACATCATCAATCACCATGACCGGGGACTTTGGCGCGGGGGCATAGAGCTCGACGCTGCGGCGCATATTATTGCGACGTTCTTCAGCCGAGAGGGTGGACTGGTCGGCAGCCCCTTTAAAAATCCGCACGCACCGATGAACTTCCCTTCCCGTAGCGCGGCACATATCCACCACCGGGTCCCCGCCTCTCAACGCCGCTGACTTTTTACGCGTGGGGGCAGGCACGAGCGCCACCGTGGCTGGAATATCTCCACGGGCAACCAAATAGTCCAATGCTGCATGTATCACCGCTCCAACATGAGGACGTACCGCGCGATTGTTATATTCCTTCATCGCCAAGATGATATTTCGCCGCACCTCGGAATAGGAGCCGAGAGTAAACACGGGGACATCGAGAAGCGATCTGCGATAGATACGACGCGGTGGCTCCCGTAATTCCTCTTGACAGCCCCGGCACAAAACTGCCCCCGGTACGCGACACCCCGCGCACGACCGCGGGAGTAAAAGCTCCATCTAATTGGCCACAATCGGTGCGGAGCGCATTCCCTGCATGCTCGGGACCTCACGCCAGTAGGTAGATTCAGTTTCCACGGGCAACTGCAGCATCGCGTGATAATCGGTGATGTACAACGTCGACGGCGACGCGGCAATCGACACCACGGGAATGGTGATATTGCCCGAAGGCAAAGTAGACACCGAGGAGCCATCTTGCTCCACGCGCCACACCGGCGCTTCTTGGGTGGATGTGCCCACCACCAAGGAGCCATCTGCCTGCCAATCCAAACTCAGCGCAGTGCCACCCAATTCGCTGGCGGGGTTGTAGATATTCGTCAGGCGGAAATCACCTGAACGTTCACGCTCCACAACACCGATGTAAACCTCACCACCGATAATCATTGCCGCTTGCGCACCTGAATTTGAAAGCCGAATAACAGAGATTTCACCCTCGATAGAGTCCAAATCTGTGGTAATCACGCGCGTGGTGGTCAGCTCCCCAGTTTGCGGAGAGCGCACAACACGCATGACTTCATCGCCATCGACGACGGTCCACGCAGACTGGCCTGCATTTTCAAAGGTCGGGCGCGAAATAGTCTCAGCGCTTAAACCTTCTTCGATATCGCCTTCAATATCACCGAAGATAAATCGCGATTCATCTCCCTCTCGGCGTACCGCAGCGATAACTCCATCAGCGGTGATATCGGCAGATTCAATATTGCCGCCGTCGCCCAATCCCCCGGCTACAGGTTCAGCGGCATTGGCGGAGACCTGCAAGATATCGCCTTCGTGGAGAGCATAGAGCGGCGCTACCGAATTAGAGGCAACGCGGGGGTTATATTCCGCGAAGTCATCGGTAGTCATGGTCTCTAGATTTTCTACCAGCGGGGCACCATCTGCCGTTACCGTATAAGGTTCCTGAATACCCGCGTGCGATAGCGTCCATACCAGCTCCGCCGCAAAGCGCAGGCGGTCTTCAGGAGACATATTTTGCATGCCGGCGAAGTTATAGACACCGTTCTCAATGCCTAAGAACGCCGCATCATCGGGTACGACATTGGTGGTCGCCGGTGCCAAGCGTGAGGAAGGGCCCGCCAATAGCAAGGTAATCAATTGCGCATCGAGCGAGTTTTGGCTGCCAAAGAGCCAGCGCCGATCTGTAACTAATACCCCGGCGGTTTGACGATAAAAGTAGACGGGCAATGGCTGGTAATGATTACGCAGCTCGGTGCGTTCAAAGACCACGCCATCAGGCAAGTCGGTAATGCGCCATTCGTCATCGACCTGCTCCATGCGGATGGTTGTTTCATAGCCCGAATTTTCAGGCACATAGCTGCCGCCGGAGGCAATCGAACCAATGACACTGCCGCGCACGGTGAAGGCACGCTGGTCTGAGCGGTTGGTATTTTGTGAGGTCAGCTCAATGAGGTCCACAATCCGCATGGACTCTTCTGGATCCCAATTTTGTGCAGCTTCTGGGCTTAAAAAGGAGCGTGCAGCACCATAGTCCGAGGAAGGAATCGCAGCTGCAGCATAAAATTCGCGGACCAACAGGTCAGCTTCCTGGCCAGGAGTTGGGCCCACGGCCGGGTCTACTTCAGGTTGCGGGGAAAAAGAACGCAGAATATGCGGGTCTGAATTATTCGGCAAGGTTGAACAACCCGATAGGACTAAAGCTGGAATGGCGAGGGCAGCGATGAGACGTTTTTTCATTACTTCTCCTCGCTTTCTTCATCAATGACCACAGGTGCGTTTGGAAGCACCAAAGGCAAAGGTTCTTCCCCAAACGCTGCTCCAGGTTCACGCGGGATAATAAGGCGGAACCGGGAACCGATGCCCGGGATACCCGTGGCATCCAGGCTACCTCCATGCAATGACGCATCCTCGCGGGCAATCGCCAAACCCAGCCCGGTGCCGCCGGAATGACGCTTACGAGAAGCATCGGCACGCCAGAAACGGTTGAATACTAACTCTTCCTGGCCTTCCTTAAGGCCCACGCCTTGATCTGTCACAGCAACCGCAACCGCAGTTTCGGTATGTCCGATATCTATGGTGACGGGGTTGCCTTCGGAGTGGTCGATGGCATTGGCCAAAAGGTTGCGCAGCACGCGTTCAATGCGGCGGGAATCGGCTTGCACATTAACGGGATAGTCCGGCAAGTTCGCGTTGATTTTTACATCAAGTTCTTTAGCCAAGTGCTCGGTTTGTTGCATCGCAGATTCGATGCACGAACGAATATCCATCGACGATGCTTGTAGGTCTGCAACGCCCGCATCGTGGCGTGAAATCTCCAGCAAGTCCGCCAGCAGTTCCTCAAAGCGGTCGAGCTCACGGGTCATCAACTGACTAGCACGGCGCGTATGCGGTTCCAGGTTGTCCGCATCATCCGCGATCAAATCTGCTGCCATGCGCACGGTGGTTAGCGGCGTGCGCAGCTCGTGCGAGACATCGGAAGTGAATTGGCGCTGCAGATCACCGTATTCTTCCAGCTGCGTAATCTGCTTCGACAGCTTATCCGCCATGTCATTGAACGAGGCAGCCAAACGCCCCATCTCATCTTCGCCGTCAACCACCATGCGCTCGCGCAGATGTCCGGCGGCAAGCCGCTGAGCGATGCGCGAGGCCGAACGAATCGGGGTAATAACCTGCTGAATAGCAAGCCATGCAATACCGACCAACAGCACGACTACGACCACCCCGGCGGCAGAGAGCAAACCGCGCATCAGTGCCATGGTAGATTCTTCATTTTCCATGGACATGACCAGATAAAGCTGCAGTTCGGGAATATCTGCCATGGTCGGAGTACCCACCACTAGCGCGTGGTAGCTCGACCCGCCTGGCTGGTCAATCGTTGTAAATTGATACGCCACCTGGTCATTAGCCACTGAATTACGCAAAGGCTCAGGGATGCGATAGCCCTCGGGTGCAGTGGTTATTTCCCCACTGGAGTTTTCCACCACGATGACTGGCTCGTAGGTGGTATTCGACTCCCCGCCTTCGGCGCTTAGCTGAGTCAAAGAAGCCCGCGCTGAGTTAATACGCACTTGGACAGAGTTCGCTGCCCCAGTGGCATTAATTTGCTGTTCGACGGCAATGCGCGCGCGATCAATTTCTTGATCCCCGATGCCAATCTTTTGATCAACCAGACGCTGCGTAAGCACCGATACAAGCGCATAAGCCAAGATGATCATGACCACCGTGGAGGCAACCAAAATCATGCCAATGACGCGTACCTGCAACGAGGTACGCCACATTTCACTTATGACGTCGCGTAAATGGCGCAACCGGGACTTAATAACTGAATGCCTCCATCACTGATGAAAAACTAACTAGCAACTAGTCGTTTTTACCAGTCTTATAACCAACACCGCGCACGGTCAACACAATCTGCGGATCTTCAGGATCATGTTCAATCTTGGCGCGCAAACGCTGCACGTGCACGTTCACCAGGCGAGTATCCGAGGCGTGACGGTAGCCCCACACCTTTTCCAATAGCTCCTCACGCGTGTGGACCTGGCCTGGCTTACGAGCCATCTCCACCAGCAGGTCAAATTCCAGCGGGGTCAAAGAAAGCTCTTCGCCTGGTCCGCCTTGCGGGGAGCGGCGGGTCACGGTGTGCTCAGAGACATCAACGAACAAGTCGCCGACCTCGATAAGCTCCGAGGACTTTGTCTCCGTACGGCGCAGACGCGCACGCACGCGCGCTACCAATTCCTTCGGCTTGAAAGGCTTAGTGACATAGTCATCCGCCCCGGATTCCAAGCCCAGCACGACGTCAACGGTGTCAGTCTTCGCGGTGAGCATGACAATAGGAACGTTGGAATCTCGGCGAATCGCGCGGCAAATGTCCACGCCATTCATTCCCGGAAGCATCAAGTCCAACAAGATGAGATCCGGATTATGCTGCTCAAAGGCTGGGACTGCATCATTTCCGTCGGTAATGGGGATGGGCTGGAGCCCCTCGGATTCGAGGACAATAGTCAACATTTCCGAAATGGCAGGATCATCATCTACCACCAGGATTTTTGGCGCCACTTTTACTCCCCTACGAGGTCGAGAACTTTGCCGATGATACTACCTTGATCCGCGGTAGCAATCCACTGGCCAGCCCAATTGCAAGCTGCGAGTCGCTCATAAGCGGCTGCTGTTGCAGACTGCAGATCAGAGTCTTTTTCATACTGGTCTTTCTCGCGGGTGGCGTCTTCTGCTTCTCGTGATGAGGCGCGTTGCGCCGCAACCTCAACCGGCGTGGAGAGATACACCTGCAAGGAGGGCTTCGGTAAGCCAAGACGATCGAATTCCAGCTCATAAACCCAGTCCATGACCGCATCATCACCCAGTCGGGCAGCAGAGTATGCAGCATTAGATGCCGCGTAGCGATCCAAAATCAACAGCGAGGAGCTCTCTGCGGCCGCCTCTAATTGCGATTTCGCGCCGTGGCGATCCAAGGCAAATAACGTCGCCATGGCATAGGCCGACGAGGTTAAGTCCCCCATGCGGCCGTACAGCGCTTCCTGGGCAAGCTGAGCGTGAATAGAATCCGCATACCGAGGAAAGCTCAAGACCTCCACCGGAATATCTAATGCGTCGCGCAGCTTGTGAACCAGCGTGTTTTTTCCAGCGCCGTCAATTCCTTCAATCGCAATAATCATTAAGCGAGGGCTTCAAGAAATGGCTCGAGGTCAAACTCTTCTTCTACTTCTTCAAGAAGCTCGGTTGCCTTTTCGTTCAAAGACTCAGCGGAGTAGCCCACTAGGTCACGGATATACGGGTAGTTGGATACAACATCCCCCGCGGTGAAAGGTGCACCTGCCCAGATAGCAGCAATGGTGGCTGCCGCGAGTGCATTTTGCTCTTCTTCTTCGGTTGCTTGGCTTTCTCCGGTGGCCAGCATGATGGCGTCGTGGATTGCTTCGATGACGTCATCTTCTTCCAAGGAGTTCAAATCTTCGAGAAATTCGACATTGTCTTCACTGGTGAAAATATGCTCATCCCAAGTGCTCATGGGCTCTGCTCCTTTTAACTTTTTCTCGTGCTTTATAGCGGATTACAAGGCGTGGCAATTCTGCACAATCGACACTAGCCAACTTGGTCACGCTAGCCTAGTAATAACTGCCGGGCGTGGCTTCAATTAATAACAAGCAAGCCACAACACTCACTCTTCCACTGGCGTGAGGTTGACCACAAATGGGGCTAGTTTCACGACCATGCCTGAAGAAAACGCCTGCTGAAGCCGCGTTTTTCCTGCCGGGAAAAAGATCGCGCGAAAGTATTCCCCTCACTAGACCCTCGTGGTACTCTCGTTATTAATTTGTTACCAACCTGGAAAGGGCGCCTGTGAATTCAGATGTTCGTCGCGTCACCATATTTTTCACGGTAGGACTGCTTGCTGCGGCTGCCGTGGGTTTTGGTGTGTGGCGAATGGGCAGCCCTTCATCGGTCAACGCGGATCCGACTATCACGACGCAAACCTCCTCAGAGAATACGTCGACGGAGAAGAAGGATGCTCAGACTACTGAAGAGTCTGAAACCCAGGAACTCCGTGAGCAGGAGTCTGTTCCTGCCCAGGCCGCTGCCCCGAATTACGGTGATGACCCGTTCTTGGCGCCTAATTCCGTGGTCAATCCTCAGCGTGAAACCCCAACTCCGACCAATGTGTATCGTCCAGAGCCAATTTTCGGTGAGGAATACGATTCTTATGCGCAGAGCTCAGGGGCTCAGAATGAATTCGACGCCGATGGCGATGAGAATCAGACTGAAGAGGCTTTAACATCTGATAGTGAAGCTACGCAGTCTCCTGATGAGACCACTGACGGCTCGGCACCTTCGACCAGCCCAGATCAAGATGGCGACGATAATGTGACTACTCGCCCATCGGGTCCGAGCGAAGAGCCAACGGAGCCAAATGAGTCTACGCAGCCAGCTGAACCTTCTGAGCCAGTGGATACGTCGAAGCCAACCCAGCCTGGCAAGCCAGTAAACCCTGCTGCTCCGACTGAATCCCTCAAGCCGCAGACGACTGTGAGCCAGTCGCCAACGACAACGCGGACGCAGCAGGCGCCCGCTACAACTGGTAGCTCTTACTGAACTCGTGCGATAAAAGCTTGAGCTTTACCCTGAGTACTCAAGGTGACATCACCATCGGAGGCAGGTAGCCATGCGGCATCGGAAGGCAGAAGCTCCAAGCTGGAGCCATCTTGAGTCTCCAGCGTCAAAGTACCAGAGGTGCATAAAATAATGCCTGGCCCCTCACTTTCGGATACGACCTCATCGCCTGCCTTTAGGTCACAGCGCGTGAGTGTGTATTCCTCTACTGGCACTGGGTAGTTCAACACTTGCGCGGAATCTGACAAGCTAATCTGCTCAACACGTGGGTCGCTGATCGTGTTAAAAGATAGAACTTTCACGAGCTCAGGTACATCAACATGTTTTGGAGTTAGCCCGCCGCGCAGCACGTTATCGGAGTTGGCCATAATTTCCACGCCCAGTCCACGCACGTAGGCGTGTAATTGGCCAGCGTTGAGATAAATCGCCTCACCAGGGCTTAGTTGCACGTGATTGAGCAAGAGCGCACCTAAAACACCCACGTCACCGGGGTAAAGCTCGTTTAACTCAATGATGGTCTCTAAAACTGGGCGCATCCAAGAAGTGGAGTTAAGCGTTGTCAGCAACTGCTTGGAAGATTCCATCAGCGCCGAGATCAACTCGCGGCGGGTGGCTGCAGGAATAGTAATCCAGGTGGTAAATAGCGCCCGAAGATTATCTGCTTCTTCTTCTTTAGTCAGACGTCCTTTGGCAATATGCATGCTGGTAAACCGGTTGAGCTCTTCACAATCTAGGGCATTGAAAAGCTCACGAGTGTGCACCAGCGGGCGAAATCCTGCCATGGCATAAAAATCAGTTAAGGCAACGATGAGTTCCGGCTTGTGATTGTCGTCCTTGTAGCTGCGCTGCGGCGCATCCATGGCGACCTTTTGGGAATTCTCGCGTGCAAAGCCCTGGCGCGCTTGTTCTTTAGACGGGTGTGCTTGCAAAGACAAAGGTTCATCAGCGGAAAGAATCTTCAGCAAAAAAGGTAGCTTGCCGTCGAATTCCGCAGCGACATTTTCCCCAAGGGCTGTTTGGGGGTCTGCTGCAATAACCGCATTCAGTGGCTCATCTTCAATCGTCGCAGGACCTGCTGGGTGAGCGCCGTACCAAAGCTCTGCGATGGGATAATTGGATGCAGCCTTGCCTTGCAAGTGCGGAATGAGTGTCTTAGAACCCCATGAATAGGTTCGGGTGGCACTGTTAAGCAGTTGCATTAATCTTCCTTCAAAACATCGTAAGCGGTCGCGGCAAAGGCGCGGATGAGCAATTGAACGGCGCAAACCAAATCACTGAGGCCAGGATCGGTGCATGCCATAGCGAGGGAATGCGGCAGATGTGACTCCGCCTGCCCCCACACAATTATTTTTAAGGGTACTAGAGTCTTTTCCCCATCCAGGAAAGGGTCATAAAAAATGTCATCGCGCGCAGAGTTATCCTGGTTGCGTTCTAACACCATAGGTACGAGTTCAGGTTCTACAAATTCACCTGATAGCCCGTGCGCTGACCAGATTTGTGCGGCACATCGGGCAACAGCCATTCCAATATTGATTCCGACTGGCAGATCCGCTGGCTTATCGATGCGTGCTGCAGTGTGCAGTACACGCGCCTGGGCGGTAAATTCCCGCAGGGCACGCCCAGGGTTTACTGTGGCATCACGTTCTGGGGAAAGCTGCTGTAATTCTTCATCAGCGATATCGGCGAGCTCATGCAGGCGCTCAGCGACGATAACCTCAGCGTCAGTGATCGACCACAGCACGGCTAAAAGCCCTGCGATATAACGGCTTGGGGATCCCCCATCAGCGGTCGGCGGTAGTGGGAACGTCAGTGTCTCGTGCGGTGCATCTTCTGCTAGTGGCCCACGATTTGGTCCGATAAGCGCTGTAGTTGCTCCCCTGCGCGCGGCAGTAATCAAGGCCAAAGAAGCCCAATCGGCATCGGCGCGCTCTCCTACCACTACGACTAAATCAAGCGGGCCTACAAAGTGTGGCAGCTTGTCAGCAATGGTAATCGGCCAAGCAAGCGGTGATATTAATTCAGTCACCATCTCTGCGCTGGCGCGCGCAACTTGGTCAGTTGGCAGGATAACAATGGAGCGATATTCCGCCCCGCGCACGACGTTTAAGTGCTGGATATGTGCGGCGATAGCGCGAATGTGTGCACCTTCGTGTGCAACATCGAAAAAGCGCACGGTTTCTGGGTCATACTGGGAGCCAGAAAAATAGCCTTCATCTGTCATGGCTTCAAGCCTAGTAAATGCTTGCTTGTCGTGGTGGCGCGGTAATCTATTTACATGAGTCTTTCAGCACATTTATCAGATTCCCCTAAGCCTGTGGTTCTTATCGGCGGTGGCCCAGGCGCCTGGGATTTAATTACGGTGCGCGGCATGCATGCATTACAAGAAGCTGATGTCATTTTGACGGATCACTTAGGCCCAGCTCCGGAACTGGACAAGTTGTGCGATGTGGATGCGAAAGAAATTATTGATGTTTCTAAGCTGCCCTATAAAAAATCGGTGTCGCAGGATCGCATCAATGAATTATTGATTGAATATGCCCGCGCGGGGAAAAAGGTCGCGCGTTTAAAGGGCGGAGATCCCTTTGTCTTTGGCCGGGGCTTTGAAGAGGTTCAAGCTCTAGCTGAAGCTGGTATCACCTCAGAAGTCATCCCCGGGGTGACTTCCGCGGTCTCGGTTCCCGCGTGTGCCAACATTCCTGTCACTCAGCGCGGTATCGTGCATGCTTTTACTGTAGTGTCAGGCCATTTGGCACCAGGACATGAGAAAAGCTTGGTGGATTGGGAGGCACTTGCAAAATCTGGCGCTACACTGTCGGTCATCATGGGCGTGCGCAATGCCACCGCTATTGCCGAGGCCTTGCTCTCCGGTGGTCTTGCTTCTTCGACCCCCGTGGCAATTATTGAAAATGGCACCATGGATGAAGAACGCGTGGTCAAAACCACCTTGGGCCACATGGGCGAAAAGACTGCCGAGGCACAAATTGTGCCTCCAGCAGTCTTTGTCATAGGTGAAGTCGCAGGATTGCGTTAGATAGCTTGGGCTAGCCGCTTAGTGCTTAGCCAGTCTTGGCTTCTTCATGGGCGCGGATGGTTGTTTCTTGAACAGCCTCCGCGCTTTGTGCTTCTGCGGCTTTCTCAGCAGCACGCTGGGCACGAGATTTCAGGTGGCCACGAATCGTTGCGCCAATACCCACGGCAATAATGGCGCCGTGAATAACGACTACCCAGAAGGTCGACGGTGCAAAACCCAGGCCTTCATAAACATTAGATACATTCAATGCGGCGATGGCGGTTCCCACAAATCCACCCAGCACGATGGGGTTAAGCCGTGAAATCAGCCACGCTGCAATCGGTGCTGCAATAGAGCCGCCAATTAACATCGCAACAATCGCGCCCAGGTGAGCGACGATGTCCTCCCACAGACCAAAGGCAAAGCCAATGGTAGCGCCTAAGGTAACCAAGAACTCAGCGGCGGAGACGGTACCGACAATGCGGCTGGGTTTTTCTTTGCCTGCGGCCAACAAGGTCGAAGTCGTGACCGGTCCCCAGCCGCCGCCACCGGTGGCATCAACCATGCCTCCGACCGAACCCAACACAACAAGGAAGGGTTTTGCGTGCGGTTTATTAGAAAAGGTGCGTTTGATATGCCCGCGGCTAAAGCGCCAAATCAGATTAATGGCAATCAATAACAAGATGCCCGAGGTAATCGGCTGCGCCGCTTCCATGGACAGATTCGATAACAGTGTTGCACCAACAAAGGCAGCAATGCCGCCGGGAATCGCAAGAGAGAAGACAATCTTCCAGTCCACATTGCCAAAGCGCCAGTGACTAAAACCAGACACTAAGGTGGTGCCTAATTCCGCCGCGTGGACTACCGCCGAGGCTTGAGCTGGGCCCAGGCCTGCGAGGAAGATTAATAACGTGGTGGAGGTGACGCCGAAGCCCATGCCAATTCCGCCATCAACTAATTGCGCAGCAAAGCCAGCTATGGCAATAAAAATGAGCGTTGGCATGTGTTCATCCTAAGTAGTTTGGGGCACTTGCGCTGGGGAAGCGACTTCAGTGCGTTTTGCGTGGGAGAGGCGGTGTGCAAGGATTTCGGCGAGCTGCGACCCCAGTGGTGCAGAGCTTGTAATCTGCGAGCCGGTGATGTGCATGATCTCTGCCATCGCGGTGTTCGCGGAATCTAGCAGCAGCCCTTGGGTCACAAAGAGCGGCAGCAGGTGAATGCGTGAATGTGCGGTTGCTTGCAGCCGCAGTCCCTTATTTCCCCACAGAAAACCTGCTCTTCCAACACCTGGGGTGACAAAGAGCGTGCTGGTTTGAAAACCTGTGGCATCGGCAAGGCGCACGCCCAAGCGCACGACTGCTTCATTGGCTGCAACATTTGAAGAGCCCACCGCGTATAAAATCACGTGCGGGTTATCCCCGGCTGCAACATCCTGGAAAAGCCGGGTGCGTAGCTGTTCCAAGACCTCAGTACCAGTGCCAAGACCTGCGGTGGGGTGTAGTTCCACACCACTTATCCGCTGGGCTTCCGCTACCACATTGGGCACGTCATAGCGCATGTGAAAGCCGTTGGTAAAAAGCAAAGGCATCAACGTCGCACGCTCAAAGCCGCGTTCTTTCAGGCTCACGGCGGCATCGACAAGCGAAGGCGTATCAAATTCCAAGTGCGCCGCTTGCCCGAAAGCTCCCGTCACAGAGGAGGTACGGGCAACTAGCTTGTCGATGCCCACCGCCGCCTGCGGGTGCCTAGAGCCATGCGAGAGCGCGATGAAGGCTTGACTCATAGTTCATGGCCTTTCCTTTTCAAGGAATTCGCAAGTGCCTCATGCGAAGACCGCGCTGGCTCCGGCTTTACCGGTGGGTCATCTTGACCGTGGAATTGCACGGAAAATACCCTCAGGCAGTCTTGGCACGACCATGCGAACTCGGTTTCTTCATCGGGAAAAAGCAGCTCGCTGGCGCAATATGGGCAGTGCAACGGGTGGTTGCGGTTCGGGTTGGGTTTGCGGCGAAACCTCATGACAAATCCTCATCCTCAGCGCGCAGTACCCAATCACGGAACTGCTCGCCTGGGTTTCGCTGTTCCTTGAAGTTGGTGACAACGCGCACGACGTAGTCCGTAACCTCAGACGCCTTAACCTTGTGTCCACGCAGTTTGCGGCCGAAGTCTGGGTTCAGACCCATTGCTCCGCCCAAGTGAACCTGGAAGCCTTCGATACGGTCGCCGTTTTCATCGGTAAGCGTCTGGCCCTTGAAACCAATGTCAGCAACCTGTGTGCGGGCGCACGAGTTCGGGCAGCCGTTCAAGGTAATCGAGATTGGCACGTCGAGATCGCCAATGATCTCTTCCAGCTCATCGACCAATTCGATTGCACGAGACTTGGTAGTGGTGTGCGCAAGCTTGCAAAATTCCAAGCCGGTGCAGCTCATGACGCCGCGGCGGAACTCCGATGGCTTCGGGTACAGGCCGGTTTCGGACAGCTTCTTCGACAAAGGCTCAATGACATCTTCATCCACGTCCAAGAAGAGCAATTCCTTCATCGGAGTGGTGCGGATGCGCTCGATGCCGAAGGATTCTGCAACCTCGGCGATAGCTACAAGTTGCTCACCAGTGGTGTGTCCCACGGTCGGCTTAACGCCGACGTAGAACTTGCCATCCTGCTGCTTGTGCACACCGACGTGGTCACGGTTGCCCATGTGCGGAACGGTTGGGATGCCATCTTGCAATGGGGACTCGAGGTATTCATCTTCGAGCACCTGCCGGAACTTCTCTACGCCCCACTGAGCTACCAAGAACTTCAGGCGTGCGCGGTTGCGCAGACGGCGGAAGCCGTAGTCACGGAAGATAGAGACTACACCGTGCCATACCTCCGGAACGCGCTCAAGCGGTACGAAAGCACCAATGGATTGCGCAAGCATAGGGTTGGTAGACAGACCACCGCCGACAAAGCAGTCAAAGCCAGGGCCATATTCTGGGTGGTTGGTACCTACGAAAGAAACATCCTGGATCTCGTGGGTAACATCCTGGCGGGCATTGCCTGAAATGGCGGTCTTGAATTTACGAGGCAGGTTCTGCACATCTTCGCGGTGCAGGTACTCGTTAACAATGGTCTCAATAGCTGGTGTGGCATCAATAATTTCATCTTGAGCAACACCTGCGACTGGCGAACCTAAGATAACGCGGGGTACGTCGCCGCAGCCCATCATGGTGGAAAGGCCCACTGCTTCTAGCCGCTCCCAGATTTCTGGCATATCTTCAATGCGAATCCAGTGCAGCTGGATGTTTTGACGGTCGGTAAAGTCCGCGGTGGAGCGCGCAAACTCCTGCGAAATCTCGCCGACTACACGCAGCTGCTGCGGCGTTGCGCGGCCACCATCAAAACGGATACGCAGCATGAAAAATTCATCTTGCAGTTCCGAGTTTGGAACTTGTCCAGTAAGCTCACCACCAAGGTTTTGCTTACGCTGGGTATAAATGCCGAGCCACTTAAAACGCGGAGCTAAGTCCTCTGGTGGAATGGAGGCAAAACCTTGCTTGGAGTAAATATCAATAACGCGCTGCTTCGCGGAAAAGCCAGGATCTTCCTGCTTAATGCGCTCGTCGTCATTGAGCGGCTCCATTCCGTCAATCTTCCACTGCCCCTCCGGCTTGGGAGTGCGCTTCGGGCGGGGCTTCTTGTCAGTCGCAATGGTCATGTGATTCCTAACGTGGGGAAGTTAAATCGTTTAGAACCAACCTATCCACACCACTTAGTTCACACAATACATACCGCTTGGTCTATATTTTAATTCACAGAAGTACGCCCTCCAAGCTGCACGGATGCGCAAGTGGCCGACAGAATATAAAGATGCCCTAAAAAGGCAATTGCCCGCCAGAAACCTGTCCTGGCGGGCAATTTAAAAGAGACTTTTGCTGTTTTTAAGCGCGAATAATGCCTAATACTCGGTCAACAATCTGTGTGACCTCGTCTTCGGTCTTAGCCTCGACGTTGAGGCGCAGCAATGGCTCAGTATTGGATGCGCGAACATTGAACCACGCATCCGTGCCTTTCAGCTGCACGGTAACGCCATCGAGGTGGTCTACTGACTCAATGTCGTCGGCTAGCTGCTCCAAGATCGCCTCTTGGCTAGCTTGCTGGTCCGCGACGGTGGAGTTGATTTCCCCCGAAGCGTGGTAACGGGAGTACTGCGCCATGAGCTCAGACAAAGGCTTGTCTGTCTGCCCCAGGGCAGCCAGCACGTGTAGGGCTGCGAGCATGCCAGAATCAGCGTTCCAGAACTCTTGGAAGTAGTAGTGCGCCGAGTGCTCGCCACCAAAGACGGCCGCGTGTTCTGCCATCTGCGCCTTAATAAAGGAGTGTCCCACGCGCGTGCGTACAGGCTTACCGCCGTGCTCGGTGACAATCTCCGGCACCGTCTTGGAGGTAATGAGGTTATGGATGATGGTCTCGCTAGGGAATTTCTCTAGGTAGCGCTCTGCAATCAGGGCACAAATCGCCGAAGGTGAGACAGGCGCACCCTTTTCATCAACCACAAAACAGCGGTCGGCATCGCCGTCGAAAGCAAGGCCGATATCCGCGCCTTGTTCCACGACGAATTTCTGCAAGTCCACGAGGTTCTTAGGATCCAACGGATTGGCCTCGTGATTCGGGAAGGTGCCGTCAAGTTCAAAATACAACGGACGAACATCGAAAGGCAGCGATTCAAAGACCGCTGGAACAGTATGTCCACCCATTCCGTTGGCCGCATCCACAGCTACAACGAGCGGGCGTGATTCCTTCAGCCCAACTAGGCCATTAAGAAAGTCTGCGTAGTCGCTGAGAATATCGCGATGGGTTACGGTGCCTGGGGTGACATCGTCGGGCGCAATGCCTTCGACCATCTTGTCCTTGATGGTGGCAAGTCCCGTGGCTTCACCAACTGGAGTAGCACCCTTGCGGCATAGCTTGATGCCGTTGTACTGCGCTGGGTTGTGCGATGCGGTAAACATCGCACCGGCGCAGTTGAGCGTGCCGGCGGCAAAATAGAGCTGGTCTGTGGCACACAGCCCCAACTGGATGACATCTAAACCTCGTGAGGTCACGCCTTCGGCGAAGGCATCGGCAAGCTGCGGTGAGGATGGCCGCATGTCGTGGCCAATGGCCACCGTCGTCTCGTTTTCTTCGCGCAACAAAGACGCAAACGCTGCCCCCACATCGCGGACAAAGGCTTCATCTATATCTTCGCCGACAACGCCTCGCACGTCGTAGGCTTTAATCACTGCATCTAGTGCTTCACGGTTACGCATAACCCGCAAGTTTAGCGGTGCCGGGCTTGCTACCGGCTACTTGCGGCCCGATGTAGGCAACCTTGTTGCCTACATCATAGCCCTGCCAGGGGTTTTAAACCTCAGGCGTGACATCCGGCACGACGGACAAATGCGCACGGCGTCGCTGATGGGCGTCGGCAACCCGTCGGGTGCGAAAGACCGGATGGTTAGACCGTTGCGGGTCTGCACCATCAAAGTTGGCTTTATAGTCGATCGGGTCTTGCCCACCACCAGCGGTGGAATCATCGATCAGACCGGTGGTCACACGACCTGCTTCGCGAACGGCCTCAGCCAAAGCCAGCAAGTCTTCATCATCTTCAAGCTCGATGTGGTCCACACGCACCAGCTCCCAGCCTTGGGGAGCGGTGATTTTATCTGCGTGGTGCGAGCACAGATCCCACGAGTGGGGATCTTCCTCTTCTACGAGCGGGCCTACAACTGCAGTTTGTTCACTGTAGGCATAGGTCAACGTCGCTACGGCCGGACGGCCGCAGCCAGGGCGGGAACAACGACGAAACTCATTCACGAGATTCAAGTCTAAACCCAAACTTGAGATTTAGATAGTCCTAACTTCAATCACGCTCACACCAGCATGTTCACACGGTCCCACTTTCGCCACCACACCCGGACCCGACGAATCCGTCGCTGCACATACGACTCAAACGTTCTACAGGCGCCTCACCGTCGTGGCGCACCCGTCGCACTGGCGTGGCGCAGACACTGCACTGGCGTGGCGCGCCTGGAAATGGACGGGATCCGCCTTAGTATTAATGCCATGTCTCCTGCGCGCAACCACCTTCGTCCCGCCCGCGACCGCCATGGCCGCGGACTGCGAGGCCCGCTTTTGCCGCAGCAAACCCCGCGCTTTCGCACGCGCGGCCAGCGCTTCGACATGGAAGTTTTAGAAGCCTACTCCCCCATCCACAATGCCTACCTCGATGAGCTTCTGGGTCTAGACATTGCGGTAGACACCGTACCGCGCATGCGACTGCGCGCTGACATATCCATCCTGCCCGACGATATCGTCGCCGATGGCCCCGTCCCCCTTGGTCGCATCGTGCCCGCGGGCGTCGACTCAGCAGGCCGTCCCACCCGCGCCAGGCTCGTCATCTTCCGCAAGCCCGTGGAGGCACGCTGCGCCAACCGCGCCGAACGAGAAGAGCTTTTAGGCGCAGTGCTCACCGCGCTGGTCGCCAACTACCTCAACATCGATCCAGAGGTCATTGACCCCCGGTTTAACTGGTAGCAAAACAACAACAACCCCACCACAAGGTGAGGTTATGTTGTTTAAAAATATCTTCCCCGAGTATCGCGCCTATCACCGTCGGCTTTTGCCAGACTTTGATTTACGCATCCCCCTTGAAGATTATTAGCCAATCTGGCGCTTAAGGCGGCGACGCTCACGATCCGAGAGCCCACCCCAAATACCAAATCTCTCATCATGCTCGAGTGCATATTCCAAGCACTCATCGCGGACGGCACAAGCCTGGCAAATGCGCTTGGCTTCGCGGGTCGATCCACCCTTTTCAGGAAAGAACGCCTCCGGGTCAGTTTGCGCACACAAGGCTTGGTCTTGCCACTCCTGCTCGACGGCACCAAAGAGTTCATCGAGCGTCATCTCTGCAGCAGCACCGCCACGGAGAATGGCGTTATTTTTTGGTTTGTCCACGCCGATTCCTTCCTCCGTAGTTGGGTTAAATATGGATTGGTTTTACACCACGCACTGGCAGTGCGGCGTAAATAACACTGTTGTGATTACACACCGAAACACTAAATATCGTCAACCCGATTTGAGGGAATATTTCACCCAACCAACAAAAACGCACGTCATTAACCACAACAGTCACACTAGTAACAAGAGTTCATGTCAAGGGCTACTTTGCGGGGGTACTACATGTAGTGCTGGCTGCAAAGTATGTGAACTATTTTCAGGAAACTACGGCGTGTCGCGCCACTTTCCCGGTTTTCTGGGATCCAGCTGTGAACAATTGCACTTTGGATCCTGCCTATCCCCCAGGGAAGGCTCTTGGAAAAGGAGGGACACGTGCTAGCAAAATGCACGTGTCCCTCCTTCTAAAACAAGCCGTTGATTCTAAGCATCAGAGCTAAACCGCACACCAGCGTCCGGAATATCTACACCGGGGAAGATTCGCATCCCATTGAGCAATTCACACCGCGCGCCGATAAGCGCGCCTTCACCAATGACGCAGTCTTCAATATGGGCATTCGCGCCAATGCGCGCCCCGGAAGCAATAATGGAATTGGCGATATGGGCGCCAGGTTCAATGGTCACGCCATCGAAGATGACGGTGCCATCAAGGCGGCAGCCCGCACCAATTTCACTGCCCCGGCCAACTGAGGTGCCAGAAAGCAAGAGCACCCCACCGGCAACGCCTGCAGATGGATCCACCAGGGATTCACCAGTCTTGCCTTCCAGCAGTGGCGAGTGTGCAATTCCGCGGACCAGATCTGAGGAACCGCGAACAAAGTCATCGGGACGGCCCATATCCCGCCAGTAGGAATTATCCACGTGACCAAAGACTTTGTAGCCTTCTTCCAACACACCTGGGAAGGTCTCGCGCTCCACGGAAACCACGCGGTTTTCTGGAATGGTGGCAATAAGGTCTTTTTTAAAGACGTAGCATCCAGCGTTGATCTGATTGGTCGGAGGATCTTCAGTCTTTTCCAAAAACTCCAGCACTCGGCCATCGTCATCAGTTGGCACGCAGCCAAAGGCACGTGGGTCACGCACATTGAGAAGATGCATGGTCAAGTCCGCATCTTTGCTGTGGTGGGTATCCAGGATGCCGCCGAGGTCCATCCCGGACAAAATGTCACCATTAAAGACCATGACGGTGTCATGGCGCAGGTGGTCATAGACATTGCGAATACCGCCGCCGGTGCCTAGCGCGGTGTCTTCGACAACGTATTCAATCTCTAAGCCCATGTCTGAGCCGTCGCCGAAGTACTCTTCAAAAATTTCCGCTTTAAAAGAGGTCGACATCACTACGTGTGTGATGCCGGCGGCTTTAATACGTGCCAGCAAGTGCTGCAGGAAAGGGTGATTGGCAGTCGGCAGCATGGGTTTTGGGGTACCGATGGTCAATGGGCGCAAGCGGGTGCCGCGTCCTCCGACCAAAATCACCGCGTCTACTGCCCGCGTGGTGGCAGGCTGCACATCAGCGACACCTGAATTATCGTCGCTTGCTGCGCCGTGAACGCTATTCGCCATGGAGGCAACCTTTCAGTTCTTGATGAGGTAGTGAATAAATTGTATGCGTTGTCAGCCATTTTGCGCGCTACGGCGCGGGCTTTAGCTTTAAGAACTAAGCAGTCTAGAACGAACCTGCAGGCCGGTTTTAATTACCCACCGCAACGGCGCCTGCCACGGCTTTGGATACCGGTCAGAAATGAATCGGTATGCAGAATCATGGTGGGCACGCAGCATCTTTTTGGAATGCACGGCCGTGGAATGTCCTTGCGCGTGATTAATCGTGGCATCTGGGCAGAAGATATTAAGGTAGCCCGCACGGCTCATCCGGTCTGCTAAGTCGATGTCTTCGAGATACATAAAGTAGCGCTCATCAAAGCCACCAATGGCATCGAAAGCATCCCAGCGTACTAACAAGCAAGAGCCTGATAGCCAGCCTGAAACCCTTTCGGTATCCATATCATCATCGTCGCGGTAGGCCCGAGACCACGGATTTGAAGGCCAGATATCAGCAAAGATCGCATGCCCAATGCCATTTATAATGCTGGGGATAGCACGTGCCGAAGGATAAATTGTGCCATCCGGCTCCACGATCTTTGGCCCTACGGAACCAGCTTTGTTCCATCTGCGGGCACAAGAAATTAGCTTGTCGATGCTTCCCGCGTTAAATTCCACATCCGGATTCACCAGGAGAAGATATTCTGTATCTATCTCCCCGGCTTCCCGCATAGGGCGCAAAGCGTTAGCCCCCGCGTTCATGCCGCCGCCATAGCCAAGGTTGCCACCGGTATCTAGAAACTCCACCCACTCGTACTGCTGGGCTGTCTGCTCGGGCACGCCATCAGTAGAACCGTTGTCCGCGAGAACAACGCGCGCTTTTTGGGACACCGCAGTAGGAATGGAGTCGATAAAGCGGCCGAGGTACTCGCCCGGTGAATAGGTCACCGTGACAATCCCCAGCGGCGCCCGGTTGCCCGGTTCGCTTGGTGTGGAAAAAGAAGTTGAGTCGTTCACGATGGCCCTTAGCGTACCCAAGCTTTCCGCCATCCATCGCAATTGACACTGTGCGTCGTATAACTATGTGATGGGTACCTCCCCCGCGTGTTTTCACGGCTACTTAGCTGCATTGATTGTCACTTGCGCGCTAATAGAGGCGCTTGGCGCAGGCGCCGGGGAGAATCATTATGCGGTTTTCATGGTTCTATGCCATAGAATGATGGATCTTAAACCCTGCCCGCTTAGATAATTGGGAAGCGAAATATAAGTGAGCTCTGAGAATTTCCGGAAGGCGCGCGATATCCAGCCTGCGCCAACGAGTGCTCCGGTGACAACTCAGACAGGTTCTGCAGCAGTGAAAACAATCATTGCGCTCTTGTCTGTCATCGTGCTGTTGGTATCAGGTGTTGGTTATTTTACCGTCGGCCGCCTTGGCGGAGGAATGTCTTCTGCCTCTAATCTGAACTTGGGCGGTGACGGAAATGGCGGCCAGGGCTTTAAAGATAACGTCGATGGTGCAGTCGATATTTTGCTCGTTGGTTCAGACTCCCGCTCAGATGCGCACGGCAACCGTTTGTCTGATGAGGAACTTGCGGCACTTCACGCCGGTGTTGATGATGGCGAAGAAAACACCGACACCATAATGGTTATCCGCGTGCCTGACGATGGCTCGCGTGCCACCGCCGTGTCGATTCCTCGTGATACCTATGTTCATGATGCGGAGCACGGCAACATGAAGATCAACGGTGTATACGCAGCACACAAGTCCGCCAAAGTCGATGAATTGGTGACTGCCAATGAAGCTGCCTCGGATGATTCCGAGAAGCTTTCTGAAAAAGAAATCGAACAGGCCGGCGTTGATGCCGGTCGTGCTGCCTTGCTCGATACCATTCGCGGGCTGACAGATATTGAAATTGACCACTACGCCGAGGTCGGCCTTCTAGGCTTTGTGCTGCTGACCAACGCTGTGGACGGTGTCGATGTCTGTCTTAACAATGCAGTTGATGACCCAATGTCTGGCGCTAAGTTCCCTGCTGGCGAATCGACGCTCGATGGCGCTGAAGCTTTGTCCTTTGTCCGTCAACGCTACGGCCTGCCACGCAATGACTTAGACCGCATCGTTCGCCAGCAGGCGTTTATGGCGTCTTTGGTTAATAAGGTGCTTTCCACTGGCACGCTAACTTCGCCTGGAAAATTGAGCAAGATTTCGGAAGCTGTGGAACGCTCGGTGATCATTGATGAGAACTGGGATGTGATGGGCTTTGCTACACAGATGGCTAATCTCGCTGGTGGCAATGTCACCTTCAACACCATTCCGGTTACTTCTGTTGATGGCACCGGTGACTATGGCGAATCTATCGTGACCGTGGATCCGAACCAGGTGCACAAGTTCTTCGAGGACTTGGCAGTAGCCGATCCTTCTTCGGAAGCACCTGCTCCAGAAGAAAAGCCTGCCGACGAAGAATCTTCAGATACCGGCGAAACGCCAGTGGCAGATGATCTTTCCCTGCACGTGCTCAACGCCGGCACCGTCTCTGGTATGGCCAGTGGCTTGGCAGCATGGCTCGAGAAAACTGGCTACACCATCGAAGAGACCTCGAATGCGATGCCAGGGGTTTACTTCGAGTCCCAAATCGTCACCGCAGATCCTTCCGACCCACGCGCCATCGCGCTTTCTGAGCAGCTCGGTGGCTTGCCTATTACCGCTAATGAAGGCCTCGATGCTTCTTCCTTGGTAGTTGTCACCGCTGATGACTACACCGGTCCTTTGGATGAATCCGAGACCGAACCTGAGACCTCACAAAATGAGCCAAGTCCAGAGGACACCGTCGGTACCCCAGGCGAGGACTTCGGTGCTGCAGAAGTCAGCCCAGAAATTGACGCTGGCGGCGATGGCCCACGCTGTGTAAACTAAGCCTTTCCGCTCATCAATACCCCGCTGTGCTGCCCGTTTGAGATTTACAACGGAGCGCCAGCGGGGTTTTGCCTACGATGGGCAGTTATGGACATGCTTAATCATTTATTAAACGCCGATGCTGCAGCTCCCCGCCTAACCGTTTATAACGAATCCACGGGCGCCCGCATGGATTTCTCTGCGCAGACTTTGGAAAATTGGGTCGCCAAGATTGCCAATATGTTAGAAGAAGAGCTGGAATTAGATGATGACTCTGCTCTGCTGATTGATTTACCCGTCACTTGGCAAGCCGCTGTTATCGCGCTGGGCGCCTTGGCTGCTGGCATCAAATTTGATTTCGCGAATTCCTCGTTAGCAGATGATGACGCTGATGCGGCATCGCAGCTTCAAGCAGATGCGGTCTTTACTTCCCCCGATAAATTTGATCTCTACAGCGTCGGTGATGTCGCTACCTCCTTTGATGGATCCGCGCCTGATATTGTTTTAGTTACCGACGATCCTTTTGGCCGTGGCGTCGTTGAAGCCGGCGGGGAGCTTCCTTCAGGAGCTATCGATTTCGGACCTACCGTACGGTTTTATGGCGATGACTACTTTGGTCAAACAACGCCTTTGCCCGAGCTTTTCCCTGATGCAGGTTCGGCCTCCCGACTACTGTCGACGGGCTGGCATGACAAAGAAGGATTTACAGTCAGCGTTTTGCATCCCCTCGCCGCCGGTGGATCTGCCGTGGTGGTTTCTGGTCTAACTACCGCCGAGCGTTTGCAGCAAATCGCGGATAATGAAAACACCACGTCACGCCTCTAGCAATCGTTGGGACCATGCTCCCAGGATTCGCGAATAAGTACCTCTAATACTTCTAGGTCAATGTCTTCCGGTTTATTGACATAAACACAGGAAGCGCCAGTGGTGTGCTTACCTAGCTGCGTGCTGAGTTCATCCCAGCGTGGGCTTTCTTGTATTCCGTAAAGCGATAGCTTCGCATTACGCGGTGAGAAGCCCACCCGAAAGGTATCTCCCTCGCGCCCAGTTGCATATTTATAGTGTGCTTCACCGTAGCCGATCATGGACGGCCCCCACAGCCGTGGTGCATCACCTGTGGCACGTGCGAATATCTCCAGTAGCAGTGCTGCATGGTCTACGCGCCGGCCCTCCAGAGTGGAAAGATACGCCTGCAGATCATCGTCGCTACCAGCATGGGTTTTAATGTCTTTATCTTGGACACCGGTATGACCAATTGTCCACTGGTTCTTACTTGGGCTGGGCTCGGGGATGTTGCCGCTAAGGCTGAGACCTTGCGCGACAAGAGCTGCTTGCAAGCGCTCTAAACCCCGCTTGCCGATGCCGTGCATCGCCAGCAAGTCCTGATAGTTTGCACCATGGAGTGACTCTAGGTTTGGATAGCCATTCTCGGCCAGGGCTTGGCGTGCAGGTCTACCAACACCTGAGACATCTTCAAATTCAGTCATGACTCTAAGCCTAAACAATGCCCGTCAGCTGCAACAGCATTCTTTCCGCCAGCTCCCGATTGCCCAATGCAATTACGGTGCGCGTACGCTATGGTGCGGTTCTATACACGCCGAAGAAAGGCTAGCCCGAAGTGGACATCATTTTCTCCCATGACGCACTGCCCTATATCTTCTTAGGGCTTATCATCTTTGTTGGTGCGACCGTCCAAGGTGTTATTGGCTTCGGGCTCGGGACCATCTCAACGCCCATCATGGCGCTTTTGAAACCAGATTTGGTTCCTGTTGTCGTGCTCTGTCTAGCTTTTATCATCGCATGTTCCACTTTGCATCGTGCGTGGGCAGAAACTGACTGGAAGATGGTGTTATATTCCAACATCGCCCGTCTTCCCGGCACTTTCTTGGCGGTATGGGCACTGGCGGTGTTATCGACTAATTCGCTGCAGCTGTTTATTGGTTGCGCGGTCATCTTCACCATGGTCTTGAGCTCTTTGGGTTGGACTCCCAAGGTCAATGCCGGAAACACCGTTATCGCTGGTGTGCTGTCCGGCTTTCTCGGTACCTCCACTTCAATTGGTGGCCCACCCATGGCGCTGTTAATGAAGACCTTTAATCCTGCCAAAGCCCGCGGCACCCTCGCCGCTACATTCGTGTTCGGCAGTATTGTCTCCATGGTTACCTTGGCACTTGGTGGCCAAGTGACCACATATCAGTTGAAATATGCGCTGATTTACTTACCGCTGGCCGTCTTAGGGCTGGTGGCAGCGAACTACTTTAATCGCTTTGTTGATCGCAAAGTTCTCAACCGGATGGTGGTCATTGTCTCCATCGGAGCATCAATAGTACTCATTGCCCAGTCGCTTGTGGGCTAACGCACATACGAATGGCTAATGAACAGCTAAATTCTTGTCCCACAGATCTATATTTCAGGCTAAAGTGGAGGAGGTCAAGAAAGTTTATGAAGGAGATTTAAATGACTGCAAACATCTCAAAGGTCTTGTCCCGCGTTCCAACCGGCTTATTAATTAATGGCCAGTGGGTTGACGCACAGGACGGCGCAACCTTTGATGTGGAAAACCCTGCGACCGGTGAAGTTATTGCAACGCTTGCTTCTGCAGGTGAAGCGGATGCAATGGCTGCACTGGATGCAGCTTGTGCAGTTCAAGACGAGTGGGCAGCAACTTCTCCACGTGAGCGCTCCGCAATTTTGTCCCGCGCTTTCGACCTGGTTCAAGAGCGCGCGGAAACCTTCGCCACCTTGATGACCTTGGAAATGGGCAAGCCTTTGGCTGAAGCCCGCGGCGAGGTCACCTACGGCGGCGAATTCCTGCGCTGGTTTGCTGAGGAAGCAGTCCGTGATTACGGCCGTTCCTTCCCAGCTCCTGAAGGCACCCTCAACATGATTACCCGCCGCAAGCCAGTTGGTCCGTGCTTGCTGATTACTCCATGGAACTTCCCACTGGCAATGGCAACGCGCAAGGTTGCTCCAGCTGTAGCGGCTGGCTGCACCATGGTACTCAAGGCTGCAAAGCTCACCCCATTGACCGCGCAGTACTTCGCTCAGACGATGATCGATGCTGGTCTGCCAGCAGGCGTTCTCAACGTTGTCTGCGGTAACTCTGCCTCCGCAATCTCTGGCCCAGTCATGGCAGACTCCCGTCTGCGCAAGGTGTCTTTCACTGGTTCTACCCCAGTGGGCAAGACCTTGCTCAAGGCTGCTGCAGATAACGTTCTGCGCACCTCCATGGAGCTCGGCGGCAACGCACCATTTATTGTCTTTGAAGACGCCGACATTGACCAGGCCGTCGAAGGCGCAATGGGAGCCAAGATGCGCAACATCGGTGAAGCTTGCACCGCTGCTAACCGCTTCATCGTCCACGAGTCTGTCGCTGAAGAGTTCTCCAAGAAGTTCGCTGACAAGATTGCGGCATTGAACCTCGGCAATGGCCTTGAAGAAGGCATCACTTGCGGCCCACTGGTTGAGAAGAAGGCTCAGGATTCCATCGCATCCTTCGTTGATGATGCCGTGGAAAAGGGCGCGACGGTTCTCGTTGGTGGAGAAAAGCTTGAGGGCGCTGGCTACTTCTACAAGCCAACCGTACTGACCAATGTCTCTCCCGACATGCGCGTTACGCAGGAAGAGATCTTCGGACCAGTAGCGCCAATCATCACTTTCTCAGAGGAGGATGAAGCACTCAAGATTGCCAATGACACCGAGTTCGGGCTGGCATCTTATGTCTACACCGAAAGCATCGACCGCATGTTCCGTGTCGCTGATGGCCTGGAATTCGGCCTCATGGGCGCGAACGCTGGTGTCATCTCTAACGCCGCTGCCCCATTCGGTGGCGTAAAGCAGTCCGGCATGGGCCGCGAAGGCGGCGCCGAGGGCATCGAGGAATACACCACGGTGCAGTACATCGGTATCCGCAATGCTTACGCTAACAAGTAAGAGCTAGAAACAACAATGTCCGCTGCGCTCCTTCTGGGAGCACAGCGGACATTGTCTTTTATTTAATAATGAACGCTACATCACGGCCAGCGCTTAGCGCTTTGATTTTGCACGATCGTCTTGTGCAGGTGCCGCAGCAATATCTCCTACGTTTCCATTGGCTGCTTTGGACTTAGACTTTGCAGCAGATTGCTTACGTACTTCCTTGGTAAGAAATACGATGGCCACAATCACGATAGCAAAAACCACAATCAAGCCTAGCGCGGGAACAATGCCGTCACCGGTGAATATCGCGAGGACGGCACTCCACCCCGCAAGGCCAACGCCGCTGTAGATGGTCGCCCAAGCAATTGCGCCTGGGATCTGCGCAACGGTGAATTTCCACCACTGGATACGAACCAGGCCTGCCGCGGCAAGCACGGCAGTTTGCAGGCCGACAGTGAGATAGCTCAGTGGCACGGCGACGACACCGATCTTATGAACGAGGGTTCGCCCTGTCTTTGTTCTATCGCTATTGAGCCAGGCTTTAATTTTGGCCCATTTACTATCGTGTTCTTCTTCAGAGCCCACATGCGTTGCTGCGCTGGAGGCGCCTCGTCCTATCCAGTAGGTCCCCTGGCCGCGCAAGGTACCGAGGACATACATGAATATCCAGGCTCCCCAGAATGGGAAGTTCGACAGCATTTCATCCATACAGCACTCGCTCCAACCAGTTCTACAAGGAATCACTCCAAGTACATTAAGCCTTAGCTTACCGAAGTAACCCTAAGGAACCACAAATCTTAATTTCGCTGAAAGATAAAGCACGCCTTTGCCTCAGGAATCCATACAGCCTGTGAACAATGACGGGAGAATACCCCCATACCGTTTAATGAATAAATATCAGCTAACAGCAAACGCGCAGAAAAGTCACTACAAACTTTAACTTTATTGCCTGAGAAAACCGTGGTTAATCATATCCATCGTTTCTTCAAACGATTGCAAATAACTGAAGTTGATGACACCGACACAAGACGAAATGCAACCTACGCCACACCCGGCTACCCCCGCATAGAGCTTAAAGTTGCTGCGTGTACCCATAATAGGTATCTGCCTTCGCCAAAAGCCTGCTGCGAACCCCACAAGTTTGTATTCTTGAACTCGTGTCTGGGACCAATAAAACATCCGTGAATACCTACGAATCAGCTGCCCCGGTATCAGCAGCTGTGAGCTCATCTGCGACTGAGCAAAACGCCAAGAAATTCCGTCGCCCACGTGGCCATCGTGCGGGATTAAATATTGAAAAGATCGTCGACGCAGCTCGCGCCTTGCCACAAAACCAACTGAGCATGCAAGCCGTGGCCAATTCCTTGGGCGTTGACCGCAAGGCATTAAACCACTACGTCCACGACCGGGAAAACCTACTTTCCATCGTTGCTGCTATGGAATTTACCGAAGCCTTCGAAAAGCTCGATATCCCCGATGATGCCGACTGGCGCACCGTAGCTCTAGCCTTTGCCGACAGCAACGCCAAAGGGATGCTTGCTGCAGGATTACTATCTGATTACCTGCGCACCGGTTCCAACAACGCCGTTCCTTTCTTACACGCCTCGGAAATGCTCTTGTGCTCTTTGACCGATGCCGGCTTGGATCTAGACACCGCCATTCGCAGCGTTGCTGTCATTAACAATGCCTGCGCAGCATTTACCCGCGACGTGGTTATCGCGCGTAACTCTACAGCCGCACTACGCCATGAACTTCTAGAAGAATCACTCAATGACGAGAACCGCGATATCTTTCCGCTCCTGCACGAGGTTGCCGAGCTTCCTATTTTGACTACCGATGATCAGCAGCTGGATTTCGCGATTTCGGTGGTTTTGGACGGCATCGAAGTGCTCATCGACAAGCACAAGGCGAAATAAACACCCAATTAAAGAGGCACCTTGGCGAGTACGCTGAGCACCATGCAGAAGATCGTGCCGAACTTATGGTTTGACCAAAATATTGACCAGGCCGCCGACTTCTATGCGTCCGCACTCCCCAATGCGCATGTCCAAGAAGGCTTTAGCCACCCAGACACCGGCGAAGCAATTACCACGGACGTAGTCATCGATGACTACCGCATCACCTTGATTAACGGCGGCCCCTATGCCACGCCCAATTCCTCCATTAGCTTCTTTCTCAATTTCGATCCTTCCCAGCGCCAAGATGCCGAGGCCGACCTCAAACGCGTGTGGAACGCGCTCACCACAGACGGTGAAATCCTCATGGAACTGGGTGAATACCCTTTTAGCAAGCTCTACGGTTGGGTAACAGACCGCTACGGCTTTAACTGGCAGCTCATGCTGAGTAACCCAGATAATGCGCCGCGACCATTCATTGTGCCGAGCTTGATGTTTTGCGGTGCGGCACAAGGCAAAGCCACCGAGGCAGTGGACTATTACACAGAGCTTTTCAATGTCGCAGCTCTTGGAAACCGCGTCACCTACGAAACGATGGGCGTCGCCGGTGATAAAAATTCACCAGACACTATCCCCCAGCCATCCCACGTTGCCTTTTCAGATTTCCATATTCACAATCACTGGTTCGCTGCCGCAGATTCCGGGGTTGCGCAGGATATTACCTTCACACCGGCGGTCTCTTTCATGCTGTTCGTGCAAGATCAAAGAGAGCTTGACCATTACTGGAATGCGCTCTCAGCATCGCCAGAGGCAGAACAATGCGGCTGGTTGGAAGATAAATTCGGACTAAGCTGGCAGATAGCTCCGCAAAATCTTCCGGACCTGATGTCGAAGCCTCACGGTTTTGAGAACATGCTGAAGATGAAAAAGCTTGTCATTGATGAGTTTTAGACTCGGAGCATCATCACCACGAGGAGATCGAAAATGAAATTTTACGGTTCCACTGAATGCTCACGGTGCCGCGCTGCCATCGCAGAATTAGATGAAGCCGGCACCGAGTATGAGTTCTTTGACGTCATCGAGTCAAAAAATAACCTCAAGGAATTTTTGCAGCTGCGTGATTCCAGCGCGCTATTCGATGTCGCGCGAGCAGAAGGCCGCATCGGCATTCCCGCATTTGTGAAAGACAATGGTGAGCTGACACTTTCTATTTCCGACGTGAAGTAATTCAACGAAGGTATAAAGAAATGGCTTTGAGGTTCTACGGCACCATGCTCTGCCCTGATTGCGTTGATGCGCACAAGGTTTTGGATGAGTCCGGCACACCGTATGAGTTTGTGGACATCACGGGGTCAATTCCAGCGCTGAAGGAATTTATGTTCTTGCGTGATTCCAACCCCGCATTCGATGGAGCAAAGGCTGAGCAATACCTTGGCATTCCGGCTTTTGTCACCGACGATGACCCAACCACCACAACTCTCAACGTTCAAGACGTTGTGCAAAAGTAGCGCATAGGTTGCAGAACTAGCATCTATTCGCACAGTTCATCGCCGTTAACTAGGAAAAACATGGCCGCAGGTCACATTTTTGCCTACAGTGGGATCCAGTTCCCATATTTCCGATGACACGAAACGAGGATAAAGAATGCAACAGTATCGCACCCAGAATCCGGTTAATGATGAAATCGTTGCAACATACGATTTCACCAGTGATGCGGATATTAGTATTGCACTAGATGATTCCGCCCAGGCGTATAAATCGTGGTCGAAGCTTTCTTTCGCAGACCGTGCGGAAGTCGTGCACAAGATTGCAGATCTCATGTTGGAGCGCCGCGTGGAACTCGCGCAGATTGCCGCGCAGGAAATGGGCAAGCGTGTGGGCGAAGCAGTCGGCGAGGTAAAATATTGCGCTTCCATTTTAAAGTACTACGCCGACAACGGCGCGCAGTTTGCCGCCGATCAAGAAATTCCTACCAATTCTGACGGCAAGGCCATTATTCGCCGCCTGCCATTGGGCCCGCTGCTTGGTGTTATGCCGTGGAACTTCCCGTACTACCAGGTAGCGCGATTTATCGCTCCAAACTTGATGCTGGGCAATACTATTTTGCTCAAGCACGCAGAAATTTGTGCCGGATCTGCACTCGCTATCCAAAAACTTCTTGATGATGCGGGCGCTCCTAAAGGGGTCTACACCAACCTTTTTGCAACACATGATCAGATCGAAGAGATTATCGCCGATAAACGCGTACAGGGCGTATCCCTGACGGGTTCTGAGCGTGCCGGTGAAATCGTCGCGGCCCATGCCGGAAAGAATTTGAAGAAGTCCGTGCTCGAGCTCGGTGGCAATGACCCGTATATCGTTTTGGACACCGATAATGTCGCTGAAGCTGCAGCGCAAGCATGGTGGACCCGGATGTCGAATACCGGCCAATCGTGTACTTCTAACAAGCGCTTGATTGTGCATGAGGATATCTACGATGAATTTGTAGAAGAGCTGGTCAAGCTAGCTACGCAAATGACACCCGGTACTCCAGATGACCGCGATGCAGCGAAGTACTGCCCTCTATCCTCGCGCGAGGCCGCTGAGCGTTTGGCTAAGCAGATTGAAAAGGCTTCTTCTAATGGCGCAACAGTGCGCGCTGGCGGTGTGCTTGCCGATACCGGTGCCTACTACTCCCCTACGGTTTTGACCGATATCCCAATGGATTCTGAGTCTTTCCACGAGGAGTTCTTCGGCCCAGTCGCGTCCGTGTACAAATTCTCCACTGATGAGGAAGCTGTGGCAATTGCCAATGATTCTCTCTTTGGTCTCGGTGGCTCAGTCTTTTCCACCGATACCCAGCGCGCCCAAGAAGTCGCTTTGCAGATTGAAACCGGCATGATGGCCGTCAATGCACCTGGCACAGCCGGCGCCGAGATGCCTTTCGGCGGTATCCAGCGCTCCGGCTATGGCCGCGAGCTCGGCCCACTGGGCATGGATGAGTTCGTGAACAAGCAGCTCTTCTTCGTAGCCAACTAGTACTGGCCCAAAGGAAGGGCGTTTCCCGTGACCATGCCATCGCGCTTATCGAAGATTTGCTCGCAGATGGCAAATAGGTCCACCACGTCCCCATCAGGCAGCTGAATACCAGGGTGCAGCCACCGGTCCGCCGGGTGCTGCACCCATCCTGCGTCTGGGACCTGATGCCGGTAGAATTCCCCAAATATCCGCAGGTAGGCTGTTTGCAAATAGAAATTCTGTGGTTGGGAGAAATCCGCATAGTCAGCGAAAGTATCCAAGAGCTGACACTCCAGCGCCATCGCATGCGCGAAGTTGAGCTGTTGAGCATCTACCTCAAAAAATACGTCGTGGTTTAAAAACTCGCGCACCACCGCAACGGTATGCTCTACCCAGCCGGCGATATCGTCGGCCGGCCAATTGAGATCGATTGCTTCAACGCGCTTGCCGCTCGGGGCACGGGCAGGCATATTTTGCCGCCGCCACCCGGCGCGCGAAGCAACAATCGCTCCGGGCCTAGGCTGCGGCTGCATCTGAAAATCTTCCGGGTCTTCATCTGCCCCGACCAGATACCACAGCTTTAACCGGTCCATCGGAACGGAATCAAGAAGCTTTAAGAAGGCATCACCGATGTTGTTTCCATAGTGGGCATCGATAAGCCGTGCCGTGTGCTCCAATGCTGCGCGTCCATCCCGGCCATTGGCTGCCAGAACCATCATGACGGTTTTCCAATGCAGCGGGGACAACCGGTAGCCATCGACAAGCTCTAGCGAAAGCCCCAGCAAACCCTGAATGGACCAGGCCATCAGGTCAATCTGATCTTCAAAGATCTTCAATGGTCCCAGAAATTGGCGCTCGGTGAGCTTAGGAATCTCCGCTTGCGAGCACACCCCAATAGTGGTGGGAATGATATCGCTTAAATCAAAAGGACGCTGCACCCACAGCTCGCCCCATGTGCGCTGGTGAAAGCGATACATATTCGCTGTGGCATCTGCGGGGAGAAAGGTCTCTACCTGCCCGATATCTACCAGCAACCGAAATACCGGCGTGACATACGCCGTTTGGGAACCATCACTAAATTCTGCCGAACCGGTAGGTGTCTCCACTGCGATATAGGCATTAGCCATACCTGCTACGGGCTTGACCCACACACTGCCAGCGCCGGTGAACTCCTGGCCTTTGAGTGCTTTGACAAGGGCTGATTCAAGCTCACGTTCCAACATCGACATACCAAGATCCTAGCGCCGACTGCTCTAGGTTGCAGGAAGTCACATTTTGAGAAGATTCCTACTACCCTGGGAGCCATGACTGATACTCCACAGAAGATGAACGTTGAATCCTTCAATCTCGACCACCGCGCGGTAGCGGCCCCCTTTGTGCGTATTGCTGACCGCAAGGAACTACCTGGTGGCGATGTGCTGGTGAAGTACGATGTGCGCTTCAAGCAGCCTAATGTTGAACACCTCGAGATGCCCACCGTGCACTCCTTAGAGCACATGCTGGCTGAGCACCTGCGCAATCACACTGATGCGCTCATCGACTTTTCCCCAATGGGCTGCCAAACCGGCTTTTATGCCCTCATGCTCAATGTTGAAACCGAAGATTTCCTCGAGATTTTGGAAAAGGGCCTCAATGACGTTCTCAACGCCACCGAGGTTCCTGCAGCCAATGAAGTCCAGTGCGGCTGGGGCGAATCCCACTCCCTCGAAGGCGCGAAGGAAGCAGCCCGCGAGCTGCTATCCAAGCGCGCTGAGTGGAACCAGGTCATGGCTGCTTAAAACCAGACTGGAATAAGTTCTAGCTTTTCGAAGCGCTGTGCTCCGCTGGTGTTATTTTTGTCCGCGGAGCTTTGCACTTTTCGTCGACAACGCATCCCACACCAGTTGGTGCAGCGGTGCAGCAGCTCCACTGCTAATGGCAATGCGTACGATGCCGCCGACCTGGGAGTCCAACTCACTGTGTAGGCCTTCGAGAATGTCACGCTGCATGGACGACGTTGCGCTTTCTGCTTGTTGGTCAACAAAGGACATGACTTTGTCCACGGTGCCGTCTTTGAGCTCAATACCAGCTGCCTTGGCTGTCGCAGCAGCTTCGACCATGAGCGCGCGTAAACTATCGCGATATTCAGTCCGCAAAACACCAATGGGCTTTTCTAACACTGCACCTACAGCACCAAAGCAGGTAACCATCATGGCCTTTTCCCACACATCACTGAGAATATCTGGATGAATCTTTGCCTTAATGGGAGTATCTGCTAGTGCTTCATGTAGCGCTTGCACTAAGGGTTCTGTTGCTGGGTCTATAGAACCAAAGGACCATGCCAGCATTCCACCCATGTGGTGCGCTGTGGCTGGACCTTCACGGTGGATAAACGCGCGCACTACTGCCGGGATGAAACGCTGTTTTCCATATTTTTCCTCGGCCAGCAGTGGGTATTCCACGGAATTTTCGGTGGTCATAAAAGCTGCGCCCTCAGGCAGGTTTTCGGGCAGAGCAGGTTTGCCGAAAATTTTGGTGGCAGAGACAACAAGGTCCGCTGATTCCACCTCATCTAGGCTCGACACCATGGACACATTGGAGACCTTTTCAGTCCCCTCAGGGTTGATAAGCGTCAAACCCTCAGATTCAATAACCTTGCGGGTGGCAGGACGCACAACATAAGTAATGTCATGACCGGCCTTGGCTAGTTGGCCGCCGTAGTATCCGCCGATGGCACCAGCGCCAATGAATACAATCTTCATTTTCCTAGAACTCCTTGTGCGTCATAATGGCGCGGTTAAAAAGCCGGGAATGACCCCGGCCCATGCGACTATTAAATCTGCAGACTACGGACGGGTTTGTCCGGTGCCCTGCAAAATCCACTTGGTAGAGGTCAGCTCCGGCAAGGCCATCGGTCCGCGCGCGTGTAGCTTCTGCGTGGAGATACCAATCTCTGCTCCCATGCCGTACACCTCACCATCGGTAAAGGCAGTCGAAGCATTCAGCATCACCGCTGCAGCATCCACTTCATTAGCAAAGCGCAGCAACACATCAGCGTCTTGCGCAGCAATACCTTCGGTGTGGCCCGTCGTGTACTTAGCAATATGTGCAATGGCGCCATCGACGCCATCAACAACCGCGATGCGGATATCAAAGCTCAGGTGCTCTTCATTCCACTGCTCTGCTTCGTGCACGTCTTGGGCACCGAGAACCTGCAGCTGCTCAACATGGCCATGCACGGTGACTCCAGCATCCTGGAATTCTTTGATGACGCGCAGCTTGACTTCATCATCCAAAGCCGCATCCAGCAGCACGGTTTCAGTGGCATTGCACACTGAGCAGCGACGGGTCTTGCCGTTTAGCGCCATCGCAATAGCCTTGTCAATATCCGCCGAAGTATCAATGTAGAAGTGGCAATTACCCGTACCGGTTTCAATAGTTGGCACTGTTGCACCAGTGACTACGGCGTTAATCAAACCTGCACCACCGCGTGGGATAACCAGATCCACCAGGCCCCGGGCCGTGATGAGGTCCTGCACCGAATCATGCGACTCACATGGCAAAAGCTGCACTGCCTCCCGTGGGACATCAAACTTAGCCAGGGTTTCCTGCAGAATCTCCACCAGCTGCGCATTAGAATTTCGCGCCGACTTCGAACCGCGCAACAGGGCGACGTTGCCGGACTTCAATGCCAAGCCAAAAGCATCCACGGTGACATTAGGGCGAGCCTCATACACCATGCCCATAACACCCAAAGGCACGCGGACCTGCTTCATCTCAATGCCATTGTCCATGCGGCGGCCCTGGAGGACCTCGCCTACTGGATCGGAAAGACCAGCAACTTGGCGCAGGCCTCCCGCAATCCCTTCGATGCGCTCTGCACTTAAGGCCAAGCGGTCCAGCAGAGATTCGCTCATGCCAGGCTCACGGCCAGCGTTTAAGTCGGCTTCATTAGCCGCCAGAATCTTGTCGGTCTGCGCAACCAGGTTATCTGCCGCTGCCAGCAAGATTTCATTTTTCTGCGGAGTGGTCAGCCGGGCAACCGCAGGGGTTACCTCTTTGGCCTTTGCAGCCTTGTCCAGTACTTCCGCACGTTCTTGATCACGAGTTAGAGTTTGTTGATCAGTCATGCTCACTAGTCTACGTAAAATGCCCACCCCATGGGCATAATTCCCACCAGGTAGGCACCTTTTCCTGCAATTCACGCAACAGCTATAGCTAGCGCTGTTGTTAGCCTTCTAGCTCCCGACGACGCTCCGCCGCTTTACGTAACCGCTGAGCGCGTTCAGATTGTTCTTTGTCGGCGATTTCTTTGTAGATTTCCTCTTCGTCATCATCCAGTTTGTATATCGCACGCACCGCAATCGAACCGCCCACAGCAGCTACTGGGAAAAGCCAGAAATACGACCATTCAGTTAAGAACATGAAGACAAAGAACAGTACCATCGCCACTGTCCAAATAATTGAGTCGAGGCGCTGTACAGTCTTGCCGCGCTGGATAAGCTCATCGAGCTCACGGTCCGAAGACTTCGGCGCCACCGCATGTGGAGACTTCTGCTGCTCCTGCACTTCCGGGTTCAGGCTAGGAACCGCCGCTAAAGAGTTTCCCGAGGGTAAATCCTTCAACAGCGAATCCAAGTCACCGCGGGTTCGTGCAGTCGCTGCGTGACCAGTGCGCTCTTCAAATTCATGGACATCAATATAGCCATCGGCAAAGTGCGCAGAGAGCAGTTCCAACACGTGGGTACGATCTTTATCACCAACGCGGACGTCAGCATGCTCCGGACGAGGTTTAGAATTCGGCTGTGGCGTTGTCATATCTAATAGCCTACCAGCGACGATAGGCATTAGATAGAAGCATTAATAGCCCAGGGTCGGGTCGACCTCGGTGGGAAGTGGTTCACCGGCTTCAAAAGCCTTCACTACTTCAACGGTGTGCGCACCGATGCGCTTGCGCACGGAGTACGGCGGATTCGCCAGGTGTGGAGTGATCACACAGTTGATTTCGTCCCACAGTGGGTGTCCGTCTGGCAATGGCTCTGGGTCAGTGACATCCAGGCCAGCACCGGCGATAACGCCGTTCTTAAGCGCTTCAGTAAGAGCGTCGGTATCAACCAAAGGGCCGCGGCCAACGTTGACCACAACGGCATGCTGTGGCATCTTTTCCAGAGCATCGGCATTGACCATGTGGTGGGTCTCTGGCGTAAGCGGTGCGAGCATTACGAAGTAGTCTGCAGCCGGCCAGACCTTATCAATGTCATCGAAGGTGAATACTTCATCGGCGCCATCGACAGGCTTTCCAGAACGGTTTACCGCAATAATCTTCGGGCCAAAGCCCTGCAGCATCGAAATCAGCTTCTTGCCAATTCCACCTGCACCGATAATTGCCACGGTCTTGTCTTCAAAAAGGAAGGTCGTATTCGCTTCGGCCTCATCACGTACAGACCAGGTCTTAGCCAGTGCCATGCGCTTGTGTGAGTGCAGCTGCGCCAACAGCAGACCAATGGTGGACTCAGCAACCGTGGAGTCATAAACACCTGCCGCATTGGACCACCGCACGCCATACTTCTTGTGTGTATCTGCAATCAGGTCCAAGATCCCATCCACACCCGCAAAAGGAACCTGAATAAACTTCACGGACTCGGGAAGCTCTTCTGGAAAATCCGGGGTCTTGCCCGAGAAGAACACAAAATCAGGATTCTCAGAAAGCTCAACCTGGGTGTGTCCAGCGGCATCGAGTGCTTCGGCGGATTCTTCCCAGACGGTAGGAACCATTGCGTACTTCATTATTAATAACCTGCTTTCGGATCGATAAGAGTAGGAAGAGGCTTGCCCTCTTCCCATGCTGCAGCATTTGCGTTGAAAATTTCACCCAAATGGAAATCTGCTACCTGCCAGCTTGCCCCCATATGTGGAGTCATGGTGCAATTTTTCATTCCCCACAATGGATGGTCATCTGGCAAGGGTTCTGGATCTACTACCTCTAAACCTGCGCCGGCTATCTCCCCGGTGCGCAGTGCCTCCACCAAGTCATCGGTATTGACCAGCTTTCCGCGGCCGACGTTAATGAGGATGGCGGATTTCTTCATCGCCTTAAATTTAGCGGCATCTACCAGCCCAATCGTTTCCTCAGTCAACGGCATAATCAGCACGATGAAATCGGCTTCGGACCACACCGATGTGGCATCGCTGAGCGCAAGCGAAACGTCCGCTCCTGGTACTTCTCTGCCTGAGCGATTAACCGCCGTGATGTGCACGCCGAAAGGCGCAAGCATTGAAATTAATTCCTGCCCGATGCCGCCTGCCCCAAAGATGGCGACGCGTTTGGGCGCATGCCCATTCGGTGTATACAACCACGCCTGGGACTCATCAAGCTCGCGTGCCCCATCCCATGTGGCTTCCAAAGCGAAGCGTTTATGGTGATGCGCCTGAGATAACAACAAGCCCAGCACAGACTCTGCGACAGGCTTGGCAAAAGCACCCGCGGCATTGCACCATGGGACACTGTTATCGGTTAAAACACCGCCCTCAATCATCTGATTAACGCCGGTGAAACAATGCTGCACGAATTCAATATTCGCCGGCATCTCTGGGACATCCTCCGCCTTGGACGAGGTGTTGATATACACCTGCGCCTGGTCGATGGAGTCCACTTCTTTGTGGCCAGCAGCATCAATATCAGCTTTCATCTGCGGCCACGACCTAGGCCCGAAAAAATATTTCATGCACCTAGGTTACGTCACTGACATGCTATTTTCTGGCGAGTCAGACGCGAGATGCGAAATTTGAAAGATAGTCCGCGTGCACCACAGGGCGACGCAGACGGTCTGGCAGCTCAGTGCTTGGCTTGCCCGCCATCTGACGCAAATCAGTGGAACCTACGCTGACTTCACCGCGGCCAATAATCTGGCCATCTGGACCCACAATCTCCACGATCTCACCGGCGGTGAATTCACCATCGACATCAGTAATTCCAACCGACAGCAAAGAGTGGCGGTCTTCAGTAACCGCTTTCACGGCGCCCTCATCAATGCGAATCACGCCGCCGGTATCAGCCGAGTACAGCGCCCAGAACTTCCAGGCACTGAGCTTGCGCTCCGGACGGGTGTGGAACACGGTGCCGACGCGTGTCTCCCCTAGCGCGTCATGAATGCGCTCGGCGGAAGTCAACAGCACTGGAATACCAGCGCGGGTCGCTAGGCGGGCAGCTTGGACCTTAGACGCCATGCCGCCGGTGCCAACCTTGCCGCCGTCCCCGGCTGCAACCTCTTTCAGGTCTTCGCCAGTACGCACCTCAGAAATGAACTTGGCATCTTCTTCAGCGGGGTTTTTATCGTACAAACCGTCCACATCAGACAGCAGGTACAGTGCGTCAGATTCCGTCAGCTGCGCAACCAGAGCAGACAAACGGTCATTGTCGCCAAAGCGCATCTCGGAGGTTGCCACTGTGTCGTTTTCATTGACAATCGGTACAACGCCCCAGTGCAAGAGCTTATCGATGGTTCGCTTGGCATTTCGCGTTCTATCACGCTGGCCGGCATCAGAAGCGGTTAATAGCACCTGGCCGACGGTGCGACCATGACGCGCAAAAGAACGGGACCATTCATTAGCCAAGTGAATCTGGCCAACCGAAGCCGTGGCCTGCTTATCGGCAAGGCCCAGCGGGCGTTGATTTAACCCCAGTGGGCGCATGCCGGCGGCTACGGTACCGGAAGAGACGATGATGACGTCAGTGGTTTCCATGCGTTTGACTACAGCATCCACGATGCGGTCAATCTTGTCGCTCGCGACCGAAAAATCCTCTTCGGTCAGCGAGGAAGAACCAATCTTTACAACGATTCGGTTCGCGGTATTAATCTGCGCTCGCAAGGTAGCTTCTGGCAACAGGTCTGACAGGGACTCGGAAGTTGTCGAAGAACTCATGCAAGTGATCTTAACCCTGCCAGCGGTCCTTATTCGCAGATTCTCGGGTAATTTCGTTATCCTGACCGAAATCGTACTCATCAATAAGGCCACGACGTGCTTGGGAGGCGCGCTTTCGCTCTGCAGCAGACGGACGTGATGTTCCCAACAATCGCGCATCTTGACCACGACCGGCCAATGTTGGGTCGCCTCCGGTCATTGGTTCCCACTCGAAAGTGATAAATCCAATGGTGACTGGACAGCCCTCGACAGCGCCTTGTTTGCGCAGCGCATCTTCCACGCCGGCCTTAGCCAGACGGTCAGAAAGGTAGCCCACTGCTTCATCGTTTTCGAAATCAGTCTGGGTAATCCAGCGCTCGATCTTCTCGCCTTCGACGATGAAGCCGCCTTCAACCTCTGGGTCTGGCTTAACCGTGAAGTCAGCGAAACGTCCAGTGGACTTCTTCGTAACAGACTTCGGTCGGATGATGGTGTGCTCTTTATCGACCTTGACGCGTGGCTGCGACTTACGGTGCTTAGTCACCATCTCCAGCAGCTTGTACTTCAAAGGTTCTAGTCCCTTGCGCGCTACTGCAGAGATGATAAAGACTGGCCATCCAAAGTGCTCTTCCAAGTCTTCTTTAACAAACTCAGCGAGCTCTTCTGCCTCTGGAACGTCTGCCTTGTTCAAGATGATGATCCGCTGACGATCTCGCAGGTCTCCCAGTCCGGTATCAGCATCGAGTGCGGATTGGTAATTTGCCAATTCCGTTTCGAGCGCCTCAATATCGGACTGCGGGTCTCGGCCTGGCTCAATGGAAGCAGTATCCACTACGTGCGCAAGTACAGCGGTGCGCTCAATATGGCGCAAGAAATCTAGCCCCAATCCCTTGCCGTCGGCAGCACCAGGAATCAAACCTGGCACATCCGCGATGGTGAAGGAGGAATCACCCATGTCCACCACGCCAAGGTTTGGCTGCAGAGTGGTAAATGGGTAGTCACCAATTTTTGGCTTGGCAGCAGACAGCACAGAAATCAACGAAGACTTACCCGCCGATGGGAAACCAACTAGTCCCACATCAGCCATCGACTTGAGCTCTAGAACCAAGTCATGTTGCTGACCTGGTTCACCCTGTAGCGCAAAGCCCGGAGCCTTACGCTGTGCGGAAGCCAAAGCTGCGTTGCCCAGACCACCATAGCCACCTTCGGCGGCGATGAAGCGAGTTCCTGGAATAGTTAAGTCAGCGAGCATCTCGCCCTTGGCATTGTGAACCACTGTGCCTGCAGGAACATGCATGATCAAATCTTGACCACGCGCACCATTGCGGTGGTCACCTGCGCCATTAGCGCCGCGCTCAGCTTTAATGTGGGGACGGTAGTGGAAGTCCATCAGCGTGTGGATTTGTGGGGAGACTTCCAAAATGATGTCTCCGCCGTGTCCACCATTACCGCCGTCGGGTCCACCGAGCGGCTTGAACTTTTCACGGTGTACGGAGACACAGCCGTGCCCGCCGTCGCCGGCTTGCAGGTGCAGTACAACGCGGTCAATAAATCGTGCCAACTCGGATAACTCCTCGAGAAAAATTTGGTTATGGCTTGCCAGTTTACCTAAAAGCAAGCATCAAAAGAAAAGAGCCTGACCCCACCAGGGAGCCAGACTCTTTAGTCGCGCATTTTAAAGCGCTTGCACTTATGCAGTTGCTTCTGCAACCTGCTCAGTGGCTGGAACGATGTTCACGGTGCGACGGTTGCGCTTGATAGCGAACTCAACTGCACCTGCTTCGAGAGCGAACAAAGTGTCGTCGCCGCCGCGTCCAACGTTCTCACCTGGGTGGAACTTGGTGCCGCGCTGGCGAACGATGATCTCGCCGGCCTTAACCTGCTGACCACCGAAACGCTTGACGCCGAGGCGCTTTGCCTCAGAATCGCGACCATTGGAAGTGCTGGATGCACCCTTCTTCGATGCCATGTGGTTTCCCTCCTTCTAAAGGTATTCGGTGGCTATTTACTTAATGCCGGTAATCTTGACTACGGTAAGCGGCTGGCGGTGGCCCATGCGCTTCTTGTAGCCAGTCTTGTTCTTGTACTTCATGATGTCAATCTTTGGGCCACGTGCGTGCTCAACGATTTCCGCAGCAACTTCAACCTTGGACAGGTCATCAGCCTTGGACTTAACATCTGCGCCATCTACGAGCAGAACCGGGGTAAGAGCTACGGACGAACCCGGCTCACCCTCGATCTTCTCGATCTTGACGAGGTCACCTTCGGCAACCTTGTACTGCTTTCCGCCGGTCTTGACGATCGCGTACATAGAGGGTTACCCCTTATCTAAACTCGGCTCAAGAACTTGCCTCGACTTTTGTCGAAGCCACATCCTTGAATGGACAATTACTTCAAACAGTGCTTAGGCGGCGCACTATCCCTACGGGACAGCAGATTCTTCGCCTAAACAGCAACTGTCAAAGAGTACCCCGAGAGAGGCCTAAAATACAAACCGTGCGATCGACACGGCTTTAAAATCCACTCTGACCGTTGCGCAGCCAATACTCACAATGAGTATGTCTTGCCTAGGTGATAAGAGTACAGCCTGCTTCTACAGATCCGAAAATCGTCGCAGACTTCACTTCTTTCACTTGCCTACTAGACCTCTAGCTGCTTGTGCGGCGCGCAACCCGACGGCGTGTACGACCGCCGGATTTTTGTCCACGAGTCTCTTCTGCCTTCGGTGCTTTGCGGGTTTGCGCCTTTGGTTCCTGCGCCACGCTCTGTTGCGACGCGCTCGGCTGCGTATTCTGCCCTTCACTACCTGCGCGAACGGCTACGCGACGTACTGCACGCTTACGTCCGCGACGCACGGTGGTTACTTCCATGCCGTCATCGGTACGCTTGCGCTGGATCTGAGGCTCAGCGCTTTGCGATGCTCCGTCTTGCCCGCGCGCAGAGGCCTTCGCGGCCGACGCATCTTTTGCGACATTGCGGGACTGCGAAGCCCGACGCACTGCACGGCGACGTCCACGAGTTACGGCTTCTACCTGCGCACGCTTTTTCTCACCGCGCGATGACTCACGCTGCTGCAAGGACTGCTTCTCAGCAGCCTCCGACGCGCCTACCTCAGTTGGCTGCAACGCGGAAGCTGGCTTGCGGTTGCTAGCGCGCACGCGACGTCGTTTGGAGTCTTTCTTAATCTCCATTCCACTCGCAGGCTGCTCATCATCCCGTGCACTATCCTGTGGCTTCTCTGCTACCTGGGGCGCCTGGAAATCTTCGGGACGTGGTGGGTAGTCGCTGCGTGAGTTGCCACGTGTCTTACGCTTACGGCGAGGTGATTCCTCAAATTCCTTCAAGGCCTCAGCATAGGTTTTCTGTCCAGCCTTTTCGGCGACGTAGGAAGAAAACTCTCCGACATCGTCAAGCGCTTCTGCCCTCTCGGATGCTGCATAAGCAATGGACTCGATATCAGTTACCGAACCACCACGGTTATCTGACTTTTCCGACTTGTCCTTGGCCGCCGAGGAATCAACAACAATGCCGGCAATCAGTTCATCCAAGTTGGAGTCATCGCCACGACTAGCCGCACCCTTGGTTGTTCCACGCGATGCCGGGCCGCGTTGCGATGCACCACGCCGACTTGCTCCACGACGGCTTTGCTTACGGCTCGTGTGGCCACCGCGCTGACCGTGATCTGCGCGCTCCTGCTTGGAGTCATCGGATGCGTCCTCAGACTGATCCTGCTCGCCTGCTAACTCGTACTTATCGCGATGCTTCTTGTGGCCACGGCGTGATTCGCCATGATGATCGTGGCGTGGATCGTGACCCTCAATAGGCCCTTCTTCGACCGGATCCTCATGCAAGATCAGGCCGCGTCCCTGGCAGGCCTCACATTCGGTGGAGAATGTTTCCAAAAGACCAGAGCCCAAACGCTTACGCGTCATTTGCACAAGACCTAAGGAGGTAACTTCAGAAACCTGGTGACGGGTACGGTCGCGCCCCAGCGCTTCTTTGAGACGGCGTAGAACCAGTTCTTGGTTTTCTGGCAGAACCATGTCGATGAAGTCAACCACGATCATGCCGCCCAAATCCCGCAGGCGCATCTGACGAACAACTTCCTCGGCAGCTTCGAGGTTATTCTTGGTCACGGTCTCTTCAAGGTTGCCGCCAGTACCGGTGAACTTGCCGGTATTGACATCGACAACGGTCATGGCTTCTGTGCGGTCGATGACCAAGGTGCCACCTGACGGCAGCCATACCTTGCGGGAAAGCGCCTTCTGCAGCTGCTCGTCGATGCGGTAGGTCTCAAAGGCATCAATACCGGCATTGTCTGCGCGGTCGTAGCGTGAAACGCGATCCGCTAATTCCGGCGCCAGCCTATTGACGTAGGAACTCACGACGTCATAAGGACGTGCGCCGTCGACAATCAGGCGATCGAAATCCTCATTAAACAAGTCTCGGACGACTTTAACGAGCATCTGTGGTTCTTCATACAAAGCCACCGGCTCGCTTCCCTTGGAAGCCTTTTCCTTCTCCGCGGCTTCCTGGATTTCATTCCAGGTGTCATGCAAGCGGTTGACATCGGCAGCAATTGCTTCTTCTGCCACGTTTTCTGCTGCCGTGCGAATAATCGCACCACCTTGTTCCGGAACGACCTTGTCCAAAATCTCACGTAGGCGTTTGCGCTCAGGTGCTGGAAGCTTGCGCGAAATACCAGCATTGCGTCCACCCGGAACATAAACCAAAAAGCGGCCAGGCAATGAAATCTGCGTGGTTAGACGCGGACCTTTATGGCCCACGGGATCTTTGGCTACCTGTACTAAGACCTGGTCACCGGACTTCATGGCTTGTTCAATCTTGCGCGCACGACCACCTAGGCCAGCCTGGCGCCAATTGACCTCTCCGGCGTATAGGACGCCATTGCGACCAGTTCCGATATCGATGAACGCCGCTTCCATCGAAGGCAGCACATTTTGTACGCGTCCCAAGTAAATATTGCCGATGATCGACGTATTGGTCTCATCGGTGACAAAGTGCTCGACGAGCATGCCGTCTTCTAAGACGCCAACCTGAGTGATGTTGCCATGTCCGTCGTGGCGTTCGCGCTCGCGGACAACCATCGTGCGCTCTACAGCTTCCCGGCGCGCCAGGAATTCTGCCTGCGTGACAACATGGCGGTTCTCGCGGTCTTTGGAGCGCATTTCTGCACGACGACGGCGCTGGGATTCAATACGGGTTGAGCCTTTAATGCCGCGTGGTTCATCGATGATTTCGACATCGTTGCTCTTCTCCGCCTCTGGCTCAACTACTACTTCCTTGCCACGTCCGCGGGAGGTGCCACGGCGTCCACGACGACGGCGCGTTGAGGTTGCATCCGAGGATTCCTCTTCGTGGCCATCTGCATCATCAGCGAAGTCTTCTACGTCCTTAGACGCCGCTGCACGGGTGGTTGTCTCACTAGCCTTGACTGGCTGCGGCGGCATAAAGATTGGCGCATAGGCCGCTAAGACATCATCTTCCTTGGCAGCAGCCTCCGTATCCTGCGCAGCTGTTGCAGATTCCTCTACTGCGGATTCTTCTACCGGCGCATCAGCAACGACGTCATCGGTGTTGTCTGTGTTTTCATCGTTTTCGGTGCCTTCAGCCTCGTCATCACTGTGGGTTTCCGATAATGCCTCTAAGGCAACAGCAGCCAGTTCCGATTCCACCTTGCCTTCAATTTGGTGGATCTCATTTTCTACATTCTTCTGCACACGGTAGCGCAGCTTATCGCTGTCTCCGCTTCCCTCTTCAGCAGAATCGGCAGCGTTCTCAGCTTCTGATGGCTCCGCATCCTGCGAAGACGGCTGCGCTGCGTCAGAAGCCGTTGGTTCAGGAGCCGCAGCACGCTTGACGACTCGACGGGTACGGCTGCGCTTGCGCGTTGTTGTTGCTGGCTCTTCAGCCTGCTCTTGTGCCTGCGGTGCTGGTTCTTCGACCGCTTCTGCCGCCGATGCTTCCGTAGCCAAGTCTTCAGCTACTGGCTCCTCAGGCGCAGGAGTGCTCTTCTTCGTAGCCTTTTTCGTAGCTTTTGATGCGGTCTTCTTGGTGGCCTTAGTGGCCTTCTTTGTGGTTTTCGCCGATTTCTTTGCGGCCTTCTTCGGGGCAGGCTCCTTCAACGGTGCCTCAGGTTGGGCGCTCTGCAAGGAATCTAGAAGCTGAGTGACTTCCGCGGTTGACAGCACTGACTGTGCCTTCTTGGAAATTCCGATGGTTCCGAGCTGTTCCAGCAACACCTTGGAAGAAATTCCCAATTGCTTTGCCAGCGTGTAAACGCGGGTCCTCTCTGCGAGCTGTTGCCTATCAATTTGCCCTGCCAATGCAGCGGCACCTGCTAGTTGTTCATTTAATTTTTCGTCTGCTGTAGCCATCGGCCACGCTCCCGTCATAGGTCGTTTAAAGCCTTTCCCTCGGGCGCAGGCGTGGGTCTTCGCGAGCACCTGCCACCAAGCACGTATTGCTTAGGTTCAAGCCACTGCTATTTTCTTAGGCACTGGCATGTGCTGGGTCAACGCTGCCGCCACACAAGGGAAAAGCTTTGTCATAAAAGTGAAAATCTTCAAAGCCTTATGAAATTATGGCTCCCATTGTTCCACATCTAGTGAACTTGCGAGTTTGCCATGCATAAAAGTCCGTGCATATTTAGTATGGCACCGCTAAGCTTTGTTTCATGGATGAAGTCTCTGGGCGGGAATTTAGTGCTGAAGTATCCCATCGGCCGGCGGGAGAACTTGCTCCAAATGCCCCGGTTAATAGCCATATTCAGCATTACCGCTCCCAAAATGAGATGAGTCTTCGCAATATTTTGTGGACAGGGCTGCCCATCGGACTAGCTATCGGTGCTATTGAAACCGGCACTTTAACGTTCGGTCTTTTAGCAATCCCGCTGCTGGCGATATCCGTTGTTTATGGCGTTAAGGTTTTCCGCGAACGACCGAAGCTAGTCCAGTCCAATATCACCGAATTCAAAAGTGGCGATTACACAGCCATGCAAATGTGGGCTCCTTTTCTGCCCGCTTTAGGCTGGTTGGTCGCTATTCCGATCGACGCACTGGGACTATCAAGCCTTCCGACACCACCTTTGCTTGCAGCCTTATTTAGTGGCGCACTCTTAGGTGTCGGAGGGTCTTTTGGCATGTGGGCAATGTTCCAAAGATCTTTTCGCGTGGGTAAACGTCGGATTAAGGCCATCACCGAAAAGCAAAGCCTCGAGGGCGTTACCCAACCACGCATGGACGCAGTAGAAGCCAATGGCGATATTTTAGGTGCGCTCATTGCCGTGGGCGCAGTCGATGGCAATACTATTTCCATCAACGTGCTGGGGAAGCTGCTCAACTGCGATATGGACAATGCCGAAGATGCCGAGTCCCTAGTATCCCGTATCAAAGCTCTCCAGACTGATGGCATCATCAAAATTTCCGGGCAGGCACTGTATCAAAAGCAGCTCAGCTGGGAAGTCACCGTCACCCCAGATGGAATCCGCAACCTGACACAGATTGGGCATCGCTAAAAGTCTGCGCCCGCCAACGAATTCCAGGTTAGATTCCCGGTAAACAAAGAAACGTCCCAGTAAACACTTAGTGTTTACTGGGACGTTTGGTTTCTAAAGAGTCAGACGAAGAGTTCGACTTCTTTAAGAATTTCTTACTTGTTTGGGAACCAGATTGCGATCTCGCGCTCAGCGGACTCAGGTGAGTCGGAGCCGTGAACAACGTTTTCACCAACGGTCAAGGCGAAGTCACCACGGATGGTGCCTGGGGTTGCCTTGGATACTGGGTCGGTGCCGCCAGCCAGCTGACGCCATGCATCGATAGCGCGCTCGCCTTCAACGATGCCAGCAACCAGTGGTGCGGAGGTGATGAACTCTACGAGCTCACCGAAGAATGGCTTATCAGAGTGCTCTTCGTAGTGCTTTTCAGCGGTCTCACGGTCTGCGGTGCGCAGATCCAATTCGACGAGCTTGAGGCCCTTACGCTCGATGCGTGCGATGATCTCACCGACGTGGCCGTTGGCAACGCCGTCTGGCTTAATAAGAATGAGTGTACGTTCAGTCATGGTAGATATCGTAGACGAGCCAGTAATCCACTGCAGTGTTGGGGGATGTGAATTAGCGGAAGTTTTTAATAAAGGCTTCCGCGTCGTCATAGGAGACGTACTTAAACCACAGCTGGATTTGTTTAACCGCGGTGCCAAATTGGCCATCGGCAAGCAAAGCTTGAATCTTTTCTACCTGCTCATCCGATAAATCGGCCCGGTCAAGCTCACGGTCTTTGCCCGGTTGCGGGGTCTGATTAGTCCGCAGCGCCAATATCAAAAAGACCGCAGCCGCAGCCAGACATACCAACGCAATAAGCGTCGGTAAATCTGCGAGATTAGCGAGTAACGCCGCAAGACAAAAGACTGCGGCGAGACCCGAATATGCATAACGCATGGCTACTTCTTAGCCTCTAAGTGCTGGGTTGTCAGGTAACCACGCTTCATGCGCTCGACGATAATTGAGCGCAGGTACAGACCAAAGCCCCATACGGCGATGTACAAAATCATGATTGCGGTAATCGACCAGTGCACCAAAATGCCGCCGATGGCTCCGGCAAATTGCACTACCATGATGGTCGAAATCGCCCATGGCTTGCGTGCAAAACCTAACATGACCAGGTGAATAAGGCCTAAGACAGTAATGAACAACCAGTTGAAGGTCGTCCAATAAGAACCGCCATCAATCTTTAACACCACAAGTAGTCCCAGGAAGATGGAGATTGCTTCCAGCAGCAAGGTGGCTGAGACCATGCCATTGAACCCTTTAAGTGGGTCTTTGGTGGGCTCATGCCCCATGCCCAAAGGGCTCATATCTTGTGGGGCGTTGTGATTGTTGGTCATGCCGGTTCCTTTCCAAACATCGCACGAGCTTCGCCAGCGGTGACAACCGATCCGGTAATGACGATACCCGAGCCTGATTGGATCTCAGCATCCTCAGCCAATTCCACCGCCTGCGCGTACGCACCTGGAAGGTCATCGGAGACATAGACGCGTTCTTCGCCGAAGATATCGCGTGCGGATTCTGCCAATTCATAAGCATCAAGGGCACGCGGCGAAGTGTTCTGGGTAATCACAATCTCCGACAGGAATGGCTCAAGCGCCTGCAGGATTCCCACTGCATCCTTGTCCCCGAGCACGCCAACCACGCCGATGAGACGCGCGAAATCAAAGTCACGGTCTAATGCCTTGCCCAGCGCGGTAGCGCCGTGTGGGTTGTGCGCAGCATCAATAAAGGTTGTCGGCGAGGTGCGCACGCGCTCCAGCCGGCCTGGGCTGATGACCTTGCTAAAGCTATTGCGCACATTGGCGATATCAAGCGGGCGTCCAGAAGATGCACCGAAGAATGCTTCTACCGCAGCCAGTGCCACGGCAGCATTTTTTGCTTGGTGTTCACCGTGCAGCGGGATGAAGATATCTTCATACATTCCGCCGAGACCTTGGATGTTGACTTGCTGGCCGCCGACGGCAATGCGTGATTCCACTGCCGCAAATTCGCTTCCGGCACGCGCAACACCTGCATCAACTTCAACGGTGCACTGCAGCAGCACATCCATCGCTTCTTTTTCTTGCTCAGCGATGATCGCGATATTTTCTTTCGGCTCCGCGAAGTCTTCCGAATCCGGGCGCGCTTTAATGATGCCCGCTTTTTCGCCCGCAATTTCCGCAAGGGTCTCGCCTAAGTAATCGGTGTGGTCTAACCCGATGGGCATGACCACAGCAACATCAGCGTTGACCACATTGGTGGCATCCCACGTACCGCCCATACCGACTTCGATGACTGCAACATCAACTGGGGCATCGGCAAAGGCAGCGTAAGAAATACCAATGAGCACTTCAAACTTGCTCATCGCTGGGCCACCTTCGGCTTCCGAGGCCTTGTCAACCATCTCTACATAAGGCTTGATTTCTTCCCAAATACGCACGTAATCGCGCGGGTGAATGGGCTTGCCATCAATACCGATGCGTTCGGTTACCCGCTGCAGATGCGGCGAGGTCACCAAACCTACGCGGCGGTGAAATCCGCGCAGCAGCGCATCAATCATGCGCGAAGTCGAGGACTTACCGTTGGTTCCAGCCACTTGAATGACATCAAAAGAGCGCTCTGGATTGCCCAAAAGGTCCATGAGCATTTCGATGCGGTTAAGTGATGGCTCTAATTTGGTCTCAGGCCACCGCAGATTTAGTTCCGCTTCGACAGCTGCCAGCGCAGCGAGTTCTTCTGCACTGACTTCTTCAGGTGCGACTTCCGAATGTTCTTCCTCATCACCGAAATTCAGGTTGAGTTTCAAACCCGATTCGGTGATTTCGACAGGACTATCCTCAGTACCTTCGGCAAGGGCATCCACGATCTCATATTCTTCACCAGTCGATTCAGCACCCGATTGCTCGATCAAATCATCGAGCATATCCTTCGCCGCTTGCTGGCGCTTATCGATGCTCTCGTCGTGGCTATCGCCCTCATGGCTTGCGCCTGCACCTGGGGTAGTCACTACTTCAAGGCCTCCAAACGAGTATTAATACGTTCTACTTCTTCCTGCGCAATAGTTTGGCGCTCACGAATCTTAGCCACAACATGGTCTGGGGCCTTAGACAAGAAAGCTTCATTGCCTAACTTCGCACCGGTTTGTTGCAGTTCCTTCTCAGCCTTAGCGAGGTCCTTTTCCAAACGCTTGCGTTCAGCTTCCACGTCGATGGCATCGGAGGTATCCAAAGATACTTCAACGGTGCCTTGCGACAAACGCACTTCGATGCTTGCCGATGCAGTGAAGTCCGCTTCCGGTGCGGTGATATTAGCGAGGTTGCGCACCAAGTCTTCCTGGTTGCCCAAGTCGACTGCGGCAAAGTCCAAACGGCCAGGCACCTTCTGCGAAGGCTTAACACCTTGGTCCGCACGGAAACGACGTAACTCAGTAATGAGCTTTTCGGAATCCTCAATGCGACGCAGTGCAACCTCATCGGCAGTGGCCCCACCATTGGTATCGGCTGCTGTTGGCCATGGTGCGATCATGATGGATTCTGCCTGCTGGCCATCGGTCAGTGCCTGCCACAAGACTTCGGTGACAAAAGGCATGGTTGGGTGAAGCAGTCGAAGTACTACATCCAACACGCGTCCCAACACGATCTGCGTGTTACGGCCGGTTACAGACTCCCCGTCGCGTGGAATCTGCGTCTTAGCAATCTCCAAGTACCAGTCGCACAGCTCATCCCACGCAAAGTGGTAGAGCAGCTCATTGGCACGAGCGAATTGGTAATCATCCAAGTAAGCATCAACGCGCACGCGCACATCTTCGGCGCGGTCCAAGATCCAGCGGTCGGCATCAGTCAGCTCATCGCGGTTCGGCAAAGTGTCAATGCCTGCGCCATTCATCAACGCAAACTTGGTGGCGTTAAAGAGCTTGGTTGCAAAATTACGTGCCGAAGCTGCTGCGTCGCTGCCCAGCGGCAAGTCCGTGCCCGGGTTAGCACCGCGCGCAAGAGTAAAGCGCAACGCATCAGCACCGTAATCACGCACCCAGTCCATTGGGTCAATGCCATTGCCCAAAGACTTCGACATCTTCCGGCCGTGCTCATCACGAACTAGGCCATGCAGGTACAGGTCCTTAAACGGAATCTGCGGGCGGTCTTCTTTACCCTCACCCAATAGTTCTGGGGTTTGGGTCGCAGCAAAGGTACCGAACATCATCATGCGCGCTACCCAGAAGAAGATGATGTCGTAGCCGGTGACCAGCACGTTGGTTGGGTAGAACTTTTCTAGATCTGGGGTCTTTTCTGGCCAACCCAGGGTAGAAAATGGCCACAGCGCCGAGGAGAACCAGGTATCAAGAACATCTGGGTCCTGCTCATAACCTTCCGGTGCGGTTTCATCTGGGCCAAGACAGACGATGTCCTGGTTGCCCTCTGCATCCTTTGGTCCGTACCAAATTGGAATGCGGTGGCCCCACCACAGCTGACGGGAAATGGTCCAGTCATGCATATTGTCTACCCACTCGAAAAAGCGTGCTTCCTGAGCCTCTGGGTAAATAGTGGTATCACCTGCACGAACAGCATCAGCTGACATCTTCGCGATTTTTTCCACTGCAACAAACCACTGCAGCGACAAGCGAGGTTCAATGGCTTCCCCGGAGCGCTCCGAGTGGCCGACCGAGTGCACATAAGGGCGCACTTCTTTAACAATTCGTCCCTGCTCAGCCAATGCTTCGCGGACCTTGACGCGCGCTTCTTCGCGCGACATGCCATCGAATTGGGTTCCGGTATTAGCGATATGACCGGTGGTGTCCATGATCGTTGGCATGTCCAAGTTGTGACGGTTGCCCATGGCGTAGTCATTAGGGTCATGCGCTGGGGTGATCTTGACGGCACCAGTACCAAATTCAGGATCGACGTAGTCATCAGCGATGACTTTCAGCTTCAGATCATCACGGAATGGGTGATCAAACTCGTGGCCGATGAGATGAGCGTAGCGCTCATCTTCTGGGTGCACGGCAATAGCAACGTCACCCAACATGGTCTCAACACGCGTGGTGGCAACCACCATGTGTGGCTCATCGTCATTGAGCGAGCCGTAGCGTAAGGAAACTAATTCGCCTTCGACGTCCTTGTAGATGACCTCAATATCGGAAACCGCGGTTTCTAGAACCGGCGACCAGTTCACCAAGCGGTTAGCTTGGTAGATCATCCCAGCATCATAAAGCTGCTTGAAGATAGTCTGAACGGCACGCGACAATCCATCGTCAAGTGTGAAGCGCTCACGTGACCAGTCAACCGAGTCACCAATCGCCTTCATCTGGGAAGTGATGGTCTTGCCGTATTCATCTTTCCATTCCCAGACCTTGTCGATGAATTCCTCACGCTCATAATCCCAGCGCGACTTACCTTCAGTCTCCTTCAGGCGTGCTTCAACCTTGGTCTGGGTAGCAATACCCGCGTGGTCATAGCCTGGCAGCCACAACGCGGAATAGCCCTGCATGCGCTTACGGCGGATAATCGAGTCCATAAGAGTATGGTCCAGCGCATGGCCCATGTGCAGTTGACCTGTCACATTAGGCGGTGGCAACACAATAGAAAAAGGCTCCTTATCAGGATCTTCATCCGGCTTGAAGTAGCCTTTTTCTACCCAGCCTTCATACATGGCTGGCTCTACTGCCTGCGGCTCCCAGGATTTAGGAAGAGCATCTGCGCGATTGGTACCAATAGTCTTATTTTCCTCAGTCACGCCGATAATTCTACACTGCAGGACAAATTGTCACTTCAGCAGGTCAGCGACCATCTCCCGCTCTGCTTTCAACTCATCAACTGATGCCTGGATGCGTGCTTGCTGCGCCGGGGAGAGCTCTAAATCAGGCACAATCTCCCACCGTCCTGTGACCGCACGAGTTGGGAATCCCACAAATAGCCCTTCTTCGATGCCATAAGAGCCATCGGAATAAACCCCGGCTGTACGCCACTGCTGGGCATCTTCGACGCCATGCACCCAGTCGCGCATGTGATCGATGGACGCCGCGGCTGCCGATGCTGCCGACGAACTTCCGCGCACTTCAATGATTTCAGCGCCACGTTTGGCCACCGTGGGGATGAGATAATCCTCTACCCACTGTGCATCCACCAGCTCGGCGACCTTCTTGTCCCCGGCCGTGGCATAGCTGATATCAGGAAACTGCGATGCTGAGTGATTGCCCCACACCGCAATCTGAGCAAAGTCAGTCACAGGCAGCTGCAATTTGCTCGAGAGCTGCGATACCGTGCGGTTATGGTCCAGGCGCATAAGCGCCGTAAATTGCCGTGGGTCAATATCTGGAGCATTCGCAGAAGCAATTAACGCATTAGTATTAGCCGGGTTGCCCACGACTACCACGCGCACATCACGACGCGCCACCTCATTCAAAGCCGCGCCTTGCTCCGAGAAAATCGCCGCATTCGCGGTTAATAGGTCAGCACGTTCCATACCTTTGGTTCGCGGCTGTGCGCCAACAAGAAAAGCAGCCGAGACATCATCGAAAGCTTCTCGCGGATCAGTGGTGACCTGGACATTTGCCAGCAGAGGAAAAGCAGAGTCCAATAACTCCATTTCCACCCCGCGTGCAGCTTGCTGTGCCTTCTCAATTTCTAATAGTTGCAGCTGAACTGGTTGTTGCGGGCCGAAGACTTCACCCGCGGCAATGCGCCACAGCAAAGAGTGGGAAATATTTCCGGCAGCGCCGGTAACAGCGATCTTGATTGGATCTAGTGATTGAGTATGTCTGGACAAAAGAAAACACCTTCCTCCAGGCTGTGACTTCACCAGCGAATCCAACCCCGAGGTCGCTTCACATTGACTTCCAAGGTCGACCCGACTGCGATGTGCACTGCCAATGAAATATTGAAGCCCAGCCTAGCGCAATCTGTCACAGTCTGCCCTACCCCAAAAAGCAGCAAACAAAGTCGCCGACTTCTACACCATCACCCCCATTTCTCCTGGGTTTTCGCCCCCTCAAAACGCAAATGCTGCGGAAAGACAACACCAAAGACGCATTTGCGGCACGATAGAGGTAAATCCGTAAGATTGAAAGTTCCAAAATTTTAAGGCGATGACGCCCCACCCGTGTCTTACTTAAGGCACGCCTTCATACTGTTATGCGGGATTGTGGGAATGTCAGAACAAGGCGCAGGGAGAATTGCACACGATGACCACCAATGACCACGTTGAAGCTTCGGCCAATGTGACAGTCGAGGAAGTCATTGCCGTTGCCATCACCCAATTTTCTATCGATGGCTTCGACGGCACCAAGTTAGAAGACATCTCCCGCGCCTCCGGCATGTCCAAGCGCATGATTCACTACCACTTCGGCGATAAGCGCGGGCTGTACTTGCAAAGCCTTAATTCTGCCATGGACAGCTTGCAGCCGCCGAGCGATCAATTAGTCATTGACTCAGCGGTTCCAGTCGAAGGCATGCGCAAATTAGTCGATTGTCTATTTGAAATTTTCATGAACAATCAAGATGCGGTGCGCATGGTGGTCGAAGAAAATACCCACCCCGTACTCGAAGCTGCGGAACATCCAGGAGTTACTGATGTCTCCGGGGTCATGCTGCACATTAACCGGTTGCTCATGCTCGGTCAGGACTCCGGCGCATTTCGCCCCGGTATTTCTGCCACGGATCTCTACCTGCTCATGACCTCGATGACCCTGTTGCCTGTGGCGACACACAACATCACGCAGAGTCTTTTCAATGTTGACCTGTACGCCAAAGAAAACGTTGCTGGACTCCACCGTCTAGTCGTTGACATGGTCCTAGCGTTCTTGACCTCTAATATCCCCGATAGCGGTCATCAAAGCTATTTGGAAGAAGATATCTCCGAGTCGAAGTCTGATTCCTCCGCCAGCATTTATGAAGTCGGCAGCGACGATATTTTCTCCTAAAGCGCCACCGCCATAGCCACGGCTACCGTGAATAGCAAAGGCCCAGTTCCACAATGAACTGGGCCTTTAACTTTCTATCTAGGAAGCTTTTTCCTCTGAGTCGGTGTACTCATATTCCGGTTCTGCTTCCCCGCGTACGGCCTCAGCCGTAATGCGGACTGTGTCGATGTCATCGCGGTCCGGCAAGTCATACATGACTGGGACGAGAAGCTCTTCCAAGATGGCTCGCAAACCACGTGCACCGGTCTTGCGTTCAAGGGCAAGATCCGCAATCTCATTCAAAGCCTCCGGGGTGATATCCAAATGCGCACCGTCCATCTCGAAAAGGCGCTGGTACTGCTTGACCAAGGAGTTCTTTGGCTCCGTGAGCACTTTAACCAAGGAGTCCTGGTCAAGATTTTCCACGGTGGCTACCACTGGAAGACGACCGATGAATTCGGGAATGAGCCCAAATTTCACCAAGTCTTCAGGGCGTACCTTTTCAAACATATCGACGCGCTCGCGCTCTTCCTGGGTGTCGAGCTTGGAACCGAAGCCCACGCCCTTCTTACCCACGCGCTCAGCGATGACCTTTTCCAGTCCCGCAAAAGCACCGGCGACGATGAACAAGATATTTGAGGTATCGAGCTGAATGAATTCCTGGTTCGGATGCTTACGTCCACCCTGAGGCGGGATCGAAGCAACTGTGCCCTCGAGGATTTTCAGCAGGGCCTGCTGAACACCCTCACCAGAAACATCACGCGTTATGGACGGGTTATCTGACTTGCGCGAGATTTTATCTACCTCATCGACATAGATGATTCCGCGGCTTGCGCGGTCAACATCGAAGTCAGCTGCTTGCAACAGCTTGAGCAAGATATTTTCTACGTCCTCGCCAACATAACCAGCCTCAGTCAAGGAAGTCGCGTCAGCAATCGCAAAAGGAACATCTAGCATGCGCGCGAGCGTTTGTGCGAGGTAGGTCTTACCGGAACCGGTTGGCCCCAGCATCAAGATATTGGACTTGGAAATCTCCACGTCCTCATCCTTGTTGGTCTTACGGCTGCTGGAAGCAGCTGCGGCTTGCGCCTCTTCTGCCTTGATGCGCTTGTAGTGGTTATATACCGCTACCGATAGCACGCGCTTGGCAGGATCTTGCCCGATGACGTACTTGTCTAGGAAAGCAGAGATTTCCGAAGGGCGTGGAAGCTTCTTTTCTTCGCTTTCCGCGGCGGCAGCTTGTGCTGCACCAAGTTCTTCTTCAATGATTTCATTGCAGAGCTCAATGCACTCATCACAAATGTACACACCGCCACCGGCGATCAGCTTCTTAACTTGCTTCTGGCTCTTGCCACAGAAGGAACACTTAAGCAGGTCAGCGCTTTCTTGCATACGTGCCATGAAGATCTTTCTACTTGAAGAATTTTAAAGCTTGAAGTCTACTGATGGCCGCAATTATTCTCCACAACCATCACATGCGCGGCGCCGACTTCTCCCGCCGCACGGTATTTACTCCACCTTAGTAAATGGAGTCCTATCCACACCAACGCGACATCCATCCTAGTCATTCCATCCGACGCCGATCACCAGCTCGCATCCACTATGCGAATGCTTTATCGACAGCCCGATAAACATGGCCGCAGCGCCCGGTCTTTTGCCACTATGGCAGATCGAGCGCTGCGGTATTAAATAGCTAGGAGGTTTCGCGAAAAGCGATGCCTAGACCCGGGGTTTAGCGGAAGGTAGCAAACTGCTGGACTACCCATTTGCTGATGAACAGCAGGATGATGCCCAAGATGACGGAGACTACGCCAAGGGAGATAAAGAAGCTATTCTCTGCGCCAGCATCGGATGGGTCATAGTATGCAGCCAAGGAGCCGGCCAAGGAGGTACCGATAGATACTGCCATCATCCAAACCGCCATCATGCGGGATGGGAAGGCTTCTGGCGCAACCTTGGTAGCAAGTGCGTTACCTACTGGGGAAAGCATAAGCTCACCCATGGTGAAGAGGAACAAAATCCAAACGATTGCGATCATTGGGGTGGAGTTTGCTGCACCGCCAGAAAATGGCAGGAAGAAGAAGAGCGATACACCGATGATGACATTGGCAACGCCGAACTTAACAGGAGTGGACCACTGGCGCTTACCAAGTTTGGTCCACAGGGCAGCGAATACACCAGAGAAGATGATGATAAAGATTGGGTTGATTGACTGCACCAGTGATGGTGGAATCTCCCAACCAAAGATCTCACGGTCAAGACGAACATCTGAGTAGATGGTCAGCACCGTAAATTGCTGCTGGAAAATCGCGAAGAACAGCACGCCAGAAATAAATAGCGGGATAAAGCCAATCAGGCGCTTGCGCTCAAGTGGTGTGGTGAGTTCAGAGCGGTACATCTGTACCCACAGCACGACAGCCGCAATCAGGGCGATAATGGTGACAATATTTGCCAGCCAGTCCATCTTGACTACACCGGTTGCTAAAAGCACGGTGGCGATGACAACAATGGCAATAATCGCGATGGTTGAAGTAACCAGCTGGTTCTTGCTTGCTGGGTTCGGCACATCGTGTCCGGCATCTTTAATGGTGTGCTTACGCATCAGCATGTACTGGATAAGGCCGACTGCCATACCTACTGCTGCGATACCAAAGCCCCAGTGGAAACCTTTCCAGCCCCACATAGCGGTGGTAATCAGCGGGCCAAGCAGTCCACCGATGTTAATGCCCATGTAGAAGATGGAGAAGCCACCATCGCGGCGTGGGTCATCTTTGGTGTACAGGGAACCAAGAACGACCTGCGCGGTGGTCTTGACGCCACCAGAGCCAATGGCGATAAGCACCAGACCGATGCCCAGTCCTGTAACTCCTGGGATTACAGCCAGCGCGATGTGGCCGAGCATGACCATAACTGCTGAGTAAAACAGCGTACGTTCAGAACCAAAGAGCTTATCGGCGACAATCGATGCCAGCAGGCAGGCCATGTAAACCAAGCCGCCATAGGCGCCCACAACCGATGCAGCAGTAGCCTGCGGGATGCCCAAGCCACCGTCAGTAACGGAGTAGTACATGTAGAGCAGAACAATGGCCTGCATGCCGTAGAAGCTAAAACGCTCCCACATTTCAACGCCGAAGAGGTTAGCTAGACCCCAAGGTTGGCCGAAGAACTGTCTTTCCTCCGGCTCTTGTGCGCGACTGTGATCACTCGCGCCAGCTTGTGTTTGAGTAGAAGACATGTAGTTGATTGGAACACAACACAATACCTCGAACAAAATCACTTATGGCATCTTTACCCAGCTCATAGCAGTTTGTTCCACAGAATATTAAAGGGAAAACATCTTGATTTGAGCGAGGAAACAATCGGCTTAAGTTCTTCTTATGAAGATGTAAGTTCACTACTTTGAGCTTGTGACTGCAGCAAATACAATACCGGCAATACCCAATGCTTCCACTTCTCAAGACTCAATCAGGCCGCGCCAGTCGCGAGATTGTAGATCATTAAGCATCAAACAAAGTGCTCAATTTAGTGAAATAAAGAACAATCACGTTCTTCAGTCTAATTTCTCACCAGTTGGGATTCTGAGGCCTTGGAAAACACAAAAATAGCGGAGATGACGCCATGCCATCCCCGCTATTTCTTAACTACACGCGCTGTTAGAAATTAATCATTGAGCTTACGGTAATCAAAGACCTGGTCGATGATGCCGTACTCTACAGCTTCTTCTGCGGTCAGAATCTTGTCACGGTCGGTATCAATGCGTACCTGCTCCGCGGTGCGGCCAGTGTGCTCAGCCAAGGTCTTTTCCATCAGACGACGCATGCGCTCGATTTCAGCAGCCTGGATCTCAAGGTCAGAAACCTGGCCCTGGGTGCCCTGGGTTGCTGGCTGGTGAATCAGGACGCGGGAGTTAGGAAGCGCTGCACGCTTGCCAGGTGCGCCTGCAGCAAGCAGAACAGCAGCTGCCGATGCAGCCTGGCCCAAGCAGACAGTCTGAACGTCAGGGCGGACATAACGCATGGTGTCGTAGATAGCCATCAACGCGGTAAAAGAGCCACCTGGCGAGTTGATGTACATGGTGATGTCGCGGTCTGGGTCCATACCCTCCAGAACGAGCAGCTGCGCCATGATGTCATTGGCGGATGTGTCATCGACCTGGGTGCCCAGGAAGATAATGCGCTCTTCGAAAAGCTTGGAATATGGGTTGGTTTCCTTCGTACCCTGCGCGGACTGCTCAATAAACGATGGCAGTACGTAGCGGGATGAAGGCATCTGGAAGTTAGACATAATGAGTTTCTCCTTTATCCCTTAGTTGCTAATTGGTCCGGAAGCAGAATCGATGACGTGGTCCACGATGCCGTATTCCTTCGCCTGCTGAGCAGTAAACCAGCGGTCGCGGTCGGAGTCCTTGGTAATCTGCTCAAAGGTCTGACCAGTGTGCTCTGCGATAAGCTCAGCCATTTCGCGCTTGGTAGCTGCGAACTGTTCAGCCTGAATAGCGATATCCGATGCGGTACCGCCTACACCAGCGGAAGGCTGGTGCATCATGATGCGTGCGTGTGGCAATGCGAAACGCTTGCCCTTGGTGCCGCCAGAAAGCAGGAACTGGCCCATCGACGCAGCAAGACCCATGCCATAAGTGCGAATATCACATGGCGAGTACTTCATGGTGTCGTAGATTGCCATGCCTGCGGTAACCGAGCCGCCTGGAGAGTTAATGTAGAGCGAAATATCGCGAGTCGGATCCTCTGCAGAAAGCAGCAGAATCTG